>NZ_JAAHFZ010000001.1:102364-492741 GCF_010672795.1 Moorena sp. SIO1G6
ACTGATCAGCGAGATTTCCCCTCTGACGGAAGGAGGAGAGGCACAGGAGTATACCATTGCTCTGGACACTGTTCCAGCTGGGGCAGTAGAAATCACCATTACTGCCGATGACAACAGTGAAATCAGTCTTGATGGGCAGACCTTCGATAACGAAGTAGTGGTCAGCCTAACGGATACCACCCCCACAACCATTACGGTACAGGCGGTGGATGACGAGAGTGTGGAAGGTGACCATAACACTACCATCAGCTACGCCATTACCAACACCGGGGATGAGGTCAAATATCCTGATACTCTGATTATCCCAGTCACCGAGATCACCATTACTGATAATGACGCAGTTGTTCCTGGTCAAGTCCTGATCACGGAAATTTCCCCGATCGCAGAAGCAGGAGAGCCTGGCACTTATACCATTGCTCTTGATACTGCTCCAGCTGGGGCAGTAGAAATCACTATTACTGCCGATGACAACAGTGAAATCAGTCTCGATGGGGAGAGCTACGACAACGAAGTAGTGGTCAGCCTAACGGATACCACCCCCACAACCATTACGGTACAGGCGGTGGATGACGAGAGTGTGGAAGGTGACCATAACACTACCATCAGCTACGCCATTACCAACACCGGGGATGAGGTCAAATATCCTGATACTCTGATTATCCCACCCACCGAGATCACCATTACTGATAATGACGCAGATGCTGCTGGTAAAGTCCTGATCAGCGAGATTGCCTCTCTGACGGAAGGTGCAGAGCCACAGGAGTATACCATTGCTCTGGACACTGTTCCAGCTGGGGCAGTAGAAATCACCATTACTGCCGATGACAACAGTGAAATCAGTGTTGATGGAGAGAGCTTCGACAACGAAGTGGTGGTCAGCCTAAGTGATACTCTTGCTCAAACCATTACGGTACAGGCAGTGGATGACCAGAGTATAGAAGGTGAGCACACTAGCACTATCAGCTACGCCATTACCAACACCGAGGATGAGGCCAAATATCCTGATACTCTCGATATCCCATCCACTGAAATTACCATTACTGATAATGAGGCAGATGCTGCTGGTCAAGTGATCATCACCCCAATTTCTCCTCTGACGGAAGGGGGAGAGGCACAGGAGTATACTATTGCTCTGGACACTGTTCCAGCTGGGGCAGTAGAAATCACCATTACTGCCGATGACAACAGTGAAATCAGTGTTGATGGAGAGAGCTTCGACAACGAAGTGGTGGTCAGCCTAGTCGATACTGCTGCCAAAACCATTAAGGTAATGGCGGTGGATGACACCGTTGTCGAAGGTGAGCACACCAGCACCATCAGCTACGCCATTATCAACACCGGGGATGAGGTCAAATATCCATCAACTCTCAATATCCCATCCACCGAGATTACCATTACTGATAATGAGACTGTTACCACAACCCCAGAGATTATCATCAGTGAAAACCCAATACTATTTGAGGGTGGTACTGGTATCTACACTGTTGCGTTAACTAAACAGCCCCTTGGAGAAGTAGAAGTTACTATCAAAGCTGATGATCAAACTGAAATCAGTTTAGATGGAACTACCTTTGCTTCAGAGCAAGTGCTTACCTTCAATGAGGCAAAACTCCAAACTATCACAGTGCGAGGGCTGGATGATCAAGAGGTTGAAGGGGATCACGAAAGTACCATCAGCCACGAGATTACCAAATCCGAGGACAGTGTGAACTATCCCCTGGGCAATGTTGGGTTAGTCACTGCCAATATTTTTGATAATGACATCCCGATTGTCACGATCACTGCTAGTGACCTTGAGGCAGCGGAAAAAGACCAAGACCCAGGCAGCATCACCATCACTCGTTCCGGAGACACTAGTGAAGACCTTACTGTCAGTTACATGACTTTTGGTAGCACTGCTACCGCAGATGACTACAGTGAAACCCTCAATGGGTCAGTCACTATTGCCGCTGGTGAGTCTTCCGTCGAGCTGAAAATCACTCCAGAAATCGACTCCCGAATCGACGAAGGTGATGAAACTGTTAACCTGGTCTTAAATACCAGCGAAGATTATAACTTAGTTGGCAAAAGGTTTGCTCAGATTACCATTGCTGATGACACATCGTCAGTTCCTGACAATAGTACCAGGTTTGTCTGGCGTAATTCACTGACAGGAGAGAATAAGCTGTGGAAGATAGATGATACTCACCAGGTAAATACAGTTAGCCTTCCTGCGGAAAAAGATCTCAATTTGGAAATCCAAGGTACTGGAGACTTTGATGGCGACGGTGAAACGGATGATGTATTCTGGCTTAACAAAGTAACCGGAGCCATTAAATACTGGCAAGGGCAAGGTGACGAGATCAAGGAGGTGATTATTGAGTCTGGTGAGGTAGACCCCATGGAATGGGAAATCACCGAGTTTGCTGACTTTAACGGTGACCTCAAACATGATATTCTCGCCTACAACCGAGATACTGGAGAGGTTGCAATCTGGGAAATAGATGGTGACCAGCTGGTGAATAAGGGGAGCATTGAACGGGATGGTCAGGCTTTACTGATAGCCGAAGACAGTGGATGGGAAATCCACGGTGCTGGTAACTTCAGTGGTGGGGATCGAGATCAGATTCTGTGGTACAACCAGGATAGTGGACAGGTTGGCATATGGGAGATAAATGGCAACGAACTAGTCGATGCTGCCGTGGTAACACGAGACGATGAGCCGGTACTAGCACCATCATCAACTGGATGGCAAATCGAAGCTGTGGCGGACTTCAGCGGCGATGGCCAAGACCAGATTCTGTGGTACCACTCGGAGAGTGGACAGATTGCCACATGGCAGATGTCTAATAAGAAACTAGTCAAAGGTGACATCCTCACACGGGATGGTGAGCCCTTAGGAATACTAAGCTCAACTGGATGGAGCATTCAGGGTATTGCAGACGTAGATAATGACGGCAAGTATGATATTGTCTGGAACAACAATAATACTATTGCTTTTTGGCACTTGAATGGGTCTGAATTGAGGGATGCAATGGTCATCGACCAGCCACCCGAGGCTGGCTTCAACCCCAACCTTATCTAAGCTATACTGCACACGGTTATAACCTGAGCTGATTGACGATCAGAACTAGCCCCCCAAAACAGCGACCGTGGAAGCTATAGGGACTTGGTATCAGTAGTTCCAATCAGCTTAGCTGAAAAAACCCCTTACTCAGTAAGGGGTTTTTCTAGTTTTATCAACCTTTGTGTTCATCAACCCTTCTTGGGTGTGTTTCTCGTTTGAGAATTGCTGAAAAGGATTTGGCTTAAACGCGATCGCCAATTTCTGCCAACTCACGTCCACCAAAAATTGCTGAACTATGACAGTAGAACTTAAACTCCATTAAGTTATAAAATGGATCTTGGAGGAAGAAAGTGCGATGCTCTGTAAGTTGACCGGGAAAGCGGGTCTTGGGTTGCTCGTAGAAAGATAATTGTTTTTGTTTAGTACGGTAAAGTAAGGCTTCCCAATCAGCCAGGGATGTAAAAACTAACCCGAAATGTCGAGGATAAATACCCCGCTGAGGTGTCAGGGTTTCTTTGGTTAGGTGAGCCACGAGTTGATGACCGTATAAATTCAGAATCACCGCATGGCGAGATTCTCTACCGATTTCGCAGCCAAGTCCATCACCGTAGTAGACTTTAGTTTGCTCAATGTCGGTAACGGGAAATGCGAGATGAAATAGGACTGGTTTCATAAGTTTTGGTTTGAGGGGAAAACGGTTGAAGGTTTTAAAGGTTGAAGGTTGACGGTTGAAGGTTGAAGGTTTTGACGGTTGAAGGTTGAAGGTTTTGACGGTTGAAGGTTGAAGGTTTTGACGGTTGAAGGCAAAAGGGTTGAAGGTTGTTCTTGCCCAGGGATCTCTTGTAGGGTAGGTTGTTCGCGTAGCGTGGCCTTTTGGCCAAGGTTTTAAAGAAATTCAACTTTATTCAAGAATCTGACCTAATCTGGGATCCGGTTGCTTCAGTAGTGTGCTTTGTTATTGGTTTTTTGGATAATGGGGAATGGGTAATAGGGTATGAGTGCTGGGGTAATGGCTCGGAAGCAATTACAATTACCAATTATCAATTACCACTTACCAATTATCAATTACTAATTACCAATTAACCAATTACTAATTACCAATATAACTATTTTGCTATGCTTGATGATAGTCTTTCTTTAAATCCTTGGCTAGTTGCTGTTGCAGTGAACACAGTTTTCCTTGCCATGGTATGGATAGCCCCCAAAAAATTACTCACCCCTGCTGGGATTGTCCACGCTTGGATATTAGGCGTACTGATTTGGGGTACTCTGAGCTGGCCAGGTTACACAGTAGTCGGATTTTACTTTTTGGTAGGGTCTGGTGTCACCCGCATTGGTATGGCGCAAAAGGAAGCGGCAGGAATTGCGGAAAAGCGTTCCGGTGCTAGGGGACCAGAGAATGTTTGGGGTTCAGCACTGACTGGAGCGATTTGTGCCTTGGGTACCCTACTGGTGGATGCTCCTTACCAGCAGTTATTGTTACTGGGCTATGTTGCTAGTTTTGCTACTAAGCTGTCCGATACCACTGCCAGTGAGGTGGGTAAGGCTTACGGCAAACGGACTTTCCTGATTACTACCTTACAGCCAGTAGCCCGGGGAACAGAAGGAGCTGTAAGTCTTGAGGGAACCCTAGCTGGAGTAATTGCTTCAGCTGCGATCGCATTTGTGGGTTGGGGCGTTGGTTTGGTTAACTTGACAGGAGTATTTTTCTGTGTTACTGCTGCCTTCATCGCCACCAATCTGGAGAGTGTAATTGGTGCGACACTACAATCTAAATTAGAATGGTTGACCAATGAAGTCGTGAATATTATTAATACGATTATTGGTGCGATCGCTGTTGTGCTGTTAGCTCTAGCATGGCACTGGATCAGCCAGGTATGAAGCATGAAGCATGAAGCATGAAGTATGAAGTGTTAATTGCGAAGCATGAAGTGTTAATCGTGAAGTATTAAGGATGAAGGATGAAAACATACAACTTGCTAAGCAACTAATCAATCTAATAAATTGAGATAGCGTTAGACTTCCGACTTCCGAGTTCCCACTTTATACTTCATACTTCATACTTCATACTTTATTCAGATTTTGGTCCAAAGACCATCTGTAGAACCATTGGTTCACCATCATCGCGGTGATACCTATCTGCCCACTGGCGGATAATTTCATCTAACTCTTCCATGGCCTGATTGATTTTCTCTGGCGGGATATCTAGTTCCTCCAACCCTCGCATGACTTGCGGCTGACGCTCTGCCCAGTTTCTCATTAACCGGAAGTATCGCGCTGTTTCGTCAATCATGGTGTAGGTGCGGGCTTTGTCATCTACTGGCGAGTAATATGCATTGGTTAGAGCGTAGTAGGGTAAGCCACCGGTGTGATCGATTCTGGTGACAGTTCCTGAATAGGTTAAGCGACGCTTGATGTGTTCAGCTAGAGCTTCACTCAATGGCAGACGTCGCTCTGGTGGTAAGTCTTCTTGGGATCTCCGGTGGAGAAATTCTATTAATTCAAAGAATTGTAAGGAATTGATGATCTGGGCATCCGGCAGGTGATCTGGCAGCTTAATCTCAAGATTGCGCTTTTCTTCCAGGTCAAGGCTGGTGCCATTGATCCGAGATTGCCCTGGTTGCCAGGGATAGTGTTCCATCCAGACATAGGGAAACTGAATCAGATAGCGAGGTTCCTGAGACCCCAACATCTTGAGCAGTTTCCCTTCTGTTAACGCTTGTCGAACTTCCTCAACAATGACCTTTACCCGCTTTGGCTCAATGTGATGCAAATGCCCAGTCATGCGGATATTGCCATCTTGCTCCAGATAGGTCATGTAAATGGCACATTTGGCAGCGGTTGCTGCTGCATCTAAAAACGCCCCATGTCGGTGTCCACTCGTCCGCAGGGCGCTGAAAGCCAGGTATAGCATGATCTGATCCATTGCACTGGGGCTTAGGGTTTTGATCAGATCGGATTGGTTGATCATCTTAGGGGCAATCACATCTACTTCCGTTGGTTATCAAGCTTATTTAGTTTCATTTTTCCACACTAGAACTAACTCACTGTCATCGAAGAAAGCGAGCTGAGGTTGCTTGGCAGAAAATTGACCAATTAAGAGGCACCCTAATCATGTCTTATTCCAATATATTATATAAAATAAGCCAACTACAAGTACACTATATTGAATTAGCACTTTCCCACTGTAGCCCGCTACTCGTACCCAACAGTGGGATTGAAATGCAGCCAGATATGCCATCAAACGGAATCCAGTCAGTTGACTCTCACACAAGAGACACACGTCCGCTACCACGATGGGCGATCAGGGTAGTCGGAATTACTGGTGATGAGACAAATTTGTGGTTTTCTTTTCTTCCATAAGAAAAAATTTGTCCTGTTTGCTCTACTACACTGGGACAATCATTACTATAGTTTAGTGGTGCATTTGAGCCATGGGCAATCATCGGTAAATTAACCCCAAACCAGATGGTTAAAACAGTAATTAAAGCAAGAGTAGTGTAAATTCGCATAGCCTATATCCGTATAAATGTTCCTCTAATTACTGATACGGATGGCTCGCATATGGTTCAGGGAAAAATATAAACTATAATGAAATTTTAAAAAAAATACCGTTATTGTAAATACCTCGTGAAATTCTTTATTTTAAAAAAAAAGTTTTGACGAACTTGTGTAAGTTTAGCGACTGTAATCCTTATATGAGAAGGATTTATCTCATGTTAACAATTTATTTATTTACCGCCATGAATGTTATTTAAAAAATTATAATTGCAATTACTTTGAATAAAAATAAGGATAGGTAATCCTGGTGATTATGGGTCTTTAAATAACTGCAAACTTGCTAAGTAGGCAAAGGGGATTACCTAGCAACCATTCACATTGCCAACGGCTTATGTAGCAATCCTAAATTATTTGTTAAAAATCCCCAATGGTAATATAATCGATTCTCTTCCGCTACTGCCGGTCTCTCCCCTTGTTTGGAAGTTTTACAACTCAAATGGAAGGCTGTATAAAGGAGCAGGTTTTTCTTGAATCCGTTCGGCAATCGGTCTAACCTTCTGAACCACATCAATTAAGTAATCATAATCAGGTGCTTTAGCATTGGGGATGTATCCTACTGATGCTGCCATGCTGCTGGAGGCAGATTCTAGTGCCTTGTGGATCTCCTGTTGTAGATTTCTCTCGACTGTTGGTCCGATCAGGATAGAACCACTTGGAATTTTATGAGAATCTATATATAAAATCCGGAACCTAGTCTGACTAAAGTCTAGGCGGTAGCGTTGCAACTCTTCTAAAGACAAAGCTCCAGCGACTACCTCCTCAGAGGCAATCCACTCTAAGACTTGTTTTGGTGTGGGGGCAAAACGCACTTCCGCTAGGGTCAGACCGTAGAGATTGTAGATGGGCAGATAATATCCTGTGGCAGAACCAGGTTGACCTAAAGCAATGACTTTACCCGCTAGTTCAGTCAAGTCTTGGATGGGGCTTTCGAGTTTTACTACGATCACTGAGCGTGACTTTTTGACTCCTTCGAGAGGTAGCACTGGTATGTACTGTGCCTCAGCAATGGCGATGGCTGCTAAACCAGGAGGAGCAAATACTATAGACAACTTGCTCTGCTTAATCAAAGTTAGTGCTCTGCGCTCGTTGTAAATCGGTTCTAATTCTATAATCATCTTAAGTCGAGCACCAAGATATTCGATTAACTTTGAGTATGGCTCTATAAAGCGATCGCTTTCCCCGTAACTTACGATCCCAATACTTAATTTCCCTAGCATAGGAGTATCGGGTGAGTTACAAGCTGTGAAAATCAATATAAGATTCAACAAGAATAGACGGCGGTAAAACATAATTAATTACCTTAAGAACTAAAACAGCTGTGGCACTAATGATACTATGGGAGATGGCTAATGTTAAAAAAACTTAATTTAGGAATCAAGCTAAACTTACTATTGCTATCCATTTTTATAGGACTTGTACTGACTGGTGGCTTGGTTTTGTCTCAACTTTTAGAAGGCTATGGGGAAAAAGTCGTAACTGACCAAGCCCTAATTCTGATCGAAACCATGGGTTCGGTGCGGGAGTATACCAATAATCAAGTGAATCCAGAATTAGCTGAACGATTAGAAAATGAAGACAGATTTTTACCCCAAACAGTACCTGCTTATTCAGCTCGTGAAGTTTTTGAAAATTTACGTAAACGTGAGCAATATCGTGATTTTTTCTATAAAGAAGCGACCCTTAATCCAACTAACCTCAGAGATAAAGCTGATAGTTTCGAGACTGAAATCGTGGAGAGTTTTCGACAGCAGCCAGAGCTAACAGAAAAAACCGGTTTTCGCTCCCTTCCTAGTGGAAAAATTTTTTATGTTGCCCGTCCTCTCGCTGTTTCTGAAAAAAGCTGTTTACGATGCCACAGTACTCCTGAAGCCGCCCCTGCTAGCCAAATTGCTACCTACGGTGATGAGCATGGTTTTGGTTGGAAGTTCGATGAAATTGTTGGTGCCAAAATTGTATCAGTTCCAGCGTTTAAAATCTTTAATTATGCTAAGCAGTTACAGGTATTGGTGATTGGGATTATTACTGGTTTTTTCCTGGTAGCAATCTTGCTGATTAATCGTTTCCTAAAGGTATCGGTGACCAAACCTCTTAAGCAGATGGCTCAATTAGCTAAGGAAGTTAGTACTGGCAATATGGCTGGAGAATTTGACCATGATTCAGATGATGAAATTGGTATACTCGCCAAATCTCTGAATCGGATGAAAGTTAGTTTAGAAATGGCGATGAATATGCTGAATTCAGAAACTAATTAGTAATCCAAAATTACTAATTGCTTGCTCAACTGATGCCTGAAGGATTACTAAGTATTACTTATATAGCACTACCCATTGAGATTAGGAATGTCCTAATCTCCGAAACTTAGTCATAGCTTACTTCTGACTTCTGACTTCTCACTTCTGACTTGCGCGTAGCGCTATAACTGACCCGATGACATTAAACGCCGTTGAAAGTCTTGGGCATATTTTTGATTGGGAATTTGTTGAGATAAAGCTTTTACAAATTCTTGGGCGGAAGAGTTAGGATGCTGGACAAGAGTACGCTGGCAGACAATGGTAGCCATCGGGCCAATTAACTCAGCGAGTTCCTGTTGGCAAAGAGCTACAAAATTGGGGTCTAGTAAATTACTATTCCGATTAGGGGCAGAAGAAATTGGCAGTGCTGTAGGACCAACCCAGGGTTGAGTTGTACTGGCTGGCCGTCTTGGGGAAGAACCATTACTGATTCTTGACTTATGGCTTTTTGTTTCTTTGGAGGCTTGGCTAGTTTTGGTATGGAAAGGTATCTTGGTGGGATACAACGCATTGTTAATATCTACTAACTGCTGATAAATTTCTTCAGCAGTTTGGGGACGCTGATTGGGTAAACGAGCCATCAGATAGTCGAGGAAATCTGCCAGTTGTGGCAAAATATTCGGAACACTGTCGCGCCAGCTTAACTCATCATTATAGGATTCATAAAATTTACTCGGGTCTTGACCAGTGAGTAGATAAACAAAGGTGCGCCCCAAAGCAAAAAAGTCTGATTGGGGGACTGCCTGACCGTTAAGCTGCTCTAGTGGTGTATACCCTGCGGAAACTACCCCTGTTACCATACCAGTGGCTTTTTTGGTCACAAAGGTACCTGTAATTTCCCGGGCAGTGCCAAAGTCAATTAACACCAGTTGTCCATCTGTCCTGAGCATAATGTTAGAGGGCTTGATATCCCGATGGAAAAAGTTATGACTGTGTACTGCCTGTAAGATGGTAGCTAGCTGGATCAGCCACCGAATGGCAATTTTCTGGTCAATGGGAGCACCCCGCTTTTGGATGTATTGCTTTAGATTCAATCCTTCAATCTTTTCCATCACCAGACAATGAACTGGCTCGTCGCTGTTTCTGGGGTAGACTGTGAAGTAGGCATCAGGTTCTACTTTGGGAATGCCACTATTCTCTAGTCGGCCGAGGACTTCGGCTTCTCTTTGGAATAGTTCAATATACTTGGGACTATTCTTAATGAGAACTTTCAGAACTCTAGGGTTGCCTTGACGATCAACAATTTCATAGGTTTTGCCAAAACCGCCATTTCCCAGTTGACTGATCACTCGATAGCGCCCTTCCAGCAACAACTCAGAATTACAACTCTGACAGAATAGTTTACTGTCAGGGTTGCGGGGATTTGAGCAGTTGGGATTAATGCACAGACTCATCAGAAGCACGCTGGTACAGGAGGAAGGTAGGAGCAGGTACAGGACTTAGGCATAAAGTCAATAGAGTTCTAGCAACAGTCAATTTTTGCTAGGTATCTATATTTACTTATCTGGTCAGCCGTGGCAATTTATGCACCCACCATGTCACAACAAGTTTTACACATGATATTTTAAAGGGCTATTTGGATTTTAGGTTTCCAACCTGAGGAGATGGTTGTTTAGTTGTTTGGTTGAAGGTTGAAGGTTGAAGGTTGAAGGTTGTTTGGTTGAAGATTGAAGGTTGAAGGTTGTTTGGTTGAAGGTTTAATCACCTGTAACCTGTAACCTGTAACCTGTAACCTGTAACCTGTAACCTGTAACCTTCAACCTGTAACCTTCAACCTGTAACCTGTAACCTGTAACCTGTAACCTTCAACCTGTAACCTTCAACCTGTAACCTTCAACCTGTAACCTTTAACTTTTATAGCTTCCCCGGAATTAAGTATCCCACTGTAGGCGATACAGTTGCAGGGGCTGGTCTTTACCTTTAACCTTAACCGGGGACATTTTTTCCAACGGTAGAGTTTTATCCCTCAGCTTGTCGAAGGTGCTTTGGGAAATTAGAATTTCTCCCTCCTGAGCGGCACTACAGATGCGGCTAGTAACATTGGTAGTGTCACCGATAGTAGCGTATTGAATCAGCTTGTGTGAACCGATATTACCTGCTGCTACTTTGCCAGTATTTAGTCCAATGTGGATTTCAATCTCTAAATTGCGCCGCTGGAACCAATCCTGATTTAGGTGAATAACTGCTCGTTGCATTGCGATCGCAGCTTGGACGGCTCGGTCAGCATCGTCCGGTTGGCAATAGGGGGCTCCCCACACAGCCAGTAAGGCATCCCCAATATATTTTTCTAAAGTGCCTTCGTATTTAAACACAATATCCTCTACCATCACCTGGAAGTATTCATTGAGCATCTCAATCACTTGGCGTGGCTTCATCCGAGAGGACATTTGGGTAAATTTACTGATGTCGGCAAACAGGGCGGTTACTTCGGTATCTATAATTTCTAAGTGGCCTTCTTCCTTGAGCTTTTTACTCACAGCTTCCGGAAAGAAAAGCTCAAATTTACTCCGCATTACTGCTTCTTCCTGCATCTTCTGGTAAAGTTGAGCATTGTCAATTGCGATCGCAGCTTGGTTAGCTAGAGCCGTCAAAAACTCCAAGTCTTCTTGAGAATAAATATTGGCTCTAGAGAGATTATCCGCATACAATACCCCAATCACTTCCTCTCTCGGTTTTAGAGGTACACACATGGAGGCATGGATTTCTTGCTGGAGCACTGACTGGGAATTACTGAATCGTTGGTCAATGGCAGCATCAGCAATTAAAACCCCATCCCCCTTCTGGTGTACGAAATTGGTAATTCGTTTGCTATAAAATCGCTCATGGGTGGGTATGCCTGTTCGGGAGTTGACAGCTTTTTCCTCTAGCATTCCCGTGTCTTGATTAACCATGAGGATGATTGCCCGGTCTACATTCATAATCTCGAACAGCAGGTCAAGAATTTTTCTCAACAAGTGATCAGGCTCATCGGGAGAGGAAAGTTGCTTACTCACCTCCAATAAGATTTTTAACTTGTCTACTGAGCGTTGACCTGTCTCTTGCTCTCGCAGCTTCAGGGCTGAGCCTTTATAAGTTAAACTGTCATGGTGCAGTAATTCCTGAATTTCGACACGGGTTTGTTCTGGGGATAACCTGCTGACAATCGAAAAGTTGGAATCATTATCCTTCAAGATATTTGGGGTGATTCTGCCATCATCACTCACAAATTCAAAGATTACACTGCCCAGACGTATTAAGTCTCCGTCTTTGAGTTCACACTGGTCAATTTTGGCGTCATTAACAAACGTGTGATTTAGGCTACCTAAGTCTTTTAGGATAACCCGATCATTCGTGAGTGTGAGCTGAGCATGATGACGGGAAAGACTTTTATGAATTACGGTAATACTATTCTTTATTTCCCGTCCTATGGTATTGGCTCCACTGCTCAATTTATAACTTTCTTGGTTATTCGGCTCTGATTTAGCAATTAAATACGGCACAATCTAGCTCTCGTCATTAGTTCTTATCTCAGTTAAGTATAATCGACTAAATTATCAAACTACTAATTTAAGGTTCTAAGTAGTCGGACATAAATTTTGATCACTGTATTAAGAAATATTACTTAGACTCAAACCCTTACTGCTCCGAAGCTCCCTGCTCCGTTCGCGTTCGCGCAGCGTCGGGCAAAGCCCAAAAGCGTAGCCCACGGCCTTAGCTACCTGCTCCGAAGTCCTCACAGTTAACTTTAATTGTGTCCGACTACTTAGGACTAGGTTTAATGGCTAAGGGGGTTCTGACAAGCCTATTTAGCAAGGAGGTTATCAAATGCCCCTGTTGTAACTAATACCTAACACCTAATACCTAGAATTTGTGGTCTGACCTAGTTTCCTAGCTCCGCGTCAAGCACTGAGGCTGTCAACTGCTTGTATTTTACCTAATGCCTAATGCCTAATCCCTAACCCCTAATCTCTAATCCCTAACACCATTACCCTAAATGCCTAATCCCTAACCCCTAAATGCCTAATGTCTAATCCCTAACCCCTAAGCTCTAATCCCTAGAATTTGGTTGATAACTGTTTTAAAAACTGGTGAGATAAATTTCGTGGTAGTAGGATAAAACTTGATATTAGGTTAACACTTGCTTGACTGGTAGTTTATAGGGCAATGGGTTGACGATTTTTAAAAGTATATCAAACTATTAAGCCATTTTGGCAAAAATAAGTCATAGTGAAAATACTTAGTTATAATCAAAGAATTGGAAGTACTATCCCCATTGGGGGGAGGAGGAAGCCATGGGGATCGCTACAGTTAACCCAGCAACCGGGGAAACCATCAAAACCTTTGAGCCAGAGAGTCCGTCGTCGATTGCGACCAAGCTAGCAGTTGCCCAAGAGGCGTTTGAGCAATACTGCCAAACATCAATGGAGCAAAGAGCAGAGTGGCTAAACGCAGCGGCGGAGATTGTAGAGCGGGATCGAGTCAAATTCGGCACGCTGATGACCACGGAGATGGGAAAACCCCTCAAAAGTGCGATCGCAGAAGCGCAAAAATGTGCTTTGGTTTGTCGGTACTACGCTGAACACGCAGCTGAATTCCTAGCAGATGTCCCAGCCTATACCGATGCCACCCAAAGCTTTGTGCGCTACCAACCTCTAGGAGTAATTCTAGCAGTCATGCCCTGGAATTTTCCATTTTGGCAAGTCTTCCGTTTTGCTGCTCCAGCATTGATGGCGGGAAATGTGGGGTTGCTAAAACACGCCTCTAATGTGCCTCAATGCGCCTTAGCCCTTGAGCAAATCTTTGTTGAAGCAGGATTTCCCGAAGGGGTGTTTGGGACCTTACTGATTGGTGCTGACCAAGTAGAGGCAGTAATTCAGGATCCACGGGTCAAAGCTGCCACCCTAACTGGTAGTGAGCTAGCAGGAGCAGCTTTAGCCGCAGCGGCTGGGACACAAATCAAGAAAACTGTCCTGGAACTAGGGGGAAGTGACCCGTTTATTGTCCTAGAAAGTGCCGATTTAGAAGCAGCAGCTACCACGGGTGTGACTGCTAGGATGCTCAATAACGGTCAATCATGTATTGCAGCGAAACGGTTTATTGTGGTGGACGCAGTAGCCGAGGACTTTCAGCAACGCCTACTGGACAAATTCCAAGCCTTGAAAGTGGGAGATCCCATGGCGGAAGATACCGATATTGGCCCATTGGCAACCCCTGGTATTCTTAGAGACTTAGACCAACAGGTACAAGCCTGCATTGAACAAGGGGCAAAGGTTCTTATCGGTGGCCATCCTTTAAGCGATCGCGCTGGTAACTTCTACCCCCCCACAATTCTAACTGACTTCCCACCAGGCACTCCAGCTGATAACGAAGAATTTTTTGGCCCTGTTGCCCTATTGTTTAGAGTTCCGGATATTGATGCTGCTATTAAGCTTGCCAATTCCACAGTATTTGGATTAGGAGCTAGTGCCTGGACAACCAATGAGGAGCAAATCCCCAGGCTGATTGATGAACTTGAAGCTGGAGCAGTGTTTATCAATGGCTTAGTCAAATCCGACCCCCGTTTACCCTTCGGTGGCATCAAACGTTCTGGCTATGGGCGAGAACTAAGCATTCAAGGGATACATGAGTTCGTAAACATCAAAACTGTTTGGGTGAAGTAAAAATCCTAGGTATTAGGCTAAAACCATTAGTAAGCATTCAGCTATCAGCTAAAGGCCTACGGCCACGCTACGCGAACAGCTAAAGGCCTACGGCCACGCTACGCGAACAGTCTATGCGCTACAGATGGTGCTACTTGAGGTGCTATCAGCCGTGCTTATGGGTCAAGTCCCAGCGTCGAAGCCTGTGCCACACTAGTTGAGGTACTTTTGAATAAAATAAGCTGACAGCTGACGGCTGACTGCTGAATGCTTACAACCATTAGCCTAATACCATTAGCCTAAAACCATTAGCCTATAGCAATTCTATTTGAATCCTGAACAGTGATAGTTACTACTGACGGATTTTCTGACTCAGGACTCAGGACTCAGCACTATTCTTAAAATTAACCTTGTTGGTGAGGCTATCTGTGTATCCGTCCCTGTGGTGCTGGTGAAGGGGAAAATAGGAAGTTTTTATGTAACATTTTTAACTTTTTTACATCAATTTTTGACTGTTAACTTTTATTAAAGTTCCCCGGATAGAAGCCAGAATGGCTATACAACTCAGTATTCCCGTTCTTTGATAGTTATCAAAAGCTTATCAAAGGCTGCTTTAACATTGCTCGATCCCTACTGACTTCTGAAAAATTGGGATGCACCGGATCTCAAATGCTAAATCCTTGTCTTGATGCAGTCGCTCATGGGGGAAACCCCCAAGACCGCTTAGGTGCGCTTTCCGTTGGCGAATTAAATTCGCCACGGGTCGCACCTCTGCATCGCTTGTCATGAACTAATAACAAATATGGACGAAGGCTAATAGAAAAAGCTAAAAAGGAATCTCAAAAGAAATCTAAACAGGAATTTTTACAATCAAAGATTATTTTGATACCAAAACTATATATACCAGGGATGATTAGATATGGGTGACATGAATACCGCTGAACTATTGGTAAATTGCTTAGAAAACGAAGGAGTCGAGTACGTTTTTGGACTACCTGGAGAAGAAAATCTCCATGTTCTAGAAGCTCTTAGACATTCTTCAATTCAATTTATTACCACTCGTCATGAACAGGGAGCAGCCTTTATGGCAGACGTTTACGGACGGCTGACAGGAAAGGCTGGAGTTTGCCTGTCTACCCTTGGTCCAGGGGCAACTAACTTAATGACTGGGGTTGCTGATGCCAATTTGGATGGAGCACCTCTAGTAGCGATAACTGGTCAGGTGGGAACAGACCGGATGCATATTGAGTCCCACCAGTACTTGGATTTGGTGGCAATGTTTGCTCCAGTGACTAAGTGGAACCGGCAAATTGTCCGCCCTGATACGACCGCAGAAATTGTCCGTAAAGCGTTTAAACTCGCTCAGACCGAAAAACCAGGAGCGGTACACATAGATTTGCCAGAAAACATTGCGGCCATGCCAGTCAATAGCCAACCCCTAGGCAAAGATGGTCGGGAAAAAACCTTTGCGTCTTTCCGTAGTTTGGGTAAGGCAGCTGTGGCAATTTCTAAGGCGAAAAATCCCCTAATCTTGGCGGGTAATGGCGCAATTCGTGCTAATGCTGCTGAAGCCCTAACCCAATTTGCCACCCGGATGAATATTCCAGTGGTCAATAGCTTCATGGGTAAAGGGTGTATTCCTTATACTCATCCCCTGGCCTTGTGGACCCTGGGATTACAACAACGGGACCACATCACCTGTGCTTTTGAGCAATCGGATTTGGTGATTGCGGTGGGATATGATTTGATTGAATATTCTCCGAAAAAGTGGAATCCAGAGGGCAAGATTCCCATTATTCATATCGGTGCCAGTCCAGCAGAAATTGATAAAAGCTACATTCCTTTAGTGGAGGTAGTGGGGGATATTTCTGACTCTCTCAAGGAAATTATGAAGCAGGGAGACCGGGAAGGTAAACCGATACCATCCGCTGCTGAACTGCGGTCGGAAATCCGAGAGGACTACGAACAGTATGCTAATGATGAAGGCTTTCCGATCAAGCCGCAAAAACTGATCTATGACCTACGCCAGGTCATGGAACCAGAAGATATTGTGATCTCTGATGTAGGAGCTCACAAGATGTGGATGGCTCGTCAGTACCATTGTGATTGTCCCAATACCTGTATCATTTCTAATGGTTTCGCAGCCATGGGGATTGCTTTGCCAGGAGCAGTAGCGGCTAAGCTGGTTTACCCAGATCGGAATATCGTGGCAGTGACTGGTGATGGGGGCTTTATGATGAATTGCCAGGAACTTGAAACAGCACTAAGAGTAGGGACTGCCTTTGTGACACTGATTTTCAATGATGGTGGCTATGGCTTGATTGATTGGAAGCAACAAAATCACTTTGGTGAGTCGGCTTTTGTGAATTTTGGCAATCCAGATTTTGTCAAATTTGCTGAAAGTATGGGACTAAAAGGCTATCGTGTCAATTCAGTGGATGAGTTGATTCCTATCCTACGAGAAGCATTAGCTCAAGATGTGCCTGCGGTGATTGATTGTCCGGTAGACTATGGCGAAAACCTACGCTTTAGCCAAAAGACTGGTGATTTAACTTGCAAGATTTAACGTTATGTGACTACTCCGACATCAAGCTAACGCTATGATGTCGGCTTCTCGCTCCTCACGAATGAGACTTGCTGTTCCTCGATATCCATAACCGATTTACCACAGCCATTAAGCGGCAGTCCAACCGCCATTAATGCGCGATGTAAAATGTTAATTCCGCTATTCCAATCGCGGTCAATCTTTACCCCACAACTGGAACAATGATGAACGCGCTCACTCAAACTTTTCTCAACCCTAGAACCACAATTGAAGCACTCAATACTTGTCCCCCGTGGATTGACTTTCTGGACTATCAGACCGCGTTTGACCGCCACTGCCTGTAAGACTTCCAGAAAAGACCCCCATCCGGCATCATGTATTGATTTTGCAAGTTTTGTTCTGGCAAGACCTTTGATGTTTAAGTCTTCGTGACCAATTAGGTCATACTTACTACATAACCAATGGGCTACTTGATAGTGAAATTCCTTCCGACATCGGGCTAGGTGTAGGTGTAATAAAGCAACTTTCTGTTTAGCCTTCTCCCAGTTTTTGGAACCCTTCACACGGCGCGACATAACTCGTTGTGCTAAAGCCAGTTTATTCTGAGTCTTTCGATAAAATTGAGGAATTTCAATCGCATCACCGTCTGATGTAGTTAAGAATTTCTCTAAACCCACGTCAATACCGACAGCAGATTTAACCAAATCCACAGGTAACAGCTCAGGGACAGTATCATCTTGCATAGAAAAACAGGCATACCAGCCATCTGCTTTCTTGACGATGGTGCATTGCTTTAGAGTGAAACCTTGCGGCAGGGGTCTGTGCATGACCACAGGTATTTCACCAATTCGACTCAGTTTAAGCATTCCATCTTTGAGATGCGCTCCCGCTTTGGAGTTGTTTACCCGTGGGAACACAAATGACCGCAATTGCCCTGGTTTTTTGAACCGAGGTCTTCCCCCGCGTTTTCCTGTTGTATCAGGTTTTCTCCACCGTTCCCATGCTTGATTAAGCCGTTGCAAATTAACTTGTTGCGTTTCAGCATAAATTAACTTGTATTCAGTAAACAGTTTCTTCGTTTCCTTGAGAGCTGATTGCTGAGTGTAATAGTTAACCGCTTCTGGAATTTCACCAATCGGCTCACTCACCAAGCTACATCTATCAATTGGTGAACGAGTCCGGTTCAGCCAATCAAGCCGTTGCCCTAGTGCATAGTTCCAGTGACGACGCAGAAGTTCTAGCCACCTCTCCATGATGGTAATCTGTTCGTCACTAGGGTTGATTCTATAGCAATAGGTCAGTAGCATATATTGATTATAGCATTTATCGTTAAATAGTAAAAGGTAACTATACTAGAGAAAACAGGTCGGTCTATAGACTCACTGCACATATTGTCCTAGTCACAAAATATCGAAGAAAAACTATCACAGAGCCGATTTTGATCCGTCTTCAACAAATTTGTGCAGATACCTGCATCAAGTGGGAATGTAATCTAATTGAGTTCAACGGTGAATTCGATCATGTTCACTTGCTAGTTGACCTCAACCCTAAAGTTGCACCAGTGAAGCTGATTGCTAATATCAAAACAGTAACCAGTCGCTTAATTCGCCAGGAATTTCCTGAACATTTAAAACAGTTTTACGGAGACAAGAAAGTATTCTGGACTGGCTCTTATTTCGTTGCATCATGCGGTGGCGTAACGATTGAGCACTTGAAAAGCTACGTGCAAAACCAGAAGACCCCGTCAGGCAATTCCCCTCCCGCTAACATGCGCGGGTATAACGGAAGACCCCTTGCCTGTTTAAGTTGGATTGCAGGTTGAAGGTTGAACGCGCACGCGTGGCCTTTTGGCCAAGGTTGAAGGTTGTTGAAGGTTGAACGCGCACGCGTGGCCTTTTGGCCAAGGTTGCAAGTTGCAGGTTCTAATCTTCAAGTTGTGAATCCTCTGTTCCCTGTTCCCTGTTCCCTGTTCCCTGTTCCCTGTTCCCTCAACAGTGAATCACTTTCAAGCTATCCTACAAGGGATGCCAATAGCGAACAACCGGTTAACTTTCAACTTGTTAACCTTCAACTGGTTAACCTTCAACTGGTTAACCTTCAACTGGTTAACCTTCAACTGGTTAACCTTCAACCGGTTAACCTTAAACAAACCTTTGCGCCACAATGGCGAGACAGCAGGAATTTATATAGTTATCTTAAATTACATACAACTCGGTTGGTTTTAACAACCAATTATTGCATCAATCAATTTGGCACTAGAGAGTTGATCCAGGAAGAATAGGTGAAGGATTTTACTCTGGATTGGCAAAGTCTACTTTACCTTTCACCAAACCTCTAGGGTTAGCTAAACTGCTTTACTGGCTGCGGAACGAATAACTAAACGTTGGGCGATATATATATGATTGTCCTGATGTTTAATGCCTACCCATAATGGTCATTACTGGATCGATTCTCTAGAGCTAATTTTACCCAAATTAAACCTTGTGAAAAGGGAGAGTACTCAATATGGATGAGATGGAAATGTATGATCAGCGTCCTGCTGGTTCGGCTCTGTTTTCAACTTCGGAAAGCTTCATCGATTCTATCAAAGATTTGGACTTCATGACAGATGTGTCGGAAGATCAGCTCAACAAGATTGAAGGAGGTGACGACAGTAGCGGACGCCGCCGCAAACGCCGCCCCGCTAACATCAAAGACTTTAATGACTTTTTCGGCAATGGCCAGCCTATTATCATTAGTAATGACGTGAACTTGGAAGGGATCGCGATCCCTAAGAAGGGTGGTACTGCAGTCGTTAACCAAAACGTTAACATTTTCAACAAATTTATCTTCATAATTCCAGGATTCTTTCAGAAGCGTGGTGGTAGCTCTAGTTAATACCAATTCACGCTTTTACTTGCTACCAATACATCCTGATTAGGGAATGAGTAATGGATAATTTCTTTAACATTGCCCATTCGCTTCTTCCCAATTCCCATCTCATATGACTAGCGTTATCCTGGGTTAATTTATCAACCATTAGTTGCAATCCGTAGTTTTTAATGACTTTTTTGTTAAGCTCTAAAAACATTTTTCAGTATCTAATCGAAGAGGGTATTTGTGAGCAAAATCAGCAATCTCTGCTTCAGATTGAACCAAAATCTGGTAAAAACTTTAATTTGCTGGTGAGTTTGACAGAGGATCGCTATTTTCTGATTAAGCAAGAGCGTCACGATCATGAAGGGAACACTAATGGTGATTTTTGGTACGAATGGCTTTTTTATGAGTTTTTACAAGAGTTTCCAGAGCTAAGCTCTATTCGCCCACTAATATCAGAGGCGATTCATTTTGATTTAAGTCGCTCAATTCTGGTTTTTAACTATCTTAATGACTATTGTGATTTAGGCTATTTTTATAGTAAAGAGCAGGTTTTCCCTACTGATATCGCTAGCCGGCTCGGAGCTACTATAGCCACAATCCATCGCACGACTCTAGACTGTCAGCAGTATAAAGACTTCTTGAACTCTAATTCTAAACAGCTACCGATTGACGAAGAGGTTGATTTTCTTGAAAGGTTAGAACGAATTGAACCAGAAGTTTTTGGGATTTATTCTGAAGATTCTCTTGAATTTTTTAGACTTTATCAGCGCTACGAGAGTTTAGGGCAAGCCCTCGCAGAACTTAACGAAACTTGGGAGCCTTGCTGTCTGATCCACAATGACCTAAAACTGAAAAACATATTACTGCACCTTGAGTGGGAGCAATGCCTCTCGACAAATAAGCTAGAAGCGACAAGCATGGTTAGAGTAATTGATTGGGAGAAATTCACTTGGGGAGATCCGAGCTTAGATTTAGGAACCATTATCGCTAGCTATCTACAAATTTGGCTGAGTAGCTTGGTGATCAGTACAGCAATCGATGTTGAAACTGCTTTGCGTCTAGCCACAACTCCCCTTGAGGTAATTCAACCTAGCCTTGTTGCTCTAACTCAAGCTTATTTGGCTCACTTTCCAGAAATTATTGAGCGACGTCAGAATTTTTTGAGACGAGCGATGCAATTTGCTGGGTTTATCTTGATTCGCAAAATTCATATAAAGATCAATAACCTCAAACCCTTTGACAACACAGGTATCTGTATGCTTCAGGTTGCTAAGACCTTGTTATGCCATCCAGAGCAATCAATCTCGATTGTTTTTGGCATCACAGAATCTGAACTCACTTGTCCTAGCCGTATTCCTGCCTAATATCAAGTCCGGTTGAATACCCATAATCACAGTGTGGGGAGATGGGGAGATGGGGAGATGGGGAGATGGGGAGATTTTTATTAAGGGTAATTATCCGGACATCATATAAGTCCTAAGGTTTTGATTATGCAATTACTGGATACTCTACGAAATCAACGACTGGATTCTTCTATACCTGGACTGCTGGATGTTTTTTCTGACATTCTTAGCAATGTTCAGATTCAATCTAATTTCTATATTACTCATCCAGAGTACAAACCCCTGGAACTTCCTGATGAAGTGGTAGCTCGTTTTCAGCAACTACCTTTAAAGATCCAGAATACCTATCTAAGCCTGCAACTACGAACGTTTCTCTACCGTATCTACTACAACGGCTCTTATCAAACTACTCTTGCAGCAGATCACAATTCAAATGGTTGGGCAGTTGACGAGGATTTGGAGAACAATACGGTAAGGGGGCTCAACCGAGAGTTTTGCCAGCGATTGTGCGAAAGTAATCGCTCTCAAGGCTACTTTGATCCAGGGTGGTTAGTGCTAGGACAGGAAAGTGATGGTAGTGTAGCTGTGGAAAAGAAGGGTCTAATTCTGCACATTAGGCCAGATTTCCATTTACAACCGATTGATAGGGCTGCTACTATAGGTAGCTTAGTGGCAATTCGGATGCCCCCTAATTTAGTTCAAAACGGATTCTATGTAGCGGTTGGTAATGCTGGTCGAGTCAATCCTTGCCATTCAGATGGTGACCACCAGACAGTAAATGTTTATTTTAATCTGAGTCCTGAAGGTGCAGTTGCTGTTATGAAAGCTATCACTGAGGGATTGAACCGAGTCAAAATTCCGTTCACGTTTAAGGTGCTATACAATCCTTCTGACTACGGGCGTTATGATTCAGGGGTTCTGTGCTTTGAAAAGGCTAATTATAAAACAGTCAAACCTATGCTTAAGACTGTTTATGCTCAACACAAAGCCCATTTTATGCAAGGGGTTCCTCTGTTTACGAAGCAGCTGTTACCAGGACTGGCTCTATCAGAAGAACCGGATTATAAATTTACGCCTAAAGAAGATTTTGGCATGAATCGCTGCCAAATTGTTGCTAATGCCTTACTAGAAGCTTGGCTACAAGGTCACGACTCTGCAGAAGGTCGGATGAATTTTATCCTCCACAACTTTTCTTTGCTTGGAATTGACCTGAAGCGTCCTTACTTGAATACTAAGTCTAAAGATATTTATTAAAGGATTTACTAAGGGCTAGTGCTACACAATTGGTGATTCTAGCTTCAATTGTAGCACTACGCATTAATATGTTTGACATTCCTAAACTCCGAAACGTAAGTCATAACTGACTTCTGACTTCTGACTTCTGACTTGTGATTTGCGCGTAGCGTTAGATCATCTGCTCGATCACAAGAAAATCCTGTTCTATCTGAGCACAGAGAGACTTATTGTAGGGGTCAGTCTTGAGGGCTTTTCTAAGATAATTTCTAGCTTTATCCAGCTTGTGCTGTTTAACCAAGTGTCTTGCCCAACTTTGATAAGCGATCGCTTGCCACTGACGCACTTCTGGGTCTTGGGGCATTCTTTGAGCCAAGGCTTCTACTAATGCGATCGCTCTAATCAACCGTCGCTCTCGAAGCAATTGCTGGAGTTGATGATAGGAATCCCACTTCAGCTGTTGTTCAACTGCTGAGAGGGGTTGATTGAATTCAACGGATGGTGGCTGAGGCGTGACCCAAGTTGAGGTTGGGGGATGTGAGTCCTCAGGCTGATTACTCTGATTACCAAAGCTAGTGGCGGAGGTTAAGACTGGTTCACGGTCAGACTCTTTGATAACACTGAGGAGAAGCTTATAAGCCTCCGTAAACCGAATAAACTTTTCTTGGGCAAGCTTGTCTCCAGGGTTAATATCAGGATGATACCGACGTGCCAGACGCCGATAAGACTCCTTTACTTCAACCTGTTTCGCTCCTGGATCCACACCCAGTAAGCGATAGCAATCAGCCAGATTCATCAATGGAATAAGTAATCAATAAGCGTTGAGACAGACTTATCTGCTTTTTATATATAGATTACCCTTCTGAATAATGTTACTACTTTTCCCTTTATACTACTTGATCAGGGGATCATCAAATAGCCCTTACTCACCAAGACGGTTACAACCCGCTTTCGAGTTATAAATCAAAGGCTGCAATTGGTGCAATTACGGTTAATAACCGCCTTGGCCGTGTAAGTCCTGATCAAATTGACCAGACCAACACTCTAGGGTGCTCTCTGGTCAATGACTTGGTCAATCAAGCCATACTCCTTGGCTTCATCGGCTGACATGAAAAAGTCCCGATCCATGTCTTTTTCGATTTTCTCTAGGGCTTGACCGGTATTTTGGGCGTAGATTTCATTGAGTTGATGGCGGATCCGCAAAATTTCCCTAGCTTCAATCTCAATATCCGTAGCTTGTCCACGGGTTCCCCCAGAGGGTTGGTGAATCATAATCCTGGAGTGAGGCAAGGCTATTCGTTTTCCTTTTTTACCTGCAGCTAGCAGGAAAGACCCCATGGAGGCAGCTAGACCAACACAAACGGTGACTACATCGGATTTGATATGCTGCATGGTGTCATAAATAGCCATGCCTGCGGTGACTGAACCACCAGGAGAGTTTATGTAGAGGATAATATCTTTGCTATTATCTTCAGAGTCGAGATATAGCATTACCGCAATGATCTGGTTGGTGATTTCGTCATCAACCTCTTTGCCTAGAAAAATAATCCGTTCCCGGTAGAGACGGTTGTAGATGTCAATCCACTCAGTATACTGACTTCCTGGCATCTGGTAGGGAACTTTGGGCACACCAATTGGCATAATTCGCTCCGAGTTAGTACTAGATTGTGGAAAAGGGCATGTAAAGATTGATCAATTTTATGTTAGCTATCAGCTGATTGCTTACGACTTAAGTAATACCAGCAGGAATCGGAGTATCAAGCTCTTGAGGTTCTAGCACCCTGTCGATCAGACCATACTCTTGGGCTTGGTGAGGTGTCATGTAAAGGAACCGATCCATATCTTTGGCAATTTTTTCTTGGTCTTGACCGGTATTGCGAGACAGGATATGGAGCATCGTCTTCTTATTGGTCAGAACTTCTTGAGCACGAATTTGGATATCCGTGGCTTGACCCTGGGCATAACTCCTGGGCTGATGTAGGACAATAGTGGCATTGGGTAAACTTGCCCGACAGCCTTTGGTTCCTGCGGAGAGGAGCATGGCTGCCATCCCGAGGGCTGAACCAATACAAATAGTGTGGATAGGGGGCTTGATGTAATTTATGGTGTCACAGATGGCAAAGGCTTCGGTTTCAAAACCCACGGGTTGGCCATCGTAACGAGATGTGCCGGTGGAATTGATGTAAATTTTAATGGGCTTGTCCGGGTCGTCGTACTGTAAATACAGCAGTTCGGCAATAATTAATTCAGTTACCGCACTCACCAAGGGCATACCCAAATATACAATCCGCTCACTTAACAACAGCGAGGGTAAGTCTGGTGGCGGTGTGCGGTAGGCAGGTCTACCATAGTAGGTAGATTGAACAGCCTGGATGGGTCGTTTCATGATATTTGGGGCTGCAATAATGGCACTATCTTTAACCAGTGTAGCTTGCCATACTTTCTTCGTGATTTTCTTCGTGCCGGTTAGCCCCCGAAGGGTTAAAACTGTAACATAGGGGAAAACTTCCTTATTTGCGGGTTATTGTAAGCAGCTCAATGGCTACACCCATGCTGACCGATAGCCTCTACACCGATTATCAATTACCCTTGCTGTCTGAGGAGCTATCTAAAATGAAAGTTGGTTTGCACCCAGCCCTTAACGATACTAATATTGATGCTAATCAACCGAGTAGTCAGCGTCAGTTATCCATGGCGATTTCTGCGATCGCTGCTTCCTCTAGTCGAAGTGTACCCTTGAATTTGTGTCTGGTACTCGACCACAGTGGCTCGATGCATGGACAGCCTCTGGAAACTGTCAAGCAAGCAGCAGTGGGGTTAATTGAGCGCTTGCAACCGGATGACCGCCTCTCGATTGTGGCCTTTGACCACAGAGCCAAAGTGCTGGTTCGCAATCAACCGATGGGCAACCTAGACCAAATCAAACGAAAGATTAACCGACTGGCGGCTGATGGGGGTACTGCCATTGATGAAGGTCTAAAGCTAGGGGTTAAAGAACTTATTAAATCCAAACAAGACACGGTATCTCAGGTGTTTCTGCTCACTGATGGGGAAAACGAACATGGAAATAATGAAAGTTGCATAAAATTAGCTGAACTGGCTGCTGAAAATAACTTGACTATCAACACTCTGGGATTCGGTTCCAACTGGAACCAAGATATTTTGGAAAAAATTTCGGATATTGCTACTGGTAGCTTGTCCTACATTGAAGAACCAGAGCAAGCCCTGAGTGAGTTTGCACGTTTGTTCAACCGCATGCAGTCTGTGGGCTTAACTAATGCTTATCTGTTATTGGATTTAATGCCAAAAGTGCGGTTAGCAGAGCTCAAACCCATCGCCCAAGTAGAACCAGATGCGATTGAACTCCCAGCACAATCAGAAGGCGATCGCTTTATGGTACGTTTGGGAGATTTGATGACTGATTCACAACGGGTGATTCTCGCTAACTTGTATGTTGGGAAAATGCCAGAGGGTCGTCAAACCATTGCCCATGTACAAGTCAAATATGATGATCCATCCAGTGGTGCCCAAGAGTTACTCTCGGAAATCGTGCCAGTCCAGGCAAATTTCCAGGAGGCTTATCAACCAGTTCCCAATCCTGAGGTACAGAAGCATATTCTAGCTTTAGCTAAATATCGTCAGACTCAAATTGCGGAAACCAAATTACAGCAGGGCGATCGCGTCGGGGCTGCCACCATGTTACAAACTGCGGCAAAAACTGCTATCCAGATGGGGGATAAAGGAGCCGCAACGGTACTGCAAACTAATGCTACGATTTTGCAAACTGGGGAAGACCTCTCAGAAGCTGATCGTAAGAAAACCAGAATTGTGTCTAAGACTCTGTTACAGGAGTGATCAATTGTAGGAGTAATCAAAAGGGTAGGCATGATCCTTGCCACCCTTTGCTGCTGTCCAATCATGGGCTCTTGAAATGCGATCGCATATAGCAGTTCTCAATTGGATGAGGTACTTACGCCCTTGGGGTTAATGGGAGCTAAGGCCGTGGGCCACGCTTACTGGCAGAGCCAGACGCTGCTTGAGGTGCGAACGGAGCTGGGAGCAGGGAAGTCAGAAGTGGGAAAAAACCCTGTTTACCTCATAGGTATAAGAAACGCTATATCTGAAGTTACTTTTTTGCCAAAACATTTGCTTCTATCAACAGGACTTACCCAGTCAGTCCTGTCCAAACATCTTGCTACACATCTGATCAGTCTATTAACTCCTCATCATCGAAAGGCTGAGTAGAGTCGGGCTGGGGGGATCTCATCTATGCCCAAAGATATATGCCTAAAGTAATAACTTAAACACTTAGACTGAAACACTTAGACTGAAACACTTAGATTTAAATAGTTATAAATAAGGATTAGCAGCCATTATTTGGTGTTATAGGCGTAATTAATGCTAATTGCGCCTATTTACTCTTGTTTAATATTCTAAATTTAGGCTTTTTACCTTTTTGTAGGGTTTTTACACCTATCACCTATACGGCTAACCCTACCGCCAGTCCCTGTCAAGCTATTGCAACAAAAATTTACATAGTGTTATATTTATTTACAGAAAGACGAAAGGAGAAAAAAAGCAAATGACTTTCAGCACTGACACCATGACCAAGTCCACTATGTACACCACCGTTGATGAAACCGGAGTCCTCAACAACTACGCCCCTGAAACCGAGATTTACTACGCAGACTTCCCAACACTTGAACAGCAGCGTAATTATATTTCCCAAGGTGCTATAGCTAGCTTGTTAGTCTGCTTGTTAATTTTGACTGCCTTCGGTATCAGCTAAACCATTCGTTACTTATTTGACCACTAGCTTGTAAAAAACACAAAGGAGAAAATGATGACTATTGTAATTGCACTGTTAATTGTTGGTTGGACTGCTGCTGCGGTAATTGGTACTCAAGCTTACTTCCGTGGTGAGCAAACCAAGCCCATCCATGAGCGCAACTGGCGTAGTAATTCTTTCAACACACTGGCCAAATCCGTGACTGGTCAAGACACTGACTATAGCGATCGCACTCCGGCCTATGCCATGGATGCTTTTGCTAGCAACTCTCTGCCCAATTCCTAATCTTGAAGCATTTGACACTGTGATTTTGACACTGTGATCAAGCAATGCTTTAACGGTTTGACCCATTTATTTACATAAAGACCAAAGGAGAAAAAACCAAATGACTTTCAGCACTGACACCATGACCAAGTCCACTATGTACACCACGGTTGATGAAACCGGAGTCCTCAACAACTACGCTCCTGAAACCGAGATTTACTACGCAGACTTCCCAACACTTGAACAGCAGCGTAATTATATTTCCCAAGGTGCTATAGCTAGCTTGTTAGTCTGCTTGTTAATTTTGACTGCCTTCGGTATCAGCTAAACCATTCGTTACTTATTTGACCACTAGCTTGTAAAAAACACAAAGGAGAAAATGATGACTATTGTAATTGCACTGTTAATTGTTGGTTGGACTGCTGCTGCGGTAATTGGTACTCAAGCTTACTTCCGTGGTGAGCAAACCAAGCCCATCCATGAGCGCAACTGGCGTAGTAATTCTTTCAACACACTGGCCAAATCCGTGACTGGTCAAGACACTGACTATAGCGATCGCACTCCGGCCTATGCCATGGATGCTTTTGCTAGCAACTCTCTGCCCAATTCCTAATCTTGAAGCATTTGACACTGTGATTTTGACACTGTGATCAAGCAATGCTTTAACGGTTTGACCCATTTATTTACATAAAGACCAAAGGAGAAAAAACCAAATGACTTTCAGCACTGACACCATGACCAAGTCCACTATGTACACCACGGTTGATGAAACCGGAGTCCTCAACAACTACGCTCCTGAAACCGAGATTTACTACGCAGACTTCCCAACACTTGAACAGCAGCGTAATTATATTTCCCAAGGTGCTATAGCTAGCTTGTTAGTCTGCTTGTTAATTTTGACCGCCTTCGGTATCAGCTAAGACCATTCATTACTTGTTAAACCCAAAGCTTGTAAAAAACACAAAGGAGAAAATGATGACTATTGTAATTGCACTGTTAATTGTTGGTTGGACTGCTGCTGCGCTAATTGGTACTCAAGCTTACTTCCGTGGTGAGCAAACCAAGCCCATCCATGAGCGCAACTGGCGTAGTAACTCTTTCAACAAACTGGCCAAATCCGTGACTGGTCAAGACACTGACTATAGCGATCGCACTCCGGCCTATGCCATGGATGCTTTTGCTAGCAACTCTCTACCCAATTCATAAACCAGAGGTCGATGCAGTCTTCAGTGCTCACTAAATTGATTCGCTGGTTACAGGAAGAGTTAGAGATTCCTCGGGCTTCCATTGCCCTGGCCCTACGCCAGGGCGAACCAACCCCAAACTTTTTACCCATGATTCTTTGGCAATACGGACTAATTTCATTAGATCAATTAGAGCAAATATTTGATTGGTTGGAAGCGGTCTAAGTCTATTTCTGAATATAAAGCTTTGCCTAGAGTTGACCATATGATCACTCTGTGATCAACTCATCTAAATTTTAGAAGCCTTACTAACAAAAGATTGCATAACTAGTAAGCAAAAATACTTATCTAACCCATCTAAATACTAAAAGCCTTACTGACCAAAGATTTCACAATTAATAAGCAAAAATACTTATCTTAGGCATTTCAAAAATAAGATGGGTTTACCCTGATCAAGTAAGTCACGGATTTTAGAGTTAATACCAATTCTCAAGATTGACACCGCTACACATCAATTTCATCTCCCCATCTCCCCATCTCCCCATCTCCTCATCTGCATCTGTAGTCCTATTTTGAACAATTGGTATAATTTTCAACCCTACCCTGGTAGGCTAAGAGTGAGGGCTTTCACCCTCTATAACAAAAGCATTTTAAACAAACACTAGTTTGCATTTAACTACTTTGCATCTATGAGTATTAAAGACAAACCTCAACCCCCTCGATCTCGCCTAATTGGCAATATTCTATTATTTTTAGGCGGTTTATTTCTTGTAGCTAACCTATTCTTGCCTGGGTTCTTCGGACAGAAAATCTCTCGGGTACCCTACAGCTTGTTTATTGACCAAGTCCAAGATGGACAGGTAGCGCGGGTTTATGTTGGGCAAGACCAAATCCAATATCAGCTCAAAACTGATACTGAACAGCCAGGACAAATTCTGATCACGACCCCAATCTATGACCTAGAGTTACCCCAACGGCTAGAAGATAAAGGAGTAGAATTTGCTGCTGCTCCTCCCCCTAAACGAAGCTGGTTTGCTATCGTGCTCAGCTGGGTGATACCTCCACTGATTTTTGTTGGCATTTTGCAGTTTTTTGCAGGACGTTTTGGTGGTGGCGGACCCCAAGGTGCTCTGTCCATTAGCAAGAGTAAAGCTAAGGTTTATGTACAAGATGATGCCACCAAAGTTACCTTTAATGATGTGGCTGGGGTAGAAGAAGCCAAGACTGAATTACAGGAAATTGTGGATTTTCTCAAAACCCCCCAACGGTTTACTAACATAGGAGCACGAATTCCAAAAGGAGTGCTATTAGTTGGACCTCCTGGAACGGGTAAAACCCTAATGGCTAAAGCAGTAGCTGGTGAAGCTGGTGTACCATTCTTTAGTATTTCTGGATCGGAGTTTGTAGAACTGTTTGTGGGTGCTGGTGCGGCCAGAGTCCGGGATTTATTTGAACAGGCCAAAAAGAAAGCTCCCTGTATTATTTTCATTGATGAGTTGGATGCTATTGGTAAGTCCCGTGCTAGTGGTTCTGGTTTTGTTGGTGGCAACGATGAGCGGGAACAAACCCTCAACCAGTTGCTAACGGAAATGGATGGGTTTGCTGCTGGTGATGCTACGGTAATTGTCCTAGCAGCCACTAACCGCCCTGAAACCCTAGACCCAGCTCTGTTACGTCCAGGACGATTCGATCGGCAAGTGTTGGTAGATCGTCCTGACTTATCCGGTCGCTTGAAAATTCTAGAAATCTATGCTAACAAAGTGAAGTTGGGAGAGGATGTGGATCTAAAAGCGATCGCAACTCGTACTCCTGGTTTTGCTGGTGCTGACCTGGCTAATCTCGTTAATGAAGCAGCGCTGTTAGCTGCCCGCAACCGCAAGGAAACAGTAACCCAGGCCGACTTTGCTGAAGCGATTGAGCGAGTAGTAGCTGGTCTAGAGAAGAAAAGCCGGGTACTCAATGACAAAGAGAAAACCATCGTTGCTTACCATGAAGTCGGTCATGCTCTAGTTGGTGCTTTGATGCCTGGTGGTAGTAAAGTCGCTAAAATCTCCATTGTGCCAAGGGGCATGGCAGCACTAGGCTACACTCTGCAAATGCCTACAGAAGACCGCTTCTTAATGGATGAGAAAGAACTCCAGGGTCAGATTGCTACCTTGCTTGGTGGACGGGCAGCGGAAGAGATTGTGTTTAATAGCATTACCACCGGCGCTTCCAATGACCTCCAACGAGCTACGGATTTAGCGGAGCAGATGGTAACTACCTATGGCATGAGTAAAGTGCTCGGACCCTTAGCTTACCAGAAAAGTCAGCAGTCAAGCTTTCTCGGAGATGGGATGATGAATCCCCGCCGCAATGTCAGCGATGAAACTGCTAAAGCAATTGATGATGAAGTCAAAGAGATTGTCGAAACAGGTCATCAACAAGCATTAGCGATTCTGAACGAGAATCGGGAGTTGCTCGAAACCATTGCTAAACAAATATTGGACACAGAAGTAATTGAGGGTGACAAATTGCAAGAGCTTTTGAGTAAAGTTAAGTCTGCCGAGAAGGAGCCTGCTGTAGTTTAATCGCAATTTTAAATTGCAAAGAGTACAAGGGTTGGGTGCGGAATTTCCCCGTGCCCAACCCTTTGATTATTGCTGAGGTAATATTGGATATTAGGCAAAAATAACAGGATAGTATGACGATCACAGGTGAGATGAAATCCAAGGTTGATAAGCTTTGGACAACGTTTTGGAATAATGGCATTAGCAACCCTCTTTCTGTGATTGAACAGATTTCCTATTTACTGTTTATCAAGCGACTGGATGACCTGGAACTCCTGAAGGAAAAGAAAGCAAGGCGTTTGGGAAAGCCAGTCAACGATCCAATTTTTCCAGAGGACAAACAGCGATCGCGTTGGTCCCATTTTAAGAATCTCAGCGATGCAGAGGAAATGTTGGCCATTGTTAGGGATGAAGCATTCCCCTTTATCAAGACTCTGGGGACTACTGGAGACGGAAATGCTTACACTCGCCACATGAAGGATGCGGTTTTTTTAATTGCTAGTCCGGCATTGTTGGCTAATGTAGTTAGTCAGATCGATAATATTCCCATGGAGGATCGGGACACCAAGGGAGACCTCTATGAGTATATGCTCTCTAAGCTGACTACAGCAGGAACTAACGGACAGTTTCGCACTCCCCGCCACATTATTAAGATGATGGTGGAACTGACCAAGCCAGCAACTAGGGATGTTATCTGTGACCCCGCTTGTGGTACTGGGGGGTTTTTGGTTGCTGCTGCTGAGTACTTACAGCAGTTGGAAGATTCTGATGGTAACTTGGTTCTTAATGCCCCAGGGAATAGGGAACATTTTAATAAGGAGATGTTCCACGGGTTTGATTTTGATGGCACCATGCTGCGCATCGGTAGCATGAACCTGATGTTACACGGTATAGAAGACCCGTCTATTGAGGCGCGGGATTCTCTGTCAGAGGATTATGCTGATCTCAAAGAAGCGTTTACTTTGATTTTAGCTAATCCTCCCTTTAAGGGTTCTGTGGAGAAGTCTACCATTGCTAAGGATTTAACTAAAGTCATTTCTACCACTAAGACAGAGTTACTATTTTTACCCTTGTTTCTGCGACTGTTGAAAATTGGCGGACAAGCTGCTGTAATTGTACCTGATGGGGTATTGTTTGGTTCTTCTAAGGCTCATAAGAAGATTCGCAGTATTTTAATAGAAAATCATAAGTTAGAAGGGGTGATCTCTATGCCTTCTGGGGTGTTCAAACCCTATGCAGGTGTTTCAACTGCAGTGATTATTTTTACGAAGGTTGGAGTAGAGGCGGATGGCACTGATTTTGTTTGGTTCTATGACATGAAGGCTGATGGGTTGTCATTAGATGATAAACGTCAGCCCGTGGAAGAGAATGATATCCCCGATCTGTTGGAGAAGTGGAAACAGCGGGATAGCACTCAAGAGTCGGACAGGAAGGCTAAAGCATTTTTTGTACCCAAGGATGAGATTAAAGCAAATGCGTATGACTTATCAATCAATCGCTACAAGGAAATTGAGTATGAAGAGGTGGAGTATGAACCACCCAAGGTTATTTTAGAGAAATTGCGGACGCTTGAGGATGAAATTCGGGCGGATCTTGATGCCCTAGAGGAGATGTTGGGATAAGTTGGATCCCCCCCAGCCCTTACTGCCGATTCCCTATGTCACAGGCAAGATGCCTGTGCCACATAACTGCCTGTGCTACGGAATTACTCGGTGGTCAAAAAAAAGTAGAAACTTGGCACCAGGCATTAGCAGTTTCATTACCTGCACATAGCCCTTGGCATCAGCAGGGTTCTCGAACCGAGCGAAAACGACTGGTGGCATCGGTCGTAACAACCTAACCACCACCCATGTCTTGATGCAGTCGCTCATGGGGGAAACCCCCAAGACCGCGCTGCATCGCTGGGTATAGGCGTAAACTATCAGACATAATATTAAGTTATCTCCTGTAAAGGGGACCCAGAGCCAGCCTCTGGCCTAGGAAAACTCTTAGGCTGGCTCTTCCCGTGGATTTTTTTGTCCACTATTTCAGTGTATCACAAAAAATATAAAATTATAGCATATTTTGAAAATTTTTGTAAATTTTTTTTTAGAGAGCAGGGAGCAGGCAGTGTGGGAAGTATGGGAAGTGTGGGGAGTGTGGTAAATATGGTGAGTGTCCTTAAGTACGAATTAATCATTTATTGGAGTGAATCAGACCAAGCTTTTATAGTAGAAGTGCCAGAATTATCTGGATGTATGGCAGATGGTCAAACTTACGTCGAAGCAGTAACTAATGCAGAAATTATTATCCGAGAGTGGATCGAAACGGCTCAGGAGTTGGGGCGTGATATTCCTACTGCTAAGGGGAGGTTATTTGATGCTTAGTAGATTGATTGAGGATGAGATTAGGGGGGATGTTGATGTGTTGGAGGGGATGTTGACTTGAATAAAGCACAGTCTCCAGTAGGATGGGTAAGATCTAAGCTTGGGAAAGTCGCCAAAATTGAAAGAGAATCTGTCAAACCAGAAAATATTCAGGTTGGTACTACATATATTGGTTTAGAACATATTGATGGAGAGGGAATGTTTAGCGGAGTGCGATCTGTTGATACTGGTGATATAGCCAGTAATAAGTTCGCTTTTGATTCTAGACACCTGCTTTATGGCAAACTACGCCCCTACTTAAAGAAAATTGCTCGACCTAACTTTAATGGGATTTGTAGCACAGATATACTTCCAATTCTTCCAGGCGCACATATTGATAGGAGTTTTCTTTATTACTACCTTCGGCAACCTCAATACATTGAGTTAGCAACAACAAGGTCTACAGGTGCTAATCTTCCTCGGTTGAGTCCTAAAACTCTCGCTGAATTTCCGATATTATTCCCTCCCCTAGAAGAACAAAAGCGCATAGCTGCCATACTGGATAAAGCTGATTCAATCCGACGGAAGCGAAAAAAAGCGATCGCTCTAACTGAAGAACTCTTGCGCTCGACTTTCCTCGATATGTTCGGCGATCCTGTAACTAATCCAAAGGGGTGGGAAATAGTTAAATTAGGTTCGCAAATTGAAGAACTTAAGTATGGAACAAACTCAAAGTGTAGCACTTTACAAAGAAAAAAAGATATTCCAGTTCTGAGAATTCCAAATATTGTTGGAGATAAACTATCCTGGAATGAACTAAAATATACAAATCTTGAATCAAAAGAAATATCAAAGCTGATTCTTAAAAACGATGATTTATTATTTGTAAGGTCTAATGGGAATCCTGAATATATCGGTAGATGTGCTTTATTTGAAGGAAATGGGAAACAAGCGGTTTATGCTTCTTATTTAATAAGAGCGCGAATCAAACCAGATGCTCAATTATATCCTGGCTTTATACGTGACATAATTTCCTTTCCTAGCTTCCGTTCTCGTCTAGTAAGAGAAGCTCGGACTACAGCAGGAAATTATAACATTAACATCCAAGGATTGAGCCGTCTTAAGCTGATTTGTCCGCCGATGGATAATCAAAAAAGATACTTAACTTTTAATCAAACGGTTAGTGAGCACATAGTAAAACAACAAAAGAAGCTTGAAAATTCAGAAAACCTTTTCAACTCACTGCTCCAAAAAGCCTTCCGAGGGGAACTCTAATAATAAAACAACAGGAACAAAACCATGGCATCTAACTTTGACTTTCTCAGCAACCAATTCCCCCAACTCCACAAGCACGCCAAACAAGCCGAAAGTCTAACTTACTCAGCCCCCCGAGCCAGTTGCTTCTATACTCGCTTCACCCTAGAACAAGCAGTTATGTGGCTCTACGAAAATGATGCTTACCTAAATCCACCCTATGAGAATAACCTGGGGGCACTTATCCACGAGCAAACCTTTAAAGACAATCTCAAACCTGGACTATTCCCCAAAGTTCGCCTGATCCACAAAATAGGTAACTTAGCCGCCCATAGTTCTAGTAAAATAACCAAAAAGGATTCCCTTCGGGTAGTTGAAGATCTGTTTCACTTCCTTTACTGGCTATGTCGCTACTATTCTGGATCCCAGAATAAGGGCGGAACTAAGTCCGGGGGGATCCTGTTCGATCCCAGTCTTATCCCTGACCCCAAAACTCAACAAGACTTATCTGTTGCCCAGGTTCAAGAACTAGAAACGAAGCTAAACCAAGCCTCGGAAATGCGCAGCATCGCAGAAAAGCGGCAAAAACAAACAGAGGAAGAACTTGAAACCCTGAAAGCAGAAATTACCAAACTCAAGGAGCAAAATCAAACAGTTCCAGATAGCCACAACTACAACGAAGCTGATACACGCCGCTACACTATAGATGTATTGCTGAAAGAAGCAGGATGGGACATTGATCAACCAGACTGGAAAGAGTACCCAGTTGAAGGAATGCCCAATGATACGGGTAACGGTTATGTTGATTATGTACTCTGGGGGGATGATGGCAAACCTTTGGCTTTAGTTGAAGCAAAACGCAGCAGTGTCAGCCCCACCACAGGGAAACACCAAGCCGAGTTATACGCTAACTGTTTGGAAAAACAATTTAACCAGCGTCCAGTCATATTTTATTCCAACGGTTACGAACATTGGATCTGGGACGATTGCACTTATCCCCCTCGTAAAATACAGGGTTTTCTCAAAAAGGATGAATTAGAAAGAATCATCTTTCGCCGTAGCCATCGCAAAAGCCTTAATAACGTCATACCTAGTAAAGATATTGCTGGGCGCTGTTATCAACGAGAAGCGATTCGCCGGATTACGGAAACCTTTGACCAGCACAAAGGGCGCAAAGCATTATTAGTGATGGCGACTGGTACCGGTAAAACTAGAGTTGCTATCTCCCTAGTTGACTTACTGATGCGAGGGGAATGGGTGAAACGAGTGCTATTTTTAGCCGATCGTACACCACTGCTAACCCAAGCCTTTCGTAACTTCAAGAAGCACTTACCCAATGTTACTGCTGTGGACATAACCAAGAATAAGAAGGATGCAGATAGCGCTAATGTAGTGCTTTCCACTTATCCGACTATGTTCAACTGCATTAGTGGTAATAATAGCTCCAAGTTACAGTTTAGTCCGGGATATTTCGACCTAGTAATTGTGGATGAAGCCCACAGGAGTATCTATAAAAAATATCGGGCTTTATTCGAGTATTTTGATAGCCTGCTAGTGGGACTTACTGCTACTCCTAGGAATGAAATCCATAGAGACACTTATGGTATATTTGACCTAGAGGCTGGTGTTCCCACTTTCGCCTATGAATTAAATGATGCGATCGCCGATAACTATCTAGTTCCGCCCCAAGGTATTAAAGTACCTTTCAAGTTCCTGCGCCAAGGAATAAACTATAACCAACTTTCCGAAGCCGAACGGGAAGAGTATGAGGAAAAATTCAGAGATGAGGAAACAGGAGAACTTCCGGACAAGGTAAATGCAGCAGCAATTAATAAATGGCTGTTTAATAGTAACACAGTAGACCAAGCCCTAGAGTTATTAATGGGGAAAGGGCTAAAAATAGAAGGAGGCGATCGCTTAGGAAAAACCATCATCTTTGCCCGCAACCACAGCCATGCGGAGTTTATTGTCCAACGCTTCGATCATAATTACCCCCATCATAAAGGTAAATTCGCCCAAGTAATTGATAGTCATAATTCCTACGCCCAAAGCCTACTTGATGATTTTTCCGAGCTGAACAAAGAGCCAACCATCGCCGTATCTGTGGATATGTTAGATACTGGGGTAGATGTTCCGGAAGTCGTTAATTTAGTCTTCTTCAAGCCAATCTATTCTAGAGTTAAATTCAATCAAATGATTGGACGGGGAACTCGTCTATGTCCAGAACTATTTGGAGTAGAACAAGATAAAGATAATTTTTTTATCTTCGACCTCTGTAGCAATTTCGATTACTTCAGTCAAAACCTAAAAGAATCAGAGCCAAAGCTACCAGAAAGCCTAACCGCTCAACTCTTTAACGCTCGTTTTAAGTTAAATGATGCTATCATAGAAAGCAATAACCCAGACTATGATCAACTAAGGGATTCACTACTAGATAAACTCCACCACCATGTCGCAACCATGGAGAAAGGTAACTTTCTAGTACGCCGACATCTAAAGACAGTAGAGTATTTTAGCGATCGCACAAATTGGAACAACCTCAACCAGCTCCCATCATCCAGTTCCCCCGGGGAAATCGAAACCTTAGCATCCCTTCCCAACGGACTCCCCAAAGAAAACGAAGGAAGTAAACGCTTCGACCTACTTTGTCTAAAAATACAACTAGCGATACTTAAGAAATCCCGTGATTTCATCCAACTCAGAGATAAAGTTAGAGACTTACTAGACCGCCTAGAGGAAAAAGAAACCATTCCGATGGTAAAGCAACAACTCCCTCTAATCGAAGACGTTAAAGAAGAAACATGGTGGTCAGATGTAACTCCCAGTCAGATCGAATCACTGCGAGTGCGCCTCCGCGACCTGATAAAATTCATAGATAAGAAAGAGCAAAATATTGTACACACCAACTTTGAGGATGAACTGGGGGAAATAGTAGAGGTAGATGTCCCTATTCAGCAAACAGGCTTTAGTCGCGACCAATACCACAAAAAGGTAAAAGCTTATATTAAGAATAATGAAGACCATATTACCATTGCCAAACTAAAGCGTAATGTCCCTCTTACAGAAGCAGATTTGACTGCCTTAGAAGAGATGCTGTTTACTGCTGAGGAAATTGGAGGACGCGATCGCTTCTTTGAGGTGTATGGTAAAGATATAAGTCTCAAACTATTCATTCGCGAGATAGTGGGTTTAGATCGCAATGCTGCTAAGGAAGCCTTTAGCAAATACCTACAAGCAACTAACTTTAGTGCTAATCAGATCAGGTTTGTAGAGACAATCATTGATTACCTAACCCAGAACGGAGTCATGGATCCCGGACTGCTATACGAATCCCCCTTTACCGATCTCCATGATGAAGGACTCGATGGAGTATTTGATGAGGATGATGTCAATCTAATTATAGCCACAGTGGGATCATTCAATCAAACAGTAGACGAAGGATTTGGTAGCGTAGCATAAACCACCATTACCTTTACCACCACAGAAACAAGCACTGCCAAGCTACCAGAAGCTAAAGAAGTAATAAATAGCGATCGCAATCATGGCAATTGGGATTGCTACAGCTTTGATTCCGAGGGCAAACCCATCTAAATTCTCGAAACCTTAATCAGAATTAATAAGCAAAAATACTTATGTTAATACTCTCATATCCAATAGGTATTTGTAACTAACATGTGTTTACCCTGAACAAAATTTGGAAAGCGTGAACCACCCCAGCCCCTGTTACCACAGTAAATACAGCTTGATCAGGCAATAAGTTAATGATTTTCGGAGATTATAGGATCTAAGAATAGGTAAATCGCTAAATAACACTAAATTTGATTAAAAATAAGCGAATAAGTGCCTTTGACACAGGACTAATTAGTCTGCTTTAATCTACTGACGTGGGTAAAGAAATGTTAACTAACAGAAATTAGTGTTGATTAAATTTGCCGAAAACCCCGACTATGACTATTTCTTGATGCAGTCGCTCATCAAGAAAACCCGTAAGACCAAGCTGCATCGCTTGTCAAACATTATCCCCATCTGATCACCCGACCATATCCCTACCTATTTTTTCCAAGCTTGAAACGGCCCTACTAGCACAACAGCTGTAGCGGTCGCAATCGGGAATTGAGGAGGGTGATGATTACGGGTATCACTGGTGTGAGTGGGGTTAGCCTGAGCAGCAGTTTAGTAGTAATAAATAATTATCTTAATAGGATAGCCGCCTAATGTCAACCACAAGGAATGACGCCCTTCACCGTAGAAGAGGCTCGTCATCCCACCTGGTTTGAGACCCAGAGGAATGCCAACATGCCTGTATTGCCAACAGTGGTAGTGCAGTGCTCCCGTTGGGTTTCACCTCTAGCGTCGATTGAGTCTGTTGTTAACAATACAGTTCTCTAAAAAAAATTTGTTCCTACCACTATCCAAATTATTAAAATTTTGTTAAACTACTCAAGTGGCAACGCTCAAGTTAAATTAGTCACTCCTTACAAAGCAAATCTAAAGAAAATGTAAAATCAGCGTTGCTTAAGCAATGCAGCGAGGTAGCGCCGCCAAAGGGGGTTCCCGCCCCATGAGTGACTACCGGTGCGGCCAAAGGGGGTTTTACCCACTCGCTATGGCATAAAGACATTCAAGAATGAATTTAGATCGTCTGGTTTTGGTAAATCCCCCGTTGCTTCCCCAACTTTGGGGGAAGTTGAGACTTTTGTTCCCCCCCCCGGTGCCCTTGACCCGTAATTAAATTACGGGTCAAGGGCACCCCAAAATTGGGGGGCTAGGGGGAGGGAATTATACCCAGAAATCTGCCTTGCCATGTAAATTCTTCGATACTAATCCGAACATCCAAACAAGTAATATCGCAGCAGCAGAAGTATGGTTCAAGCTAAACCTAATCCAACATCACAAAAGCTCTCTCCTTCAGACTCAGAACAGATAATTCAATTCCACCACCCAGAGAAGTACCACACCTCAGAGTGGTACACCGGTACTGGAGAGATCGCTGCTAGTGGAGACGGTCGCTCTTTTGAAATATCTGCTACCTATGCGTTAAAGGCAACAGTTAAGTTAGTGGACGGAGTTTTCAACCCTTCCAATCCCACCTTGGCGGAAGTTTACAGTCGTCGCGGTCGTTGTGTGGCAATTGTGGATCAGACCGTAGATGAGCTTTACGGAGCGTCAATTCGCCGCTACTTCGAGGAATATGAAATTCCTCTAAAGTTGCTGGCCTGCCGCGCTTGGGAATCTGACAAAACTCCCGAAACCGTCCACCGCTTGCTGAAATTTTTAGGTAAAGATGGCTGCGACGTTTCCCGGAACGAACCCGTACTAGTAGTAGGCGGCGGTGTTCTCAGTGACGTAGCCGGACTGGCTTGCGCCCTGCAGCACCGACGCACTCCTTATATTATGGTCGGAACCACGGTTGTGGCTGCTATCGATGCTGGTCCGTCGCCCCGCACTTGTACTAACGGTGCCCAATTCAAGAACAGCATTGGCTCCTATCATCCTCCAGTAATGACTTTGGTAGACCGGAGTTTCTTCCGTACTTTAGCGACAGGTCACGTCCGCAACGGTATGGCAGAAATTATTAAAATGGCAGTCACCGATGATCCGGTTCTGTTTGAGTTAATGGAACAATACGGTCCTCGCTTAGTAGACACTCACTTTGCGACTTTGGATGGCGATGAGAAACTGGCAGCGATCGCTGATACAGTCATCTATCGGGCATTGTTTTCCTATATGAAGCATGAAGGAACAAATATGTTCGAGACTTACCAAGACCGTCCCCATGCTTATGGTCACACCTGGAGTCCTCGCTTTGAACCTGCTGCTAAATTAATGCACGGTCATTCTGTTACCATTGGCATGGCCTTCGGTGCGACTTTAGCGGCAGAGATGGGCTGGCTCAAACCAGAAGAACGCGATCGCATTATCGCTTTGTGTCGCTCTCTGGGTCTGTCTGTTTACCACCCCATCCTAGAAGATATTGACCTGATGCTTGAAGGTCAAAAAAATATGCGGCGCAAGCGAGGAGAAGGGGGTTTGTGGGCTCCATTGCCAACAGGGATTGGTTCCTGTGATTACGCTCAAGAAGTATCGTCAGGATTGCTACAACTAGCCATTGACAAGCATAAAGAATTATGTTCTTCTTTTCCTGATGCTGGAAAAGGCACAGAAATGTACCTCAGCGACCTCGGCCTTGAATAAAAGGAGCACAAACTATTGACCTAGTGCTGCCACAAATGTTTTGTATCCCTGGCATGACTGAATACCGTGCCCTATTGGACTTGCTTAATATTCCCTATGTGGGCAATACCCCAGATTTGATGGCACTAACTGCCCATAAAGCAAAGCAAGAGCTAAGGCGATTGTGGCAGCCGCAGGAGTTAAAGTACCTTTTGGAGAACTACTTCGCCAGGGAGACATTCCCACCATTAAGCCGCCAGTAGTGATCAAACCTGCTAGTTCTGACAATTCTTGTGGGGTGACTTTAGTCAAAAATGTCGCTGACTATGACGCTGCCCTCAAAACAGCGTTTGAACATTCAGATGAGGTCTTAGTCGAAGAGTACATCGAACTGGGTCGGGAAGTCAGATGTGGAATCGTTGTCAAAGACGGTGAGCTCGTGGGTTTACCCCTGGAAGAGTATCTGGTGAATCCCCATGACCACCCGATTCGCAACTATGAGGATAAACTAAAACGAACAAATGATGGCGACTTAAGTTTGACTGCTAAGGATGGTGTTAAGGCTTGGATGGTAGACCCTAGCGACCCTTTAACAGAGCCAGTTCAGGAAGTAGCAAAGAGGTGTCATCAGGCGTTGGGCTGTCGCCACTACAGTCTTTTTGACTTCCGTATCGACCCACAAGGGCAACCTTGGTTTCTAGAAGCAGGTCTGTATTGCTCTTTTCTAATAAAAGTGTGATTGCCTCTATGGCGAAAGCATCGGGGATATCTGTAAATGAGTTGTTGATGATAGCGATTGATGAAACGTTAATTAATAAGGCTGCGTGTAGGGAATAGGGAACTTTGGATCAGGAAATAGTCTGAGGCGGGGGCGCGGCAGGTGTGGGGAAATGGGGATAATATGGGAAGTGTGGGAGGTGTGGGAGGTGTGGGAGGTGTGGGGAGATGGGGAGTCAGATTAGCAACTAGCTCCCCAAGACAGTGCTGCCTAGGTATTCCCTAGTCCCTATTCCCTATTCCCTATTCCCTATTCCCATTAACCCAGGACGAGGTACCTCAGCCAATTGAGAACTGCTATTATGAGTAAGTAAGGTTTAACTTTTCCGCAAGAAGAGTGCCACTCCCGAGTTAGCGATCGCATGTAGTCTTGGTGATGAAATCATACCACCATCAGCGTTATCTAAATCTAAATTGTTATCTAAATTGCTCTCAATGGCCTTAACCGATTCCTGATCAGGGTGTTCATTGGTGACACGATGATTTGGGTATTAGTGATTTTACCCTACAAGTGACCGATCGGAGGGATTAGACTTCCCACTAGTAGCTACCTAAAAAAGCTAGCTGAAGCTGGCTTTTTGGCTAATTAGAGCAATTTAATCCCGATATTTGGCTAAAAACGGTTGTTTTATTCTGATTGCCTCCATTTTTGCGCTAAAATAGCCTATATAAGCTAACTTTTATAAAGAGTTCACAGAAAATTTACAATCTGCTGGGACTATTCACAAGTAATTTACGGAAAATGGCTGATAGACATGGTTAACTTTAGAAGAAGCAAAAAGTCAGGTACTCAAAGCATGCAGTTTCTCAAGGTCACTACTTAAAAGCCAAGATGCTAGCCAGAGTCAAAAAACCGTACTATGCGGAATTTCTCTCACAGCCCTTGAGGTAAATAGTAACACGAGTAGTTTTAACAGTTAACTATAAAACATGTCAGGCTCTCCTCTGAATAAATTCCTTTTCAAACCCGTTCTTCTTGCAGCAGCGGTCTTGTCAGTACTGTCCTTACCAGTAGCAATTTTTGGCTCACAACCAGTTTCCATTCGCATTCAGGGAGAACAGTGGATGGATGGTGAAGTTAAGGATCTTGCTCCCCCTTACCTAGGCTTGGTTGGAGCCTTGAGTTTGGGAGTCGGTGTAGCCAGTTTGGCAATTTCAGGGTGGCAAGACTCCTCCCATAAATTTGCTCAAACTCAGGACAAAGTTTCCACTCTAGCTGAGGGTATCCAGGCAAAAGAAAAAGAATTAGAAGACCTTAAGCTTTCTCTGTCGAGTTTGGCAGCTTCTGGACTCACTGATTTTATAGATGAGGCAGAAACCCCGAAAACATTTACAGAAAACGTTACGGAAAAGGTTCCGGAAAACGTTACGGACAAAGTTATAGAAAACGTTACGGAAAAGGTTCCGGAAAACGTTACGGACAAAGTTATAGAAAACGTTACGGAAAAGGTTCCGGAAAACGTTACGGACAAAGTTATAGAAAACGTTATAGAAACTCGGGATAACAGCCTTGAATCCCAGCCAGTCTTTGAAACTCTAGTGACTAGGTCGAATTTTGTTGAAGAGCCTTCCATAACAGCCCCGACAAGGTCTGTAGAGGATGTAACCCAGAAGTTTGCCTCAGCACAAACGTTTTTAGGTTTTGTGCGCACAAAACCTGTAGTCACCCAACCTATTGAGGTGAGTTCACCAAAACCTGAGCAGCTGGAGCAACTCAACACTCAACTTCAAACAATTATGGCTCAGATGGCTTCTTTACAATCCGCCCTTGATGGCACACAGAGAAGTCGAGGGATTGAGGTACCTGTAGCGAATCACCCATCCAAACAACTTGTTAAGTCCTGGTCTGTCAAGGGTTAAGAACTTTTAAGACAAGTTGATAGACGATTAGGGTGCATCCTGATCCAACCATAAGCTAAAAAGCATCTACTGGAATTTACTCCAGATAGTTATGTATAAATAGTTTACTGTTGGTAATTAGTTAAAATTGCTGAATTTGGTTGACCATTTCTGCCTTCCGAATCTATAATTGTAACCTCGATTTATCGATGGACTAATTTGGCATTCGCCAATTACTAGATTGTCACGATTGAGATCACCGTGAGCGTTTCCACAAAAAGCGCCAACAAAACGCGACCATAGCGCTAATTCAATAAAACTGTTAGGGTATTTCAGTAAGAGCCTGCACAGTGTGGCTGAGTATTATAATTAGTATTATTATTAATATTATTCATGGTTCAGGCTTGATAGTGACCAACCATGAACCATGACCATGAACTATGAACCAAGATAAAGGTTTTGTCTTATCGGAAAAACTCTGACGGCGAGAGTGGAGTATTGTTTTGATTTTTTAAATTGGTTTGTGGGCGAATACTACCACTAACCGATGGTTGGGGTTTAAGTTCTGAGCGGTTTCCCCAGCCACCATTGCGTTCTGCTGCCCTAATGCTAGGTACTGATTTCCTGCCACTAGGTAGCGCTATCGGTAGGGTGTAACTCGCCTTTACGTAAGGTTGACCATCATTATTAAATCGGACGAGGTCACCTTCCATCTCTGGAATCTGCGGCTGTTGCTCTTCAGCCCTTCCTAGGTGACCATAGGGCTCATAGGTAGCTAAGAAAGAGACACTATTATTGGGGCTAACCGAGAATCGTCCTTGTGATTGATTGATTTGCCAAGCTTCCTGAAGGCGACCATCTGGTGCTACCTCCCATAGGTTAAGCCTAGCTTGCCATTGACCCTGCTCGTTTACGTCAACAACTTGGCGATCCAAAATGGAATAGGTGCCTAGGGGGTTAGAACCAAATAAAGGCTGTTGTGTCGGACGCAAATAGCGAATAGCAGCTACAGCAATTTGACTTTGGTCAGGTAGATTACTAGTACCCGATACAGTATACGCACCAGGACGACTGGCCGGTTTCACACTGAGTTCTAACTCAAGGTCAGGGGATTTTTTTTGGGAGCAACTGACACACAATGCCATTAGCATTAGGAGTACAGTCCCCTGCCTATTAGAGTAAAGTGAGCGAACTGTTTGACTTAAAAACTGGTAGAATCGCATAGGCATAGGTATAAACAGATTAGATATTCCTTAGGGAGTAAGCATATGCGCTACGCGCACGCTGCTTGAGGTGCGGTCAGCGGTCAGCGGTCAGCTGACGTAACATAGATTAAACCAATACTTACTTGTTTTATTCAAAAGCTGAGAGCTGAGAGCTGAGAGCTGAGAGCTGAGAGCTGAGAGCTGAGAGCTGAGAGCTTACCTTAGAGATAGCTTACAAAGAATGACTAATTGTCAGATTAGGGGTTGAAAATATCGACTATCATAGCAAGTTGTTAAAAACGAGCTAAGTTGATTGGTAGTTAGTGATGGATTTACCACGGAACCCTAATCAACGTCTAACATAATCAATACCTTGATTGTTTATAATTGAGCGTTTATAATTGATAGCTTATAAAATTTTATCCACTAAGACTAATTATGAAGCAGCAAAGCAGGTTTAGACATACATCTTTATTGAAATTTTGTACTACTCAGTTGGCAATCGCTGGCCTAGTAACCCTAGGGATTCCTAATGGTGCTGCCACTGCTGGGAATCAATTTAGTTTGTGTGCCAAAGATCTTAAAGCGGCCAATATCACTTCAGAAATCGCATCACAAGCTTGTTCAGAGGCACTACAACCTGAGGATTTATCCTTGTGTGTACTGAAAATTAAGGTACTGACCTCATTAGCAGGCCAAAAAGCGTTAGGTGCTTGTACACGAGTCCGACGACCTTTGGAATTGGCTAGCTGTGTGGTTGATATTGACAATCAGATTGAAAACATAAATGCTAACTCAGTGCTGGATCACTGCCGTCGTAGCCTCCTGCCAGAGCAATTTTCTGAATGTGTTATTGGCTTGAATAGTGCCAATGTCGCTAGCCCTGACAAGGCTCTAAACACTTGTATTTCTGTTAATCAATATCCCTCCCAATTGTCTCCGACCTTTGCGCCACCTCCGGCAAGAACCTTGGTTCAGTAATTTGGTTGAGTGTAAGCATTCAGCCGTCAGCCGTCAGCCGTCAGCCATTCCCTTGGCTCACGCTAAGGGAATGGCTGACGTAACAGAGATTAAACCAATGCTTACTTGTTTTATTCAAAAGCACATCAAGTAGCGTGGGTGGCACAGGCTTCGACGCTGGGACTTCATTTAGATTGCCCATAGCCCATAAGCACATCAAGTAGCACATAAGCTGATAGCTGATAGCTGATAGTTGAATACTTACCTTCTGTTTATTTAAGCTTGTGTAAGTAATCAACAATTTCCTTAAATTTTTGCTCCACATTACCACTGGTGAATAAATCTTCAGCCCTGGCCAGACCTGCTCTAAAATCTGGGCAAACACCACAACGCCACAGATAAAAGCCACCATTCCAGATCGCGGCTGGCATCAATGGGTTGGATTTACCCTTTAGGATTTCCTGGTACTGTGCCAGCAGTTTAGTGGTTGACTCAAACGGTACCTCCTTGCCAGCCAAACCGTATTCACTCGGATGGAGTAGCAGACGTTCAAACCCTTGACTGGCTGATGGTTGACTAATCGCTATGATGGCAGTGCGATCGCGTGGTAGGTCACAGCTACCCTCTAAGCCTTTGACAAAGGTAAAATTCTTGACCAGACGCAGCTGACATGTCTGTCTAAACAGAATTTCTGTAGGTGGATGAACATACCCGGCCACATAATGAGTCTCTGCTTGATCAGCAGACCTATAGGCAGACCACAGGAGTTCCATGGTTGCTATCGGTGGACGTTTACCGATTTGGTCGCGGTAGGAAACTAACTGATGAGCTTCGGGAAAATGCCGGGGTAAATAGATAAATCCTAAGCCAGTTGTCTCCAATACTTGTTGCACCTGGGGCACAGAAAGTTGGGAGAAATCCATGCCCAATCCCTGCCAAATCTCAATCAAGGGGACTCCATACTTAGTGGGCATACAATCTCCGCCATGCATGACCACAGGTACGCCAGCAGTAGCTAAGACTAAAGCGGTCAGGGGTGTGACTGGTGCAGTACGGCTTCGTCCATCATAGGGTGTTCCTAACGCTGTAACCCCCAGGGATGGAGAAGACGAAAGTGACCGAGAGGCATCTTGCCCATGGTTGATGTCCCAGGGTTGTAACCTTGGTCCAAGTTGGTCATAAGCATCCAACATCCCTGCCAGTTCTGCACTGGTCGGTCGTTTGATGCGATGGGCAATCATAAATGCTCCAATTTGCGCTGGCGTAGCCTCTTGTGTCAACATGAGGCGGGTTGCAGTGGTGGCTTCCTCACGAGTTAAGGCTTTGCCAGTGTGTACACCACTGCCCACTTTCTTTAATAATTCCCTGAAGGCATTACTCATCGATGATTAGTCCAAAGCTGGAAACAGTGATCAAGCTTGAGCAAGGGCTGGCAGCTGGACGTTCCAATCCTGAACTGTTGGCATATCCAGCTGACGCACCAGTTGACAAAAATGCTGAATTGGTGGAATCTCTAAGCGATCGCGAGTCGTGACCAAGACCACCTGACGAGTCCAGTTGGAATCCAAGGCAGAGACGTTACCTACTAGTTTGTTGGAGCTAGCCAGGGATTCTGGTAGTTTTTCTAGGGTACGCACAGCCAAAGTAGAGTCTTGCTGTACATTGATCACGGCTGATTTGGGCAATAGGGCAATCAATTCTCCTTGGCGCACTACTCCTTGGAATGCTTCTAGGGTATTTAACTCCATAACTGCCCGCAAATTAGCCCCTAGGCGGGAAAACTGCTGCTGTACTAAACGTTGCATCCCGTAGCCACTTTTAAAGACTGCTTGTGGGTATTTAATCAGTTCTGACCAGGGCACTGCTTTATAGTTGACTAAGGGATGGTCTGATGCCATCAGGACTTCGATGGGCTCTTCGTAGAGTACCTCAACTACCATCTCTGAACTAGTGGTCAAAAAGCGATTGTTCATCACAATTGCCACATCCACTAGACCATCTCGCAGTACCTTCAAAGAGCGATCGCTTCCGAGGGCCGTCACTCGTAATTGCACTTGAGGATAGGCTCGACAAAATTGCTTTAAGATCGGTGGCAAATAGTGAGCGCAGACTGATTGGATTGCTGCTACACACAATTCTGGCTGCTTACCTGCGATCAAATCTGCTAATTCTTGGGTAGCAGTTTGCCACTCTTGACAGATTTTACGAGCACGGGGTAAAAGCTGTTCCCCTGCAAGAGTCAACTTGGCGTGAGCAGTGCGATGAAACAGTGGCATACCCAGATGGCTTTCCAGAGACTGAATTTGTCTACTAATAGTCGATTGTGTTACGCCGCATTTTTGTGCCGCTTGTCCAAAATTACCGGTCTGGGTGACTGCCAGAAATGCCTGCAACTGCTCAATCCGCATGATTTGTCTAAGGTGTATGAGGTTTCATCATAATTCATTGAACATACTAGATTTTTTGAGGAACTTCGGTAGAATTTGATACATTGAGGCTCTGCCATTTAACTAAACCCATCAGCTCAACCAATGTAATCAGTAAAGCAATTTCAAACGGGAACGTCACGGGTCTTGGGAGAACAGGGAACTTCGGATCAGTGGAAAATCGAGGATGTTAAGAAATTATAAATAAATAGATAAATAAATTTTATAGTTTATAGCGGTTCTCAGTGGGATCAGGTACAACCAAATTTTTCACCCGTATTTATACCACAATTACACTATTAAGTCAATATTTACGTAATATAACTTTTACTTATTTACATTATTTAATAACCTGAGGGGAAATTACTCTCAAAACCCTTTACAAAACTTTAGATATTGCTTAATATAAATACATGAAGGCGCAAACAAGCCGGACGAACCTCGATAACTTCATATTCATACCCGCAATCATAAGAACATGACTACTGTATTACAGCAGAGCAACACCTCTGTGTGGTCTCAGTTCTGCAATTGGGTCACCTCCACCAACAACCGCCTCTATGTCGGCTGGTTTGGTGTCTTAATGATTCCAACTTTGCTAGCTGCTACCACCTGCTTCATCATTGCTTTCATCGCTGCTCCTCCTGTGGACATCGATGGTATCCGCGAGCCCGTTGCTGGCTCCTTGATGTATGGCAACAACATCATCTCTGGTGCTGTTGTTCCTTCTTCTAACGCCATTGGCTTACACTTCTACCCAATCTGGGAAGCTGCTTCTCTAGATGAGTGGCTTTACAACGGTGGTCCTTACCAGTTGGTAGTGTTCCACTTCCTAATTGGTGTATTCGCCTACATGGGTCGTGAGTGGGAACTAAGCTACCGCTTAGGTATGCGTCCTTGGATCTGCGTCGCTTACAGCGCACCCGTTGCAGCTGCTAGCGCCGTATTCTTGATCTACCCAATCGGACAAGGTTCTTTCTCCGATGGTATGCCCCTAGGTATCAGCGGAACCTTCAACTTCATGTTCGTGTTCCAAGCTGAGCACAACATCCTGATGCACCCCTTCCACATGCTAGGTGTAGCCGGTGTATTCGGTGGTTCTTTGTTCTCTGCGATGCACGGTTCTTTGGTGACCTCCTCCTTAGTGCGTGAGACCACCGAAACTGAATCTCAGAACTATGGTTACAAGTTCGGTCAAGAGGAAGAGACCTACAACATCGTTGCAGCTCATGGCTACTTCGGTCGTCTAATCTTCCAATACGCTTCCTTCAACAACAGCCGTTCCTTGCACTTCTTCTTGGGTGCATGGCCTGTAATCGGCATCTGGTTTACTGCACTGGGCATCAGCACTATGGCATTTAACCTGAATGGCTTCAACTTCAACCAGAGCATCATTGACTCACAAGGTCACGTGATCAACACCTGGGCTGACGTACTAAACCGTGCCAACCTAGGTTTCGAGGTAATGCACGAGCGTAACGCTCACAACTTCCCTCTAGACCTAGCAGCGGCTGAAGCTACTCCTGTAGCTTTGACTGCTCCAGCTATCAACGGTTAATTTCAAGTTGCCATAATCTACTTGATTAAAACAAAGCGCTCTCCATATGGGGAGCGCTTTTTTGTTTGATAGTAAGCATTCAGCTATCAGCTATCAGCTTAAGCGCTATGCGCACGCTACGCGAACAGCTATCAGCTTAATTAGTAATGGGTAAACCCAAGCCAAATTGCTAGGCTCACCCACTACTAAATCAATTCATTTTTGAGTTTTGGTTGAGCACAGCTAGCCACTATTTGGTAGGGATGCTCACCAGACAGAATTCAAGGAATTCTATCTATTACTCGTACTTGAGAGTGCCATCAATGTTGGCAATGTGCTGATCTAGATTAATGGAGGTAGGAACCAAGCGTTGATCACGTGTCAAGCACTCAGAAGCCATGACACTTGGAGTGGAGAGGCCAGTACCATAGCAGGTCTGACTGAAGTTGCCGTACTGCCAGGTAAGACCACCATCAATATTCTCAATGTACTCATCCAGGTTAATAGCAGTGGGCTGCCAAGAACCATTCATCCGCTGACAAATGGAGGATAAAATAGAACCACTAACACTGGAATCGTAGCAAGTTTGGCTAAAGTTACCTGCAAAAGCATTATTTGCAAATACACCAAAAGAGATTGCCACGGTAAACAGAAAACAAGCAATTGTTTTCAAGAGACCTTTCATGATCATTAACTCCAAAAATGGATAACTAACTAGCATCTGGAACCCATAACAGCCTGTTAAAAAAACTGCTATCGGGTGTAATGTAACCCTTATTTAGGCTTACAAATTAAATCTACCTAAACATTTTTAGCTAGTCAACACTTTTCTACCGAGAGAGAAAAGTGCTTATAATCCTGCAAATTTGTATCAAAATTTACTAATTGACAAACAAATCAAAACATGTATTGGTCAGTGGCGATCGCATTGACGCTTTGGCCTCTCCCTTTGCCTAGCCTAGGGTTCAACAGGCAATCCCAAAGGGGCGAAAGGTACGAATTTGTATTATATTTTACAAATTGACAAATTTATCAAAAAATGTATTAGTAAGTGGCGATAGCATGGACGCTTTGGGGTCCCGCTTCGCCATTAGCCCGAAGAGCTAGCACCTTCAAGGGATCGCTACCGATAGTGAGGCGATGGAGGTTTCGGGGTCCCGCTTCCTGTAAGCAAAGGGATGACAGTGGTGAGGGGGCTTGCTCGGTCGTAAAGTTTCCAGTCAAATTTCCCTAACAGCTTTGATCCCGACGCTCACCAACCATGGGTAGAGCGCCGGACATCTAGCTTAAAGCTTAAAAAGTGAAGGTAGTTCTGAGGGTACCGATGACTACATCATCGTTGTCAGAACTTTGGTTAGGATTCAGAAGCCAAACTACACCTGGAGTAACGGAGATGTTGTTGTTGACTTTGTACTTATAGAACGCTGAAACCTGGTAGGCAAAATCATTGTCAAAGTTGCTGTTGCCATCATCTAAATCCAGTCCTCTGAGGGTTGGTGCAGCACCACCAAAAATTCCGGCCAGATTACCTTTTTTGCCCAAATCGGGGAAAGCGATACCAGCAGCAAAGTTCCAAATTTCCGCATCACCCAAGCCAATCAACTCAGCATCGGTGTAGCCTGCCCAGCCATTGAGTACGATGTTGGGGGTAAGTCTCAAAGAGGTTTCAACACCGAAAGAGTTGCTTTCTACCTTTGCACTAGCAAAGTCAACCGTGCCTAAATTGGTAGCATTCCCCAAGGCTGCTGGATTAAGATTAGCCAGAGCTGTGCCAGTACCCCCTAGGATTAAACGGGGTCGTCCATCAGTATTATCTTCGTAACCCCGAATGTAGGTGAATCCAACTTTGAAATCACTACCATAAACCAACTGAGCGATCGCAGAAAAGTTGCCATTGAATAGACCCTGGCCTTCTTGAGGATTGCTAGCGGTGTTGGAGATGTAACCTAAATCAATCCGAACATCCTTGATCGGCTTGATGGCAAGGGCAGCCCCAGCACCAAACGGCCCAATCCGATAGATGGGATTACGTTCAGCAAAACGGGTAATAGCATTGGAACCACCAGCACGACCTTCAAAGAAAGGGTTAACGGTATCGACGTAATAGTGATGCAGTGCTCGGTTAGCCAACAGTTGAACTGTTACCTTATCCCCGAGGGGGAACTTATAGCGCAAGATATCAATAATAACGTCATTACCGCTCGGTCCATCGTAGGTAAAGCGACCTTCTTGAGTTCCCGCCAGTTCACCACCAGCCCCTGTGATCAAAGTTGGGGCATCCCCAGCCTGGAGACGGGTTTGGAGCATGTCCTTACCGGTAAAGCTGGTTAAGAAGTTCAGACGAGTTCGGTTATGAAAAACAGTCTGAACATCATCAGCATCCCCTCCAAAGGCATCAGCTAGAGCAAAGATCACCTCACCCTTGAGTTTAGTGGTGGTGGAAAACTGATGGTCTTCTAAGAAGGCTACCCGTCCTTCTAGGTTATCTACTCGTGCCCCTAGGGTAGCCAGTTCTGTTTCAAACTCTTGTATTAACCGTTGTAGACTTTCTAAGTCCTCACGGGTGATAAAATCTCCAGTAACGCCCCCCAGTAAACGCTCAATTTGGTTCAAACAGGAATTCAAACCAGCAGCAAATTCGTAGCGAGTCAAAGCTCGGTTACCCCGGAAGGTAGCATTGGGATAACCAGCAATACAGCCGTAGCGTTCTACCAAAGAGCGTAATGCTTCATAAGCCCAATCTCCAGGGGAAATGTCTCTGAGTTGAGACACATTAGTGACTTGTTCCATAGAGTCATCCTCTACAGTCTGTCCACTCAGTTGAGAAACACCAGTCACCGGTCCCATCAAGTCATCCTCTGCAGTTTCCTCGTCACCGTATGACGTCACTGAATCACTAGCAGAATTACCGATAGTGGAATTACTGATAGTGGAATTACTGGTAGTGGAATTACTGGTAGTGGAATTACTGGTAGTGGAATTACTGAGCTTAACCGTATACCCAGTAGAGGCATCAGAGGCATCAGCCACTAATGGCAGATCAGAGGCAAGAACGGACTGAGTTAGGGAAGTGACCTCAGGGAGTGCTTGTAAAGTCAGTGTTTCTACTGTAGTGGTAGGCTTGACAGCGGATTCTTGAGAGATAGTCTCTTCTGGCAAAGCTTCCTCAGTTGCTGCTACTGCTGAGGATGAAATCAATAGGGTTGCCCCAACAAACAAGCTGGGGGATTTTAGCACAGAGAGCCACAAATTTTTTGATCTGTTCACAGGGTTTCCTCACACACAATCAGGGTTTTGATAGGTACGCTCTTACTTGGTGAATTAAATTTCCCACAGGTCGCACCTCTGGATCAAGTCAACAGGACTACCGTCTCTTTTCAGGGGTGTCACTAATTCATTACAAATTGATTACAACATGACACACAGAGATAACAGATCAGGAAATACCAGCTTCAGAATCCTGGTAGTTCTTCTGCTCATCTCCCGATCCCGTCATGGTCGTTTGTCCTGAGTTAGTCTCATTTGAGCCCTTTTTGATCAGTTTTTGATCAAGGGATAGTTTAAGAGACGATTAACTTTAGCGATGCAGCGCGGTCTTGGGGAGCCAGTGCGGTCTTGGGGGTTCCCCCCATGAGCAACTGGCGTGGTTTCCCCCATGAGCGACTGCATCAAGACACCGATTTAAGAATTACCTTGGATGGAGGTTTTGTTTGTATTTTTTAATACAAAAAATTTAGCCTTGATGAGCTTAAAGCATAGTAATTATGCAATTATGACAATAATTTTCGATATTAAATCCGGTTTAACCGCTGTAATCCAAATTTTTGATATATGATACATATTTATTTTAAATAATACTTTTATAAGTAACAATAAACAATTATTAAATTCGGGAATCGGGAATCGGGAATCGGGAATCGGGAATCGGGAATCGGGAATCGGGAATCGGGAATCGGGAATCGGGAATCGGGAACAGGCAAGAGGCAAGAGGCAAGAGGCAAGAGGCATGCATACAAGAGGCAAGAGGCAAGAGGCAAGAGGCAAGAGGCAAGAGGCATGCATACAAGAGGCAAGAGGCAAGAGGCAAGAGGCAAGAGGCAAGAGTAAAGATTGAAATCAAAACATTTGTGTATCGTTAAGTAATTTATATGATAAAATACAGTGGTTGAGCTAATGGGATTGACCTTTGGTCACGCTACACGAACGCATTAGCCAAGGGCAAAGGGAATAGAGAAGCTAGCAATAGGCAATAGGGAAACAGAGGTCGGTGAGTTATGGGTGAAAGGATAAATTTTACTTCTTAATTGGCAATAATAAATAACGTAGGTTGGATGCCAACTGCTCTATTACCTGTTGCGATTATCCCCTCTTCCTTAAAAACCCATAAATATATCCTTAACAAAGTCGCAAACTGCTATAAGTACCAATAACTAGAATAGAAGAAACTCTTTTGTGCGGGAACCAACTAAATAATGACAGTAGCCACTACACCTGTTGAAACTAATCGAATTGTGCTGAGGATGCCCCCGGCACTGGAGATGGATGATGACCAATTTTTTGAATTTTGTCAGGTTAACCGAGAATTACGTATTGAGCGCACATCAGAGGGAGAAATAATTGTTATGCCCCCAACAGGAGGTGAAACCGGAAAACGCAATCTAAGTATAGGTGGTCAGTTGTGGAGTTGGGTGGAACAGGACGGTACAGGAGTAGGTTTTGACTCATCCACTGGTTTCAAACTTCCCAATGGTGCAGAACGCTCCCCTGATGCTTCTTGGATAAAGTTAGAAAGATGGGAAGCCCTAACACCTCAACAAAGGGAAAAATTTGCTCCCATATGTCCGGATTTTGTAATTGAATTGCATTCCCCCAGTGATAGGTTGAAAGATCTTAAGAACAAGATGGAGGAGTACAGGTCAAATGGCGCTAGGTTGGGATGGTTGATTGACCCAAATAGTTGTCAGGTGTATATTTACCGTCCTGGGGTAGACGTGGAGCAGTTGGAGAATCCTGCTACGGTCAAGGGGGATGAGTCGGTAGTGCCTGGTTTCGTGCTGAAGCTGGATAAAATCTGGTAAAGGTATACGAGAAAAAAGCACCAACATCAGCTATATAGAAAATCACTTAGAATTAGTGTTTGTAGAATTACCGAAGTTTGAGAAGCAGTTGGAGGAGTTAGACCAACTGGATGAGTTGTGGATGTATTTTTTAAAGAATGCGCATTCCTTAGATACGGTGCCACCGAAAATGGCGAATAAGCGTAAAATAATACAAGGTAAAACTACTAGTTTTTGACCCAGACAAGGAGGTAGTTGTACAGTGGAACGATTGAACCAGTATCGGCAATGGATTCAGCAGGTTTTAGCTCGACATAACCAGTTTGTACCTTCTTATGGTGAGATTGAACAATTTACAGTGTTTGACCACAACGATGATCATTACTTACGGGGCTCCTAAGGCTGAAAGCCCCGTGTTTTTAAACCGGGGATGAAAGCCAGTAGCGACTAAAGTCGCTAAATAGTGTAAGATAAAATAGTAACGGAGGAGGTCGATATCCGGTGATCATAATTGAGTTCAAAGCCTACGGGAAAGAAAGTCAGTACTCTGCAATAGATGAGGCTATTCGGACAGTTAAGTTTATCCGTAATTGTTGCATTAGATTATGGATGGACAATAAAGGAACCGGGAAATATGACCTCAGTAAGTATTGCAAATTACTGGCCAAGCAATTACCTTTCGCTAATGAACTGAACTCAACAGCGCGACAGGCTGCGTCTGAGCGTGCATGGTCATCGATCGTTCGATTTTACGACAATTGCAAGAAAAAGATACCTGGCAAGAAAGGATTCCCTCGCTTCCAAAAGCATTGCCGTTCAGTAGAGTATAAGCAATCTGGATGGAAACTATCGCCTGACAAGAAAGCTATAACATTCAGGGACAAAAAAAGCATAGGAAAACTGAAGCTCAAGGGGACATGGGACTTGTGGCGATTTGATTTAAAGCAAATAAAGCGAGTTCGCATTGTTAAAAGGGCTGACGGATACTATGTTCAGTTTTGTATTGCGGTTGATGTAAAAGAAGAATTAGACCCTTCCAGGAAGACTATAGGGCTAGATGTAGGACTGAAAGAGTTTTACACTGACTCTGATGGCTACTCAGAGTCTAATCCTCGTTTTTATAGAAAGGGAGAAGAACGTCTAAAGTTTTATCAACGCCGGGTATCTCGGAAGAAAAAAGGCTCAGCCAATCGGAAAAAAGCCATTAATAGACTAGGTAGACACCATCTTAAAATAAGTAGGCAGCGTGAAGAACATGCCAAGAGACTGGCACGTTGCGTAATCCGATCTAACGATTTGGTCGCCTACGAAGATTTAAGGGTTAAGAATCTAGTTAAAAATCACTGTCTCGCTAAATCTATTAATGATGCTGGTTGGTATCAATTTAGGAAATGGTTAGAGCACTTTGGAACAAAATTCGGCAGGGTCACCGTTGCAGTAAATCCTGCCTATACCAGTCAAAACTGCTCTGAATGCGGTGAAATCGTGAAGAAGTCACTATCAACTAGGACTCACGCCTGTAAGTGTGGTTGTAGATTAGATCGAGATCACAACGCCGCAGTCAACATTCTGAAGAGAGCTTTGGGTACGGTGGGGCACACCGGAACCTGGGTCTTAGACCCCAACGCTTCGGGAGATTTGACCTCTACTGTTCTTGGTTCCGGCCAGGTTCAGCAAGTCGAATCGTTGAGCGAAGAATCCCCGTCTCGCGATTAGCGGGGAGTGTCAATAGTAACAGTTGGCTGGTCAGGTGACCGTCGAGTTTGTGGTTCGTTGATCCATATTGATATCAAGGGAGAAAAAATCTGGATTCAACATGATGGTACTGAGGTTGGTGTAGCCGATGAGCTCGTAGAATTAGGAGTACCTAAGTCAGAAATTGTCATCGGTTATCATGACCCCAACGCACGTAAGTTGACAGAATTTGCCGTAGGTTAAAAGGTGAGTTATGCCTGAGTTGTACCTGAGTTGGGCTAAGTCCCTAGGAAAGAGCGTTATAGTTTGATTAGCTCATCTAACCTAGACCATGCCACGCTCACTTAGAGTTCGCCCAGAGTATATTGACCAGGTAAAATTAGCGGTTCAACGCAACGGTTTCCCTCGCCAGAAAGATTTAGCTGAGGAGTTATTGATATCTCTATCAACCGTCAATAATTATCTCAATGGCAGAGCTGTAGATAACCTGAATTTCAAAGAAATTAGTGAAAAACTGGGGCAAGACTGGAATGCGATCGCATTTTTTGAGGACAACATTGACAATGATACGTCAGCCAATGTAAAAGTAAATTCAGAAGTATTGTACACACACTGCCCTGAAGAAGACTCTTCATTGATTTATGTTGAACGTCCTCCCATTGAACACTCCTGTTATCAAGCCCTTTTAGGTCCCGGTGCCTTGGTCAGGATTAAAGCCCCGAGGCTGATGGGGAAGACATTGCTGATGGTGAGAATGTTGGATCAGCTTGCCCAGAAGGGCTACCGAAAGGCCTATTTAAATTTTCACTTAGCCAATAGCAATGACTTGACCGATGTGGATCGATTGTTCAAGTGGTTTTGTATCAGTGTTGCCCAAAGCTTGAAGATACCAAATCGGTTAAGAGACTATTGGGATGAAGACTTTTCCACCGCTAAGGTCGATTGTACCGAATACTTTGAGAACTATCTTCTGCCTGAAGCTGGGGCTCCCGTGGTTTTATGTCTCGATGAAGTAGACCGAGTTTTTCCCTACCCTGAGGTGGCTTCAGAGTTTTTGGGATTGCTGAGGGCGTGGCACGAACGGGGGAAAGTGGAACAGGTCTGGAAACGGTTGCGGTTGGTGGTTGTTCATTCCACAGATGTCTATATCCCTCTCAATATAAATGAATCCCCGTTTAATGTGGGAGTGCCCATCGAATTACCAGAATTTACCCCGGAACAAGTCCAGGAATTAGCCCGACAACATGGACAGGATTTGAGTGAATCCCTTGTGGAGCAACTGATGGGGATGGTGGGAGGTCATCCTGATCTGGTACAGCAAGCCTTATCTCACTGCCAAATCCACGGTAATAACTCCCTGGCGCAACTGTTGCAAGCCGCTCCCACAGATGCTGGCATCTACGCCAACCACCTGCGACATCTGTGGCGGATGCTGCAACCACACCCAGACTTGGCCAAAGCACTATTACAGGTGATTGATGCTAACGCTCCTGTGCATCTGGACTTGATCGCAGCCTATCAGTTGTACAGCATGGGGCTAGTGAAAAAGCAAGGCAATCAGGTCATGGCCAGTTGTAATTTATATCGACAGTATTTTAGAGACCACCTAGGGGAACTGTCATGAGTACAGGAGCCTATCAGGTTGGGGGATGCCTACCACCTGATGCTAGTACTTATGTAGTGCGTACCGCTGACGGGGAACTTTATCAGCAGTTGCTGGCTGGAGAGTTTTGCTATGTCTTGAATTCCCGCCAAATGGGGAAGTCTTCCCTGAGAGTGCGAACCATGAAACGGCTGCAAAACCAGGGGGTGGCTTGTGCATCCATTGATATTACAGAATTAGGAACCCAACAGGTTACCCCAGAGAAATGGTATGGCGGCTTAACCAAAACTCTGATTAACCGATTCGGTCTACAGGAGAAATTATCATTTCGGAGCTGGCTCAATGAGCACAAAGATATTCCCCCAGTACAGCTTTTTCGGGAGTTTATCGAAGAGGTATTACTGATCCAAATTGCGGAACGGATTGTTATTTTTATTGATGAAATTGATAGCGTTCTGCAACTGGCGTTTAAAGATGACTTTTTTGCCCTAATTCGAGCCTGTTATAACAAACGGGCGGAAAATTCTGCTTATAATCGCATCAGTTTTGTGCTGTTGGGGGTGGCGACACCAGGGGATTTAATAGCAGATAAAGACCGCACCCCGTTTAATATTGGCCGAGCAGTTGAGTTACATGGCTTTCAACTCCATGAAGTTGAGCCGTTAATCAAGGGGTTGGAGGGAAACGTCAGTAACCCCCAAGCTGTTATCGAGGAGATAGTAACGTGGACAGGAGGACAACCGTTTCTTACTCAAAAGCTGTGTCAGTTGGTGGTGAGTTCTGGGTGTTGGGATCCCCCCCAACCCCCCTTAACAAGGGGGGAGAAGGAGAAGGCATCGATTGAGAAGGTGAGTTCTGGGTGTTGGGATCCCCCCCAACCCCCCTTAACAAGGGGGGAGAAGGAGAAGGCATCGATTGAGAAGGTGAGTTCTGGGTGTTGGGATCCCCCCCAACCCCCCTTAACAAGGGGGGAGAAGGAGAAGGCATCGATTGAGAAGGTGAGTTCTGGGTGTTGGGATCCCCCCCAACCCCCCTTAACAAGGGGGGAGAAGGAGAAGGCATCGATTGAGAAGCCCTTAACAAGTTTGGATCCCCCCCAACCCCCCTTAATAAGGGGGGAGAATAAATCGATTGAGAAGCCCTTAACAAGTTTGGATCCCCCCCAACCCCCCTTAACAAGGGGGGAGAAGGAGAGGGAGTGGATTGAGACATTAGTGCGATCGCATTTTATCGAGAACTGGGAAGCTACCGATCAACCGGAACACTTGAAGACCATACGCGATCGCATTCTTTGTAATGAGCAACGGGCTGCCTATTTGTTGGAATTGTATCAGCAGGTGTGGCAGCAGGGGGAAGTTGTTGCTAATAACAGTTTTGAAGAGGGCAAGTTACAGTTATCTGGGTTAGTGGTCAAGCACAGACTTGGAACCTCTCCAGTGCTTAAAGTGTATAACCCGATCTACCGTGAAGTCTTTAATCAGGAGTGGATTAAGCAAGAATTAGCCCAGTTACGTCCCTATTCGGAAGCCTTTAGGGGTTGGGTGGCGTCGGATTGTCAGGATCAGTCACTATTGTTGCGCGGTCAAACTCTAAAGAATGCTCAAGCTTGGGCAAAGGGTAAAAATTTAAGTTATTTAGATCAGCAGTTTCTGGCGGCAAGTGAGAAAAAGCAGATAGAGGAGCAAATCGCTAAAAAAGAGCGATTTGCAGCATTAGAGAGAGAGAGGAAAGATAGGGAAGCTGCCCAGAAGATAAATCTGGTACTAACTGAGGCGAATCGGAAAGCCAAAGGGCAGATGCGGTTCGGATTAGGTGTCTTAATTTTAGCGTTATTGGGAGCTGGGATTTCTGGAATACTAACAGTAATTCTATTGGTAAACGCGAATCGCCAGGTTGATTCTGCCAAGATAGAACTTAACCAGGTAAAGCAAGAATTTCAAAATGTCTCGCAGCTATCTGAAGTAGCTGGAAAACTTTACAAAGCCAATAAGCGCTCTCAGGCAGAAAGAGCCTGGAAAAAAGCAGCTCTGTCCTTTGAGATTCAAGACTATGAACTCAAACAAGCCATGCTGCTGAGCAATATTGCTATTGCCTATCAGCAACTTGAACAGTTTGATCAGGCAAATAAGGCAGTTTCAGAAAGTTTGAAACTATTAGCCAATGCAGATAATAGAAACTCTCTAGATCACTCAGCTCTTCTTGCCCAATCTTTAAATGCCCAAGCTCGTTTACTCGCAGCTCAAGGAGATACTCAAAGAGCGTCGTCTGCTTACGCCAAAGCTTTTGATACTATCCAATCCTTAGGTAGGGATTTAACTAGGATAAATCCAGCTATACGGGTTTCTTTTGGAGAAATTGTAGAGAGTGTTTATCAGGGGTTTATCGGGTCACTTTTGGATTCTGAGGAAACTGGCTCTAACCAGCAAAATCTCAGAAAAGTTCGTCAGGTTATTGAATCTCTCCATTTGACTGAACTCAATAACTTCCGTGAGATAGTTCCTTTGAATCCTAATCTCATCCAAATTGACCAAATTGATTCCCAAGCAGCAGTAATCTATCCTATTCTTTTGGAAGACCGCTTGGAAGTAATTCTTCACTTGCCCGGTCAACCCTTGCACCGCTACTCAACACCTTTATCTGCAGAAGAAGTTGAGGAAACGCTTAGCAGTTTTAAAGAGGCAGTGCGAATCGTGCATAGACGTTTATGGCGTAGATTCTCCCCAAAAATTTACGAATTGCTGATTAAACCAGCAGAAACTAAGTTAGCTAAAAGCAGTATCAAGACCCTGGTATTTGTATCAAATAGTAGGCTAGGAAATATTCCCATGGCAGCTCTCCACGATGGCGAGCAGTATTTAGTAGAAAAATATGCCATTGCTGTGACCCCCGCTTTACAGAGTCTAGAGCCTCAGCCCCAGAAACAAAAACCTTTAAAAGCTTTGATTGCTGGAGTTTCTGAATCCCGCCAAGGCTATTCACCATTACCCTTTGTTGAGGTGGAGGTAAAAAAAATTAGCTCAATGATACCAAGTTCAATCCTACTTAATCAGGACTTCACTGGTAAAGCCCTGGAAAACGCACTTAACTCCTCTTACTTCCCTATAGTTCACTTGGCAACCAATGGAGAGTTTTCTTCAGAAGATACATTTATATTGGCTTGGGACAAAAAAATTACAGCCAAGGAATTTGAGGAGTTACTGCATTCAAAAAAACACAAAAAATCCAATCCCATTGAATTACTCGTCCTCAGTACTTGTGAAATTGCTCAAGGGAATAATCAAACACCTTTTGGATTTGCGGGAGTAGCCCTAAGGTCTAAAATACGAAGTATTGTCGGCACTCTGGCGTCTGTTGACGACCAATCCACTGCTGAGCTGATGGTTCAGTTTTACCAAGAATTTACTCAACGGAACGTTACTAAAGCTGAAGCCCTGCGCCGTGCTCAGTTAAGTATGTTAAAAAAGTATGAATTCAGTCATCCCTATTACTGGGCACACTTTGTTATAATCGGTGACTGGCGCTAAGGGGCTATGACGTAGCGCGAACAGCCGTCAGCCGTCAGCCGTCAGCTAAAAGCTCACGCTACTTGAAAAGTCGCAAACCGCTAGAAGATATTATTAAATTAAAAAACTAGAATTTCATGAAAACATTTACTGCAATTGTTGAGCGAGATTTAGATACCAATCTCTACGTTGGTTATATTCCAGGATTTAAAGGCGCACATTCTCAGGGAGAAACCTTAGACGAGTTAAAGGAAAATTTGCGAGAAGTAATTGAAATGCTGCTAGAAGATGAAAATTTAACCTTTGAAACAGAATTTGTCGGTACACAACAAATTGTAGTCTGATAGTTACAGCATTTTTCATAACTATTAGGTGCGCTTGACCCATTAAGAATTAAATTCGCCACGGGTCGCACCTGAGGTACACAGAATTTTTTCACTCTTGCCTCTTGCCTCTTGCCTCTTGCCTTCCCCTCCTGGGAGGGGTTAGGGGTGGGTTCCTCTTGCCTCTTGCCTCTTCCCTGCTCCCTAAAACGTAGAAATTTGTACCTCACCGAATTGAAAACCGCTGTAAGTACCAATAACTAGAATAGAAGAAACTCTGTTGTGCGGGAAGCAACTAAATCATGACATTCGCCACCACAGCTGTTGAAACTAATCCGATTGTGCTGAGGATGCCCCCGGCACTGGAGATGGATGATGACCAATTTTTTGAATTTTGTCAGGTTAACCGAGAATTACGTATTGAGCGGACATCAGAGGGAGAAATAATTGTTATGCCCCCAACAGGAGGTGAAACCGGAAAACGTAATCTAAGTATAGGTGGTCAGTTGTGGACTTGGGTGGAACAGGACGGTACAGGAGTAGGTTTTGACTCATCCACTGGTTTCAAACTTCCCAATGGTGCAGAACGTTCCCCTGATGCCTCTTGGGTAAAGTTAGAAAGATGGGAAGCCCTAACACCTCAACAAAGGCAAAAATTTGCTCCCATATGCCCGGATTTTGTGATTGAATTGCGTTCCCCCACTGATAGGGTGAAAGATCTCAAGAACAAGATGGAGGAGTACAGGTCAAATGGCGCTAGCTTGGGGTGGTTGATTGACCCAAATAGTCGTCAGGTGTATATTTACCGTCCTGGGGTAGAAGTGGAACAGTTGGACAATCCGGCTACGGTCAAGGGTGATGAGTCGGTACTGCCTGGTTTCGTGCTGAAGCTGGATAAAATCTGGTAAGGGTAACGGATTAGCCTTGTCAACCCAAGCAGAGAAGCACAATCAGCCATCTGTGGTAGTTAATTGATGATCTTATTCAGGGGTTTGCTCAATTCCAGAGAAAGGGTAATGATAAAACCGGATTGTAGAGCCCTGATGTCTTTGACTTCGAGCTCTTTTAGCGGTTCTAGAACCCAGTCACATTAAGTATGATCCACTGGATACTAACCACATTGCCTTGAGAGTCACAACAGACAGACACTGACATATCAACCGCTACAGGTTTACCTTGCCGTGGACACAATACCACTTGCCAGTCCTTGAGCTTTTGCAATTCCTGGAGCTGGTGGAGTTGGAGGTCGAACCGATTAGACTCAGCTTCACTGATAAAGCTCATCAGCGGTTTACCCACCAGATAATACTGCTGTACGTTTAGTAGACTAGCAGCTGCACTGTTTGCTTCTTGGATAATTCCTTGAGCATTGGTTACCAGGTAACCCTCCGGAGCCAATTCAAACAAATTATGGTAGTGTTGTTGCCGTGCTTGTAACACAGCGTAAGCCGCTTGCAAAGCCTCATACTTCTCGCTGAGTTCCTCAAAACCGGTAGAGAGTTCCTCTAGAGCAGCATAGAGCAGCTCCGGCTTTAGAGAGGATTGCTTAGGATCTAGTGATTCAATTTTGAGGCACTTTTGACCTGGAATCTGGTGCTTAGTAAAGTCAAAGCCTGGATTTGTGTTCAGTGAACTCAGAAGTGCTTTGAATACGGTATCGTCGTTTATATTCACTCGTATTTCTCCATCCACAGAGCAAGTCTAGGAACAATTGAGGCTGGACTACTCAATGGCCTTCTATTAAATCGTCCCCTAGGGTTCGCGAGTGTACTTGATGGTAGCAAATTTTTGTGGCAAAATCATGAAGCAAACGCCCAGAATTGGCTTTTAAACCACGCTTGCTCCGCAATATCTTTGCTTTTATTGATTTTTCTGTTGTCTCTATGGATGGCTCAGATCGGCTTTCCTCAATTAAAGTCCACCTTAGGGATTTGAGTTAAGGGGTAGCCCACTTCTGAATTAAACCACAATTATAGAGTATAGCACAAAAAAATGCAAGCCTTAGCAACGGTAGACCCTGAAGGCTTTACGCCCCTAGACTAAAGGGAATTTAGAATGAGAATTTACAATCAGAATTTTTTCAGGGCTGCGATCGCATGCAAGCTCACGGAGTGATCTGAATCTGCGACTAAGTCTTTGAGTAATGGTATTGATTCAAATTGAGCTAATTGTCCTAGAGACATGGCTAGAGTTTGTTTGATTTGCTGATCTTCCGTAGCCAGGTGCCCTGATTGACAAAAGTCGATCAAAATCTCAGCCGCTTTGGGTTTCAAATAGTCTGACTCTACCATCCCCAGGACGCTAATGATTTCCCTACAGACTGGTGTAGGTGCCTCCCTCAGCACTGCTTGCAACTGTTGTAGGGAATTGGTAGTAAACTCCCAAGTGAAAGCACGGACAATCTCGATTTGTAAACTGATTGGTGTAGCTGGTGACTGGAGTGCCTTAACTAAGGCTTGATGGGCGTCTAAGGTAGCTAAACGCCCGAGTGCGATCGCAGCTTGGTGGCAAACCTCCAAATTCAGGTCATAAAGCAATGGTTTAATCCGCTTGACTAGATCTAAATCTGGCAACAAAGTGCGTAGTAACCCTAGACCAATCACCGCTTCTTTTCTCACCGCTGCCACTTTATCGGTTAAGGCATTCAGCAGGACTGAAGTAATTGAAGGTGAGCGAAAATTACTGAGGGTTTCAATAGCAGTAGCCCGTATTTCCCAGCTGGGGTCATTAACCACACTCAGCAATGGCTCAATAACTTCAGGACGGTGAATATGAGCCAGGGCTTGCACTGCCAATAATCTGGCCTCTGGGGATTCTGGAAAACGGCTTAAAGCCGCCACTGCTGAAGTCCCAATGTTTGCCAGTGCTTCAGAAGCCATATAGGCTAACTCTTCATCTTCACCATCCTTCAGCAATTTGACTAGCACCATCACCACTGCCGGGTCATCAAACTGACCTAAGATTCGACCAGCAAACCAACGGACTTCCAAATCTAGTGCTTCATCTTCTAGGATGCTGATCACCGGAGCAATAACAGCTTTCCCCAGTTTTGGTAGCACCTTTACTAAATCCCATTTTTCGTGAAAATCGCCACTCTTGAGCACCTGTAATCCCAGACTCAAGGCTAGCTGGAACTCTTCATCATTTAACCGCTGCTGTCTCTGACCATTTTTCCCTATGGACAACTGCTGAAGATGATGAGTGAGTAATGAAAAATTTTCCTGCTGTCCAGCAAGACTGGCTTGTTCTAAAATGTTCAGCATTGTTTAATCGTTGCCTCACGGCAATAAAAAATTAACTGCACCAAATTAAGTGCATTTGACTACTATTCTCGATAGGAGAGGAGACTGATCCGACGAACAGCTGATTTCCCGACTCGAATATCGGACTCTAATTTAAGCGTTCTCCAACAAAAGCCTAATTATCAAATCGAAAATGTATTAAATGCAAACTTTTAATGCATAATATTCATTTTTATAAATTGTTTGTAACAAAAGCTACGATGTCTGCCAATTGTGAAACCTATCGTTATATCTCGATATGGACTATTGATCTAATCACATCGACTTAGTCAGTGTTAGTCAGTGGGAACCTTACACAGTTAGACATCTTTAGAATCCTGCCTGGTGGCAGGTTATCTCCACTGGGCATCTACCTTTAGGGGATGTCAAACTCTCAACCTCAATAACTCCAACCCAGAAGTGGGCTGAAGTAAGTAAAGGGGTCTCGGTGCCAAGCTAACAGTTAAATCCCATGTAAATCCCATCTAAATCCTATCTAAATCCTAGGGAGTGATATAGAACAATGTCTTTACAAGTCGAACTATTAGAACAAAGCTTTGATAAAGTTAAGCCTCGCGCTACCGAATTTGTAGCCAGCTTCTACGAAAATCTATTCACCGATTATCCAGCAGCCCAGCCTCTGTTCGATACCACAGACATGGGTGCCCAACAGAAAAAACTGCTGGCTTCCTTGGTACTGGTAGTAGAAAATCTACGCAAACCAGATACCCTCGGTTCAGCCCTCAAAGGACTAGGAGCGAGACATGTTAAGTATGGAGCGCTGCCAGAACATTATCCATTAGTGGGCAATAGCCTCCTAAAAACCTTTGAGCAATACTTGGGTGCGGATTGGACACCAGAAGTCAAGCAAGCCTGGGTAGATGCCTACGGAGCCATTACCACCATCATGTTGGATGGTGCGGATTATTCCTCTCAAGAGGTGGAGTTAGATTCCCCAAAACCAGAGGCTACAAAACCCAGCCCCCAACAGTATGAGGTGCCAGAAACAAACATTAACTGGCCATTAGTCGGTGGAGTGTTTGGGGCTGGTGGAATTGTCACCCTTATCCTGGCCATGCTGTTGTAAGCCATCCTGTTGTAAATAGTTAAAAATGGCAAGCAATCTCGGTAAGTTTTTTAAGCCCAGTATTCTCCAATCCAAAGTAGTCATCATCGGTGTGATGGTGATCCTACTAACGTGGTTAACCGCTGCCTTCGCATTAGATCATCGCAGTGTGTTCCTTCCTGGCACTACCTCGGAGGGGCATGTTTTGTTTGAGGTGTCCTGTAACTCTTGTCATGAGGGGTTTAAACCGGTCACCAACGAAACCTGTATGCGCTGTCACGAAGCGGAAATGGCAGCAGATGCTCACGGAGCTAAAAAGTTCCGTGACCCCCGTTGGGCTGAACTCTTAACCAATATAGATGTACTGACCTGTACAGCTTGTCATAACGAACACGTCCATATGTTTGGGCGAGGAGTTCACCTAAAGCCAGACCTATGTATGGCTTGCCATGAAGGCATCATTACCGGTGACTTAGCCAGTCATACAGGATTTGCTCCGGATGGTTGCTGGACCGCAGGCTGTCATAACTTCCACGACCACCGCTCCATCTCCACAGGATTCCTGCGTCAGAATATCGATCAGTTGCCGATGTTGCCAGAACCTATACTGTTGGAGCGGACAGTTACTGCGGAATTAGAAGAACCGCCTACTCCCGATTTAGGTGAAGAATTCCTGGGGAGCGAGTCATGAAAAAACTGATTGCCATTGTACTCGTTCTAATTGGGTTGGTATTGGTCAGCAGTATCCGAGGTAACGCAAACACTGCTATTGATGTAGCTACTAATGGGGGTGTGCCCAAAGACCCCGCTGCATCCCTTTCCCAAGGGGAATTAGTTGAGATTAATCAGTTGTGGGAAGGCAGTGCTCATGCTTTAGCAGACATTAACTGCTCTAGCTGTCACCAAGACTCTGACACTAAAGAATTAGTGGTGAAACCAACCCAGGAAAGTTGTCAAAGTTGCCATGAGGTAGCAGTTGAGACCTTTGTGTATGGTAAGCATGGCATTCGGATCTCAGAAGGACTATCTCCGTTGACACCAGCAATGGCTCATTTGGCGATGAAAGAGTCAGCCATGGACAAGCAAATGAACTGCAATAGCTGTCACAATGTCCATTCTGTAGATACCTGGCAAGCCTCTGTAGATTCCTGCTTGACCTGTCATAATGACAGCCACTCCCTTAACTATCAAAACTCAAAGCATGCCCAACTACTTGCCGACCAAGGCACTTTACCCAGACCCAATGGTGAATCGGTAACCTGTGCTACCTGTCATTTACCTCGTCAGCAGCTGGAAAATTCAGAAAACACAATTGTCGTTAATCACAACAATACCTTTACTCTGAAACCACGCGATCGCATGGTTAAGGAAGTTTGTATGAACTGCCACAGCGTCGAGTATAGCTATAACAGTATCTTCGACGATGAGCTAGTGGAGGAAAACTTTGCTGAACCTCCTAGCCTGAAGCTAGAAACCTTTGATCTAATTCGTGCATTTGAGAAGAAACGGTCGAGTAACGCTGAACAGTAGTAAAAGCTACTAATTAACGCTACTAATTAACGCTACTAGTAGTAAAAGCTACTAATTAACGCTACTAGGTAACGCTAATTATTCCTAGCCCTAGTCATAGCTACGTTATAGCCACGTCATACCAATTAAATACAACGAGAGGAGACACGAAATCATGGCAATCAATACATTGCTACATCGCATGAAAACGAAAGCTGTAGGCTTAATTGCCTTAGGTTTAGCGATTTGCGTCACTGTTGTAGCTTGTGGCGGCGGTTCAAGTCAGCAAGCTGCAGGTGTTGCTCCAGAAATAGTTGTGGATTATATCCATACTGTGTTGTTAGCAGACCGCACCGCTTACACCAAGCATGTCGTTAACCGCTTGAAGACATTAGAAGGCAAAGACAAGCCAAAAGGAGTAGTTGATGCGGAAGCCACTGAAGGTTGGCAACAAACTGGTGGTATTCCCCTACCAGCTCAGATGTTCCGTCTAGGAGCAGAGATTGCTTCTGATAGCGGAGAGTTTACCTACGGCTTAATTTCCCCTTGGAACATCAACGATAACCAAGCGCCAAAATCTGAATTTGAAAAGAAAGCCATGGCAGAAGTGGTTGAAACCGGTGAGCCTTACAAAGACTATCAAGAAATTGCTGGTAAAACCTATTATTCTGCCGTCTACCCTGATAAAGCTGTGGCTGAAGCCTGTGTCTCTTGCCACAACACCCATCCTGTACACAAAGAGCGCTATCCCGACAAAGTCTTTGAGATGGGCGAAGTCATGGGTGGCGTCATCATTAATCTGCCTCTAAAAGGCACCTAATTTTTAGGGGAAATGTGTCAGCTATCAGCTATCAGCTATCAGCTATCAGCTATCAGCTATCAGCTATCAGCTATCAGCTATCAGCTATCAGCTATCAGCTATCAGCTATTAGCTATCAGCTATTAGCTATCAGCTTATGCCCACGCTACTTGAGGTGCTATCAACTATCACCCAAAGACTGACTGCTGACTCCTGACTGCTAACTGCTAACTGCTAACTGCTGACTGCTGACTGCTAACTGCTGATTGCTGACTGCTAACTGCTGACTGCTGACTGCTTAAAAAATAGGTTTAACCGAAAAGCCACTATGTTATGAAGCCCAAATTTTCTACCTTAATCATCCTCACCTTCATCTGTGTGGTAATTCTGACTCCCTTTGCGCTCAGTCCCCTTTATCTACCGATGCTGCGGGACAATTACTTTAAATGGTATCAGCTTTTACAAGGGGAACGTTATAAGCAAATTACCGGCTATCTATCCCTAGCCTTTGTATTGTTTGAGATGGTACTAACAGCTAGAAAGCGTAGTCGCGGCTGGATGATTAAGTTTACTATTCCTGGTTCTATGCAGCTGTGGCGCAGTTTACATATCTTTTTGGGAGTCGCCCTTTTAGGGACAACATTAATTCATACCATTGGTGCGACAGGTAAGAATTTTAATTCTATATTCCTGTGGGTATTTTTTGGTGTAACCCTATCGGCTCTAGTCGGTGTTGTGGCGGAAACTGGGGTGCTGGAATCTCCTAGAAAATATTTTGGTTGGGTGCCAGCAAAGGATGGCATTGGCACGATGCTACCGGGTATATCTAAAGGCCCCCTAATTCGTAATCTACGCTCTATCTGGCTATCTACCCATATCTTCCTAGTCAGTGTCTTCTTTGTCATGCTAGGATTTCACATATTTATCGCCTATTACTATCAATGAATAGGGAACAGGCAATAGGAAATGGGAAAACGGGAATGGGAAAACGGGAATGGGAAAACGGGAATAGGGAATAGGTAAGTGTGGGAGGTATCTTGGATCAAGACAATACTTTGGCAAGCAGTATAATGAATAGTGAGAAAGGAAAACTCAGGGCAAAATTCAGCATTATTGTAGGAATAATCACTGTTGTCTTCGCAGCTGGAACATTTTTCCTAACTCGTTCTGATCTATCTAGCCTTAGGACTTCAACGGTGGCTGGGTTAGCTCTAATCAAGACGATGGTAAAGCAATCAGTCCCTTATGACGTTGCTTTGAACAATAATAAGCCCACTTTAATAGAATTTTACGCTGACTGGTGTACCACTTGTCAATCCATGGCTCCCATCCTGAACAAATTGCAGCAACAGTATGGAGAAACCGTCAATTGGGTGATGCTAAATATAGATGATCCCCAGTGGGCTAAACCGATTGAAAAATACCGAGTGACTGGTGTGCCACAATTCACATTTCTAGACAGTAATCAGCAAGAGACAGAAATCCTAGTTGGCAAAATCCCTGAAACAATTATCAGTAAAGTGCTGCAAGAGCTATTATCTTGAAAACAGGATTACCATAGGTGACAAGTTGCAGGTTAGAAAGTTACAGGTTAGAAAGTTACAGGTTAGAAAGTTACAGGTTAGAAAGTTACAGGTTAGAAAGTTACAGGTTAGAAAGTTACAGGTTAGAAAGTTACAGGTTAGAAAGTTACAGGTTAGAAAGTTACAGCTTATTAAAGCTTAAACAAACCAACTTTAAAGCTTCAAGCCTTCAACCTTGGCCTTTGGCCACGCTACGCGAACAACCTTGGCCTTTGGCCACGCTACGCGAACAACCTTGGCCTTTGGCCACGCTAGGCGAACCACCCTTCAACCAAACCACCTTCAAGCCTTCAACCTTGGCCTTTGGCCACGCTACGCGAACAACCTTGGCCTTTGGCCACGCTACGCGAACAACCCTTCAACCTTGGCCTTTGGCCACGCTACGCGAACAACCCTTCAACCTTAAATAATATCTGTCTAGAAAGCTGCTTTTAAGATACCGATATCAAAACTACGAGACATGACTGCACTAGTTAAGTCCGCACCACTAAGGTTAGCACCACTTAAATCTGCTCCCTGAAGGTTAGCACCACTCAAATCTGCTCCCTGAAGGTTAGCACCACTCAAATCTGCTTCACGCAAATCGGCTTTGTGTAAGTTAGTTTCAGTCAAATTTGCCTTGATTAAAGTAGCTGCAGTTAAGTCTATCCAACTGAGGTTAGCTCTAGTAAGGTTCGCTTCGGTAAGGTTAACGCCTTCTAAGATAGATACATAAAGCTGAGCACCACTGAGATTTATCCCCTCAAGATCTACCCAACTCAACATTTCCTCACTCAGATTTATGCCGCGAAAATCTCGTTCTCCCCTAGCATATCGCTTCAGTAGTTCCTCAGGATTGGTTGTAGTGAGTTGGCTAGATGGACTAGTGTACAACAGCATAGATAACCTCAAACGTGATCTGGATTCGGTCTGGTGTTAGTGACAATTCCTTACAGATGGGAGATTGTATACAGACGCTAATATGGCCAGTATCGAAGTCTGATGTTAGCGATCGCGTTTACGGAATAGTTGAGTAATGTTTAATTTAGTAGACTATTAGTAGACTAATTTAGTACACCTTTAAGATTAAAAAAATGCTGTAAGCATTCAGGTCTCAGCTATCAGCTCTCAGCTATCAGCTCTCAGCTATCAGCTCTCAGCTATCAGCTCTCAGTAGTAGGGTGGGCAAATACCAAGCCAATCACAATTTAATCAGGAATTATGTCATTTGCCCACCCTACAATAACTATAGCTTTTGAATAAAATAAGCTGACGGCTGACAGCTGACGGCTGACAGCTGACGGCTGAATGGTTACAAAATAATAAATGTATAAATTAATACAGTATTAATTTAAATTAATGGTAGAGAGTTATGACGTTAAGGCGTTTTGGTAAAAGCGATCGCTTAGTTTTAAAAAAGCGAAAAAAACCATAATTTAGGAAAAAGCTTGTGTTGATAAAATTGTTTTATACCAGGGTGTATTATATAGATAGAAGTACTAAATGTTGGGTAAAAACTATTCCTGATTACCTTATAGTTACTGAACCATGTTGTGTGCTACCAATCTTGACAAGTATGTTCAAAAATAACCTAGGATTGCTATATGCTTGAGCATACCTTGAAATTTATTGGCTCGATTAAACTAGCTGTCCCTTTACTTAGTATGATTGTCGCTATCTTAATTGGGGCGACGTTTTACGAATCTCAGGTAGGGTCAACTACCGTTCAACAGGAGATTTATAAAAGTCCGTGGTTTGGAGCCTTAATGTTCCTACTAGCCCTCAACCTAGCGGTCTCAGCTCTGTATCGTTACCCCTGGCGAGGTGCGCGTAAAATTGGCTTTGCTCTGACCCATCTTGGTATCATCGTAATTATCGCTGGTTCAGCGGCTGTAATCCACTTAGGTGTAGAGGGCATGTTACCTTTGCGCACCGATATGGCTTCGAGCAATCAGATTCGGGTTGAAGGGGAATTGTTGGAAGTGATGACACCATCATCACAGTTGCAGCAGACTGATGTATTGATCAAGCCAGATGGTTCAGTCATCCCCAAGCAAATTGGTAAACTGTCTTTGGTAGGCTACAGCGACAATACCATCAAAACAGTCAGTTTTACGGAAGGGGCAACGGCAGATAATCTAGCAGTAGATAATCCAGCTGTGCGATTACGCTTGAAAAGCGATCGCATGGGGCAAACCCTAGAGCGATATTTAGCTGTAGCCCCAGTAGCCTATAGCAAAGTAGGGATTGGGCCAGCTGAATTAGAAATCATTCAGGTCGAAACGGTAGCGACAGGAAAAGGAAAATCTCTGCTATCTCCCCCTGAACAACAAAACCTGAGTCCTTGGGGTAGCATCGAGGTAACGTCAAAAGAAACAGACAAGATAGATACAGAGATTATCGATATAAAACAAGCTCTGTCATCCCAAGCCCCAGACTCCTCAGTCAAAGTCGTCGATTTTTGGCCGGATTTCCGACTAGACGCCAACAACCAACCGACCACGGCCTCCCAACAACTGAGAAATCCCGCAGTACAGTTGGAGGTATCCACACCAGAAGGGGTTGAACGCTGGTTTGTGTTTGGAAAGGAAAACTTTCCGCCAATTCGTTCAGTTGTATCAGGAAAACCCCTAGAAGGAATTGAGATTAGCTATAACATTCAACCCCAGGAATCAGAGGATTATTTCCGGGTAATCGTCACTCAATCAGGTCAGCTATTCTACGCTGCCCATTCCTCGAAAGGATTTAAATCTGGGACTTTAGAGGTTGGAAAAGCTGTCAGTCCCGGTTGGGCAGATTTCCAAATTACCCTAGACGAGTATATTCCCCATGGCAAAATCAATCGTGAGGTCATACCTGTATTTGACCCAAGCGCTAAGGGAGTACCAGCCTTATTAGTCAGCACCGAAACCGGAACCCAAACTTGGTTACCCTGGGGCGAACCGACTACCATTAACGAACCAACAGGAGAAATCTTTGCTGCCTTTAGTCCCAAACTATTGCAACTGCCGTTTGCGATCGCATTAGAAGACTTCATCGTTGAACGGAATGAAGGCAGTGATTCCGTTGCTATGTGGACTAGCAAAATCCGGATCGAAGACCGCGATCACCATGTCATCTCCCACCGCAACGTTTGGATGAACCATCCCACCTGGTATCAAGGCTGGAAAATAGCCCAAGCTTCCTGGAATCCCGGTGACTTAAAACAATCAACCCTACAAATCAAGCGAGAACCAGCCTGGGTAACTGCTTTAACTTGGACAGGCTCTGGTCTAGTAATCGGTGGCATCACCATCATGTTCTATGGTCGAGGGGTAGCTAAAAAACTGCGCCGCCAGCCACAGGAGTCCGGAGTTCCGTTGTATTATCATTCCCCCTAGCATACTTTGTTCTAGTTCAGATTAGCGTTTACTTCTGTTTAGCTTCAACTCCTGTGTTCTGATGAAACCACTCCAACTCCTGATCGGACTCTGTCTGGGAATCGTAATCCTAATCATACCTCCAACCCAATTCCAACCATCACCCCTAGACCCCTTACAAACCCTAGCTGTCCAACTTGATGGACGCAAAAAACCCTTAGACACCGTAGCCCGAGAAACCGTAGCCAAAATTCACGGTTCAACTAACTACCGCCTAGAAAACAATCAAAGCCTTAACTATCTGCAAACCTACCTATCCCTATGGTTTAATAACCGAGACTGGAACCAAGAAGCTTTCATTCTACTGACCTACCGCCCCCTCAAAGAAAAAATTGGCCTTGACCTAGAACAAAAATACTTCTCCTTCGGAGAATTAGTCAGTTCCAACCTAGGTGCCATCATTCTGGAAGCCAATCAAAAAGAAGCGGACAACATTGAGCTGACTAGAGACGAACGAGAAGCCCTGACCATAGAAGACAGACTGGCATTAATGTTACGCACGGTAGGTACTGATACCCTACCCCTAGTTCCCCATCCCAGCGATAGTAAAGGCACTTGGGTAAGCATACCTCAATCGCAACAGTATTACACCAACGAACAAATTACCCCTCTACAGCAAAGTTACCAAACACTCAAACAAGCCTATCGTTTAGATCCCCTACTGACTAATGTTGAGGTTGGGCAAGTCGCAGAAACACTACATCAGCAGTTAGCCGCTCTTAGCCCTGAAATTTACCCCAAGGATTCCGTGCTGCAACGGGAAGTTAACTTCTCTAGTTTTCGTCCCTTTAGTAAAGCCTGGAAAATTTATGCGATCGCATTACTAGTCCTGTTATTAGGATTATCCTTCAAACAATTCGACCTCTACTCAGGTGCAGTAGGAATTTTCCTCACAGGTCTTTTCATCCAAGGCTACGGCTTTATCACCCGCATGGAAATTGCCGGACGTCCCCCAGTCACCAATATGTATGAATCCGTAGTCTGGGTTGGATTTGGGATTGCCGCCATCGCCCTAGTATTTGAGCTAATCTACCGAGCAAAATACTATCTGTTAGCCGCTGCTCCTTTATCAATCCTTTGTCTACTTCTAGCAGACAGTCTTCCAGCCGTCCTAGATCCAAGTATTGCCCCCCTTGTACCAGTACTACGAGATAACTTTTGGCTAAGTATCCACGTTCCCACCATTACCCTCAGCTATGCTAGTTTTGCCTTAGCTATGGGATTAGGACATATTATTCTAGGACATTATCTAGTTGCTCCCCAATCCTTTCAACGAATTTCCAATCTTTCAAAATTCAACTATCGAGTACTACAAATTGGTGTTTTACTGCTCACTACTGGCATTATTCTCGGTGGGATATGGGCTCACTTCTCCTGGGGTCGCTTCTGGGGTTGGGACCCTAAAGAAACCTGGGCGTTGATTGCCCTAATGTGTTACATAGTCCCCTTACATGGTCGTCTGGTAGGATGGTTAGCAGACTTTGGCATGGCAGTCATTAGTGTAGTTTGTTTTAATGCTGTGTTGATGGCTTGGTATGGCGTTAACTTTGTTCTCGGTACTGGTTTACACAGTTATGGGTTTAGCACTGGTGGCTCAGAATTAATTGTCGGAACCCTCGTTGGTTTAGACTTATTATTTGTAGCAGCTGCCGCTACCAGACATAACCGTTGGTTGCTATCTAAATCTAGTGACAATATAGTGAAACAGTTGAGTAACAACCAACCAGTCATGGCTAAAGATAATTAAAATTGATTAAAACTAAATAAAAATGCATAATTTCAACTAATGATGAAGATATTATAAACCTAATTTAGTTGCTCATATTTTCAATTAAAAAATCCTGGTTTGAGAGATAATAAATATAATTAATCCTTGATTATGGTTTATTATTAAAATAAATCGTTTTCCACATAGAGGGATACTATGGATCGTCGTCAATTTATGGGCTGGTTTGGTGTTGGTGCATTGGCTACTTATCTACCAGTAGCATTAGCCGCTTGTAGTCCTGATCAAAGTCCCCCAAAAGCAACAGAAAAGAAAAGCCCTAATATTGATAAGTCGGTGCGAGAAGATGGATTCCAAGCCGTTGGCACAGTGCAGGAGTTAGAAGAAAAAGGCAAAATTAGCGACAAGACAGCAGATATTCTAGTCGTGCGTAATCTGAGCAACAATAGTCTTGTTGCCGTGAATCCTAGGTGTACTCACCAAGGTTGTAGCGTGGATTGGAAGCAAGAGGACAAAATATTTAACTGTCCTTGTCACGGTTCTAAATTTGATTTAGATGGCAAAGTAACGAAAGGACCTGCAGACAAACCATTGAAAAGCTATGAAACAAAGGAAGAAGATAATTTAGTTTTGGTAAAAGTAAGCTAGTCATTTAGGAGCAGGTTTGATATTGCAGCTGAAGTCCCCCTTTTTAAGGGGGATTTAGGGGGATCTGTTGGGTGCATCTCATTTTTGGTGTTTGACCCCGTGGTGCGTTACGGGGCAGACTTTCCCAAGGCTGGCTACGAGGCTGAAAATGACGGCGAGCCCCCCTAACGCACCCTACGCAACATTTACAAATATGAGATGCACCCGATCTGTTTGTACCTCATGGGAGATAGAATTGCTATAACTAACCTGCTCCTGCTCTTTTCCAATTCAAAAATTAAGGCTTTGTTAATTTAAAATGATGTCTTGATAAGTACCTGACTTCACTAAACGACCTTGATCGAGTAAATAGATACAATCACAATGTTCAATAGTAGAGAGACGGTGAGCAATAATAATCATCGTTTTAGTGCCATTCAAAGATTTAATTGCTTCATTAACCAAGTGTTCAGTTTCATTATCTAGTGCAGAAGTCGCCTCATCTAGGACTAAAATTTCCCTCTGATGGTAAAGTGCGCGAGCAATTCCTATCCGCTGCCGTTGACCACCAGATAAACGCACTCCCCGTTCACCAACAACAGATTTAACTCCCTCAGGTAATTGGTCAACAAACTCCGCAAGTTGAGCAGATTGGATAGCCTGATCTAATCGTTCTCGATCAATCAAATGCTTTGGAACACCAAAGGCAATATTTCCTTCGATTGTGTCATCTATGAGAAAAATCGACTGTGGGATGTAGCCAATTAAATTTTGCCAGGAACGCAGATTCTTATATATGGATTTACCTTTGTACCTAATCTCACCACTTTCAGGTGCTAAGAGACCTAAAATTACATCAACTAATGTTGTCTTACCTGAGCCTGATTTACCGACTAAAGCAATAGATTGACCTTTGTTGATAGTCAAGGATATGTTCATAATAGTAGGGTCTAAAACTTTGGGATATCGGTAGGTAATTCTATCAATTTCGATCTGATTATCCTGGTGTGATAGACTTCTATTAACGTCAATAGACTTTGCAAAATTACTGAATTGCTCTGAGGGAGTATTAGGCTTGGATAGGGGAGATAAATCTGATAAATATTTAGGTTCAAAAATTTCCTCTACTTCAATGTCTTCTAACTCTTTTAAATCCAAGTATATTTTATTAATCGAATAGCTGGCGTTTCGCATCAAAGCAATATTAGATGTTAAATGACTAAATGCTGGAATCATGCGCACGGAAGCCAAAGCGAAAATACCTAAAACTTCGATAATATTTTCTGTCCCAAGGTTAAAGACTAAGACTATAGATACAAAAGCTACTAAAAATGTCACTAAAATTGCTTCAATTATAATGCGAGGCAAAGCTTGGAAAGTATGAAATGATGTCATGCCATTAACCAGTTGATCGACTTGATCACTCATTTGCCTTTCAAAGTAAGATTCGCAACCAATGATGCGTGTTTCTTTTAATCCTCCAAGGCTATGATTGATGATGCGAATCATTTCCTCCTTAGATTGAGATACCTTTTTTCCCCATTCGGAAATTTTGTCTTTAAATTGGTAGATAATACCCAAGGGTATTAGTAAAATCAAGGCTAGAGTAATTGTTGCGATCGGATCGGTTATTATTAGTAAAATAACTAAAAACAATATAATAATAAAACTGGCTACGGTTTTTAGGAAAGGAATCATGAATTTGACACTAAAAACTCCAGATTCTTCCAAGACCGTGTTGATTAAAAAAGCCGTATTTTTCCTAATATGAAATGTGTAAGGTGCTACCAAGTAGGCATGGAGCAAATTTGAGGATAGTTCACCGTATTGAGTAAAGCTAAATTTAAAGATATATTTTTGAGCTTGGAAACTTAATAAGGATTTAGTCCAGAAGGCAACAATAATAATTAAACCTAGCAAGGCAATAAACTGAACTTCAGAAGTTAAACCTAACTTGACATAAACCCAATGCAGCCGAGAATTTAGTTCAATCAAAGTTGGGTTAGTAGCTAACCCCATAAATGGCCCGACAAGTCCAATACCTACAGTATCCAGGAGGGAGGTTAGTAAGATTAATAACAGAAGAGGGATTAGTCTGAGTTTTCTTTCTCCGAGAATGTATAAAAAATTTGACAAATAGCTAACCATTTGGTATTGAAATTATTAGGATGATAAATGAATAATTCAGTTTAAATCAGCTTTACGATGTCGTCAAAGATAAGAGGAAGGATTGAGATTTGGTCAAATCTAGACAATTGTCCTAGTCCGGTGCCATTGCCGAGCAGCATCAGGAGAAGCTGGACAATCTCAATTACTTGCACAAAGTCATTAAGCTCTCGAAGCTGAGCTAATGGCCAATTGCCTTGATTGAAGTAACCCTGATTAGACTGTTAGTATCTATAACGTCTATAAACCAGTTTTCAAAATCCAGAAGCCCACAAGCCCTGTTAGTGTCGGCATACTGTATAGGTTATAGTTCACAAACTATTTATAATTTATCTAGTTTCATTAGTTAGTTATTATTAAAACCCCAAAAACGAGTAATTGTATAGTTAAAAATAACAAGCAATATCTTGTTCAATATAAAATGACTAAAATTACGATTTAATTGGATTTTTTTTATATACTACTATCCTGAACATTTAGGGTGTGTTTTATAGTATTTTTTCTGATCAAAATGCCGGTAATCAGGATAAAATTAAATGACAGGTCCGCGCTATCCACGCTCTCGGGCCTCTTTAGGGATGATGGTACTACCTTGCCCTTAGTGCTTACTTCACTTACCTAAAAATGCTCAAATGACCAATGAAGACTGGCTAGAAATCGGTAGAATTGTTTCCCCCCATGGGTTAAAAGGAGAGTTGCGAGTCTATCCAAGTTCTGACTTTCCCGAAAGGTTTGAGGAGCCAGGACAGCGCTGGTTAAAACCACCAGGGGATAATCCACCCCAACCTGTAGAATTACTCTGGGGGCGTTTTGTCCCTGGTAAAGCGTTATATGTTGTGCAGCTCAAAGGGGTAGACAACCGGGATCAGGCAGAGGCGTTGCGCGGTTATCAACTGTTGGTACCAACCAGCGATCGCCCAGAGTTAGAGGAAGATGAGTATCACATCTTAGACTTGATTGACCTTGAAGTCTTTAATCAACTCACCGGTGAAGCTGTGGGGGTAGTCGTAGATGTGATCCCAGCGGGTAATGACCTTTTGAAAGTCAAATTGCTATCTTCAGTGCAACCGCCCCCAACCCAGCCGGAAACTCCACCACCCACTCGAACTAGCAAGAAACGCCAAGCCAAAGGTAAGAAGGAACCACAGCCAGCAACGGTACTGATTCCCTTTGTAAAAGCGATCGCACCAGTGGTCGATCTCGAAAATGGTCGGATTGAGATTACGCCTCCTCCGGGTTTACTAGAATTGAAGCCTTGACCTGATCAATCATTGCTAGGTCATGTTTAATCGTATTAAAAGATAACGATTAATTATAACTAATTTATCATCCATAATCAACTTAGTACCTAAATGTTTAGTAATATTAAAATGAGTAAGTTAATTAAAGTTAACAAAAAGCTGTGTCTACACAAAAACTAATACCCTACCACAGGACGGAAAACCATGTTTGGAACTGGCAAGGTCACCAAATTGAATACACCGTAATGGGGACTGGTAAGCCTCTACTGTTGGTTCATGGTTTTGGGGCATCCATTGGACATTGGCGCAAGAATATTCCTGTCCTAGCCGCAGGGGGTTATCGAGTGTTTGCCATCGATCTGCTGGGATTTGGAGGTTCTGATAAACCTGCCTTGTCCTACACCGTAGAGTTGTGGCAACAACAAATAAAGGACTTTTGGGATACCTACATCAACGAACCTACCGTATTTATCGGTAACTCCATTGGTGCTCTGTTAAGTCTGATGGTGGTAACAAACTATCCTGAGATTGCTGCTGGTGGTGTCTTAATTAACTGTGCTGGTGGACTCAATCACCGCCCTGAAGAGCTAAATCTACCTTTGCGGTTGGTGATGGGAGCTTTCACCAGATTAGTGAACTCTGCAACCTTTGGACCGTTCCTGTTTAACCGTATCCGCCAGAAAAATCGCATCCGCAGCACCCTTCGTCAAGTCTACTGTGATTCAGATGCCATTACAGATGAACTTGTAGACTTAATCTACCAGCCTGCTTGTGATCCCGGGGCTCAAAAGGTATTTGCATCAGTTCTTACTGCTCCTCCTGGTCCTGGACCTAGTGAACTTTTACCTAAGTTACAAAGTCCTCTACTCATTCTTTGGGGAGAGGAAGACCCTTGGACACCGATTTCTGGTGCTACCATCTTCCAAAAGCAGAGTGATCAGGGTAAAGACGTAAAATTTGTAGGAATTCCTAACGCTGGTCACTGCCCTCATGACGAAAACCCAGAGTCCGTAAATTCACTGATTCTCGATTGGTTGTCATCTAGCTGGTGAAATAGAAAAGGAATTAATCAGGGTCAAGCACGTAAGTAAGAAGGGTAAACTTTAACATTTACAGCTATTGATAATACTAGGCATTTTCCCTGTAAACCAAGATAATATTCCGTAAATTCACTGATTATAGATTGGCTTTTCTCTGGATATAAATAATAATAAGCGATATTTATCAAGCCATAGACAATCCTATCGTTGATTAGCCGTAAGCACATAGTTATTATGGCATCAACAGCTAGATTTTCGGTGCATAGATTGTTAGGACGAATTAATGTGAAGTAACCGAAATTGAGTGAGTATGAGCTATGTACGTGTTATTACTGATGACCGGAGCGGGAAGAGTTAATTTAACTGCTTCTTCAAGAGGTTTGAATGATTCAGATATTATTAATAAAGCGCTTGTCAGGGTCAGATTGCTTAAAGAACCAGCTAGGGTGGCTCTGAAATAAAAATCAGGTAAAGCTCCCGCAGTATTCCAGAGAACTTTTAAGTAAATTCACGGGAAGCTTTTTGAAATCTTGCTGATTCTTCAAGATTGTTTAAGTGGTTGTCGCGACGTCTTTATTGTCAAGAAATATCACAATTTAGAAGAAACCAAAATTGGCTTCCAAGTGTTACGAGTTTAACACGGAAGCTTTAACTCTTTGTTGCCAAGATAGGACTTACCCTATCAGGGGGTTCACCCCCCATTAATAAGTTGACTATATCACTTATCCTCTAATAAGAGTGTAAATGCAGAAGTTCTACAAAAATTCCTAGCAGGTAATTTATGCACAGGAGGAGATCATAATAATGACAATTGAAGAATTAGCCAAGGGCTATATGACAGCTCCAGCCTATGAAGCTCCTCTATCCTTAATTAGAGAGTTTCGTCAATTTGTGATTGACTTAGCAAAGGTAGAACTGCAAGGGGTCAATTTTGAGTACGTTGACTACCAACCCTACTTTAGAGGACCAGATCTATGTCTGAATGACATCAAAGCTGACTTTGAACAAGGAAATGTTAAAATCAGCGCCCAATATAATGAATCAGATCTACTAGGTAAGGACGTCAACTTAATTTACCGATGTATTCATGAAAGGCATCACGTTAAACTAGATGTGGACTTTGGCTGGGAAGGCGAGTGCGCGATTGCTGCTCACATTATGTCCTTTACAGACAACCTGTTGTTTAAGCAACTTCTCTTTAGTGAAGGGTTAGGGCAAGTGGCTGTGCGCCTGCATACAGGAGAATTTCCTGATTATCAAAAAGTAGTGCTTTTTGATGAAGAGGTTATACATTGTATGGAGAAGACAATGAAAAATGTCAGAAATATCCGATGCCAGAACCATTGATCGAACTGAAGGGAGTGAGCAAATCCTTTGGAAGCAATGTCATTTTGAATCAGTTGGATCTGAAAATTTATCAGGGTGATGCCCTAGTTATTATTGGTCCTTCTGGAACTGGCAAATCAACAATTCTTCGGATTATTGCTGGCTTACTACCTGCTGATGTTGGTGAAGTTTATGTTAAAGGGCAACGGCGCTCCGGTTTAATAGAAGATGCTCAAGACCCCATTGGCATTGGTATGGTATTTCAGCAGGCAGCTTTGTTTGACTCGCTGACGGTGGAAGAGAATGTGGGTTTCTTGCTTTACCAGCATTCTAAACTACCACATCATCGAATTAGGAAATTGGTCAATCAAAGCCTGGAGATGGTAGGGTTATCTGGTGTTGGAGACCGCTACCCAGCTGAGTTATCAGGAGGTATGCGCAAACGAGTCAGTTTTGCCCGTGCTATCATTTCTAATCCTGATCATCCCAGGGACAACCCAGAGGTGTTACTCTACGACGAACCAACCGCTGGACTTGACCCGATCGCCTCAACAGTGATTGAAGATTTAGTGCGCCAGATACAACGGGAAGAAAACGCTTGTAGTACTTACCTAATGGTTACCCATCAGGAGAGTACAATTCGCCGCACCGCTGACCGGGTTGTTTTCCTCTACAAAGGCAAAGTACAGTGGTCTGGCAGCGTTGGGGAGATAGATACCACAGATAATCCTCTAGTGCAGCAATTCTTTAGTGCCAGTACCACCGGTCCAATTCAAGTAATAGGTTGACTATAGGTCAAGAGACTGTTTTTATTTATGAATTTGGTTAGGTTCGTTGGCTGTAGGTTGAATGGCTTTAGGCATAACGGCTGTACGTTGAATGGCTCTAGGCTAAGCCGCTCTAATTACTAGTCAACGACCAGGACCTGTGTTATAGCACTACGCGCAAGTCAGAAGTTAGAAGTCAGAAGTCAAAGGTGCGCTTTCCGTTCTCCGTAGGAGACGCGGGGCGCGAACGGCGAATTAAATTCGCCACGGGTCGCACCTAAAAGTCAGCGATTACTTACGTTTCGGAGTTTAGGAATGTCCTAACAGTAGCGCGTAGTGCTATACCCATTGGGGCTGATCTGGATGCCCTGTCGATTAAACAACAAAATGATCAGGTGCGACCCGTGGCGAATTTAATAATTAGATGCGGAAAGCCCACCTATGCCTTATCGGTCAAAGCATGATGGTCGAATTTATCGTTGCGGTCATGATCGACATACTCCGATCTGCTACAACAGGAGTTTGACAAAGTTGCTGCCAACTTGCTAGACTATACGTAGTCATAACGACTACGTATAAAATTGGCTTTCCTTGATAATTGGTAGCTTTCACGACAAAAAATCACAACTTAAGGTGCGACGCGAAGGTGCGACCCAAGGGCGCGAGCAATCCCTCGCGCCCTTGGAGGCGCGCACCTATAGCGAATTTAATTCTTAATGGGAAAGCGCACCTAACCTACTGAAACACTCAGCACTCAGCTTGGTTGACGGTTGACAGTCAACCAGACTAAGCACTCAGCAATCAGTACTCAGTACTAAGCACTCAGCAATCAGCACTATAGTTAAACAGAGGTTAGTGAGATGGTGAACATTGTTGGAATTAGTGGTAGTTTACGTCCTGAATCCTATAGCTATCAGGCTCTAGAGCATGCTATAGACCGAGTGAAAGCTAATGGTGTATCCACTGAAATCCTCGACTTGCGTCAGATGCAATTACCATTTTGCACTGGTGATAGTGACTATCCAGACTATCCAGATGTCACCCGATTACAGGAAACCGTGAAGCAAGCCGATGGCTTAATTCTGGCAACACCGGAATATCACGGTGGTGTGAGTGGTGTACTTAAAAATGCCCTAGATTTGATGAGTTTTGAACATCTCGAAGGGAAAGTTACCGGTTTGATTAGTGTATTGGGGGGTCAGTCTAATAGTAACGCTCTCAATGACCTACGGATAATTATGCGCTGGGTACATAGTTGGGTGATTCCAGAGCAGATTGCCATTGGTCAGGCTTGGAAAGCCTTTGGTGAAGATGGCAAGCTTTTGGATAAAAAACTCTCCGAGCGCTTCGATAAATTTGCTGAAAGTTTGGTAGCAAATACTCAGAAGTTAAGGTAAGCGCAAATCGGGTTAGGGACTTGGGTGTAAAAAAAATACCAATTAAAGTAGGGTGGGCAAAGTATAGCAATTTCGGGCTTTGCCCGACGCGGGGCGCGTTCGCGCCCCGCGTGGCCTACGGCCAAACGCGAACGGAGCAGCCAGTAGCGCTGCATCGCTTTGTCCCTCAAATTTGGAAATTTGGAAACACCATTACACCCATTGCCATAAAAACATTTATATAAAAAAAACTGGCTGTGTTGTGAAGGGTGTTACCCCTCACAGCACAACCAAGCTGATCATCAATTACGGCACAGGATGGCTGATTTGTGCGATCTGTTAGGTATATATTTATTAAAAAGGAATTTAGCATGGCTGTGTTGCCAGTTTGGCAGTAAATTAGATTTCCACTGCAATTACTCGAACACAAGCATCTACAAGTGTACCTAATTAGGAGTTATCTTAGGTACTGAGTCACCTGATAAGCAAATTAAATTATCCTTCTGAGTGTTGATGATTCCCCGTTGGCGAAGCTTTCCTATCAACCGAGTGACAGTCACGCGGGTGGAGCCAATGGCACTACCGATTTGTGCATGAGTTAAGGGAAATGGTAAGCAGTAACCTTGTTCACACGGTTCCCCGAACTCTTCAACCAATAATATGAGAAATCCCAAGAGCCGATCAATGGTTCGTCGCTGTCCTAAGGTACTCAGCCAGAGGAGTTTGCGTTGATGCTGAAGCCTAAATGCATCTAAGATCTCCCGTCGGAAGTGTGGCCAGTTGTCTAAGTCATCCCAGTACATCCATACCACAGCAGTTTGCTCAACGTGGGAGTAAGCCTGAAGTGTGAAGGGTGAAAGGGCAACAATTTCAAAGGGCTGACCGGCACCAATGAATCCTAAAAACGCTTCTTCCATATTCTGATGGGAGCATTGAGCTCCAGAAAAATTGGGGCTAGCGCTGACTTGAGAAGTACCCACCAAACGGATTGCCCCCCGCTCTACCAAATACAACAACCCAGGACGGGTAGGAATCCGCTCATCTTTGCTAAACGTCCTATAACGGTAGTGTTCCTGTCCCCAATCTAAGATCCTTTGCCAAGTTACAAAGGGTCGGGATGCCTCTAATGGGTCGGATGGTGAATACATAAGCTCCGAGCCTGATGGATACACAAGTTTATCTAGATCTTACATGGAGTCCAAAGTAACAAAAAATACCTTGAGAAGTAGCTCATGGCGCGTAAATTTGTCAGGTAATTCTGCTGCTCTGAGTACCCGATTACAACAACAGATATCGAGAGCAATAGTATATTCTGGTATTCCCCAGTTGATATTGGAAACGATTCCTTTAGAAAGGTGCTCAGATAATACTGGTGTAGCATATCGCTCAGCGATCGCTCTCAAGCTTTCTCGCGCCATGCAGCAAAGTCCTCTCGCCATTGCTCATCAGTTAACTGTATCTTTGCCAACCATAACTCAAGATGCTGGGAAACAAAACTTGATCGAATTCGAGGTTGAAGTAGCTCCCCCAGGCTGGATTAATTTTTGGCTGACAGATCAGGGGTTAGCAACTTGGTTACAAGATTGGATTCAACCTTCAACAGACACCCTGATTAGCTTTCGCCCTCAACAAGGTCAAAAGAATCTCTTGCCCTACTTAGAACTTACCACTCAGCACTCAGCACTCTTCTCACAAGATACTTCCAAGATCTTTAGAGTTCAGTATGCCCATGCTCGTTGCTGCTCACTCCTGGGCTTGGCTCATCGCCAGGGCTTAATCCAGATTCAGAGTATGGACTTGAAAACCTCTAAGGGACTCATAGTTGTGCCATATCCAATTCCCTGGTTAAAAGACGACTTAGGAAAAGGAACAAAGCAGCCGCTTATACAGTTGGTCCATCCAGCAGAAAGACTTTTGATTGGTCAAATCATGGACTTGACAGACTACTTTAGTGGAACTGAATCAAAGCATTGGCTAAAATTGGCAAGTTCTGTGAGCAATGCTTTTGAGCAGTTCTACCGTAGCTGTCGCATTTGGGGGGAGGTGAAACACCAGACCCCTAGGCTGGCTCAAGCAAGGTTAGGATTAGTGGGAGTAACTCAAGTAGTCTTGCGATCGCTTCTAGAAGACCAACTAGGTGTCCTTGCACCAGGTGAACTTTGACCGAAAAAAAAAATTTTGCCAAAGGGGTTGACAAATCCAGAAAGTTTTCGGTATATTTACGGATGTGTGAGGAGCGAACCAGTCAGGGAACCGAGACGAAACACGGCCAGTCGTCGGTTCCCTTTCTGATTTAATTGCCGGATTTAATTTTCTGATTTAATTGGCCGAGGCAGATACCGCCAGTAGCAAAGCTGGCTTGATGCCCAAAGGCGGGCTCTTTGACAAAAAAAATGGGTCTCAAGCCCCGTCCTTCGTTCGACGGCTTTTAATAAAATTACTAGAATAGAAGAGTGGCCTAACACAGACAGGATTCGTCGGTACTGTCATAACCTCACGACGTAAAGCGATGTTAGCACCTGAGGCGCGAAAAACCTCATTAAAAACGTATGGATCCTAACAAATACCGCAAACCAGTAAAGTAAACCTTAAAAGATAAAAAGTACCGTGGGGCACACGGAAACTGAGGAAACTCAACGCTTAGGGAGATAAGCCCACTGGGGTTAGTTAAATTAGGCTAGGTATTTGGTTCTTAAACGGATATTTGGCTTAAGTATTGCCTTTGACGGATAGCTAATTTTAAGGCATGTCGAGGAACTAAGAATCCCCGTCCATAAGCGGGCGGAGAGTGTCAACTAAGCCAATAATTGACCATTACCAATAGCCAGGGCTGGGATTGATGAGGCTGGGATTGGTGATAAGCCCAAAATTACCAGATAGGCAAGTATAGGAGTATTTCAGTTAAAGAAAATTAAGGTTGGCAAAATTTCCACAACGATCAGGGTAGGGTGGTGTTGGTAGCCTCATGTCATTGCCTTGACGGGTAACTAGGGCTTATTTTGTGTGTTGTTGCTTGTTTTTGTTTGTAATAGCTCCTTTGTCATCAGCCGGAAGTCCCTTGGCAGAAGAAATCACAAATGACCAATCACTAAGACCAATCACTAAGACCAATGACTAAAATCACGAATAGCTAAAGAACTGTTACAGTTCTTGACAAAGTAGCCAGACAGGTATGAAGTCGATGATAGCATTCCCTTGAATGCCTTATTTATAGACACGAGAAAAAAACTATGGCAGAAGAACTGACGGGACAAACTCCCATATTTGGTGGTAGCACTGGCGGATTGCTGACCAAAGCTGAAGTTGAAGAAAAATACGCTATCACCTGGACAAGCTCAAAAGAGCAAGTGTTTGAAATGCCTACTGGTGGGGCTGCCATCATGAATGAAGGGGAAAACTTGCTCTACTTAGCTCGTAAGGAACAGTGTCTGGCATTGGGAACCCAACTGCGGACGAAATTTAAGCCCAAAATCGAAGACTATAAAATTTACCGGGTTTATCCCAATGGTGAAATCCAGTTTCTGCATCCTGCAGATGGGGTATTCCCAGAGAAAGTCAACGAAGGGCGTCCCTATGCAGGGAAAATAGACCGCAATATTGGCAGCAACCCAGAACCTGCAACTATCAAGTTCAGTGGGAAGGCAGCTTACGAGGTTTAATTAATCAGTGATAAGGTAAAGGGGAAAAAGTTGAACGTTGTGACCAACAGTTTCAGCTGTTTGCCGAATTTTCAACCTTGAGCTGAGAAAGACCATGATTTTCCCAGATTTTTCCCAATTTTCAACCGTAGCTCAACAAGGTAATTTTGTACCGGTAACCCAGGAGTGGGTGGCGGATTTAGAAACGCCAGTTTCTGCCTGGTATAAGGTCTGTGCTGGTCAACCCTACAGCTTCTTGTTGGAATCGGTAGAAGGTGGTGAAAATCTGGGACGTTACAGTTTACTTGGTTGTGACCCCCTGTGGGTATTGGAAACTAGGGGAAATCGCACGACTCAGACCAACCGGGATGGGTCAGTAACAGTATTTGAGGGAGACCCCTTTGAAACCTTAGGGAATTGTCTGAAATCCTATCAACCTGTAAATTTACCCCAATTGCCGCCAGGAATTGGGGGTTTGTTCGGTTTCTGGGGTTATGAGTTAATTCGTTTTTGTGAATCCCGTGTGCCAATTTATCCTCTACAGTCCAATGACTTGCCCGATGGATTGTGGATGCAAGTGGACAACCTGATTATTTTTGATCAGGTCAAGCGTAAGATTTGGGTGATCGCTTATGCTGATTTACGACAGGCCCAAGGAGATTTAGAGGCAGCCTATCAAAAAGCATGCGATCGCGTTCGTACTCTGGTCAACAAACTACAAGGGCAGCTCTTAGGTAAGGACACAGTACTCCCATGGACACCTCCAGATAGTGGTACTCAAGAACTGTCTTATATAAGCAATACAGACAAGTCCCAGTTTTGCGCTAATGTCGAAAAAGCGAAAGACTATATCCGAGCTGGGGATATCTTTCAGGTCGTATTATCCCAGCGCCTCTCGACAGAATACAAAGGTGACCCTTTTGCCCTTTACCGTTCCCTAAGGCTGATTAATCCCTCCCCCTACATGGCTTATTTTAATTTTGGGGACTGGCAAATCATTGGATCTAGCCCAGAGGTAATGGTTAAGGCAACAGCTTCCCCAGAGGAAAAAATCCAGGCAACATTACGACCAATTGCTGGAACTCGACGTCGGGGTCAAACTCCTCAAGAAGACGAAGCTCTAGCTCAGGAGTTACTCGAAGATCCAAAGGAAATTGCCGAACACATTATGTTGGTTGACCTGGGTCGGAATGACCTGGGTCGTGTGTGCAAGAGTGGTACAGTCAGAGTGGATCAACTGATGCTCATTGAGCGCTACTCCCACGTCATGCACATTGTTAGCAACGTAGTAGGGGATCTGGATGCTAGTAAAACAGCTTGGGATTTACTGAAAGCTTGTTTCCCTGCGGGGACAGTGAGTGGAGCCCCCAAAATTCGGGCAATGGAAATCATTCAGGAACTGGAACCAGAACGTCGCGGACCTTACTCCGGTGTCTATGGCTGGTACGATTTTGAAGGTCAGCTCAATAGTGCGATCGCAATCCGGACTATGGTAGTTCGCCCATGTGGTTCTGGTAAACATACCGTGTCAGTGCAAGCTGGTGCTGGCTTGGTAGCAGATTCTGACCCAGAAAAAGAATATCAAGAAACCCTCAATAAAGCTAGAGGCTTACTAGAGGCTATCCGCTGTTTAGACTTTGAGCAGTAAGCTATCAGCTAGGCGCGCCCCTGCAGGGAACGGGACGATAGCTTACTGCTAAAATCGCCCCTAACCGCTAACCGCTAACTATTCCTTCACAGGGTTAACTAGAATCATGCTAGCTTCTTGCCGTCGGATAGCTACTTCTGTGGTGGAACCAACTCGAATGTGCAACGGTCCCCCAAACCAGGCTGAGCGCAACACTTGTACCTGTCGATTAGGAATAATGCCAATTGCTTCTAGTCGATTGGCGAGACCTTCGACTTGCAAACCTATCTGAACTTTCTCGATAATGGCAAGCTTTCCAGGTTTTAATTCGGCTAAAGTCATTTAATTAATTAATAATTGGTTTGAGAAAATTCCGATACTTTTTAGCTACCAAAGTCTACCAAAGGCAGACCTTAGCTCGCCAATGCAAGGTGATTTCTCACCCAGGGTGTATCTACCAAAGCATGGCCGTAGGCCACGCTGCGCGAACGAAGAAATATTCCACGAGCGCCATTTAGATCTCGTTCGCGAAGCGTGACCTTTGGTCAATCCATCTTTTGGCCATCAATTCCTGACTTGATGATTTTACTCGCGCCGATCTTGACTAATTCACCCCTCCAGCTAACAGTTTTGCTGGTATAGGCTTCACAAACATCAACAACAGTTTTACCCGTTTCAAATGCTTTATGCTTGAGGAACTCTTTGAAGCTGTAGTGAGCAAAGGAGAGCATATTGCGAACGGTCTTTGATCGAATCTTCCGATCTTGTCGTTTTGACATTTGAGATGTCTCAAAGGTTGGAAGTAAGATTACATCAAAGTTGTCTACCAGAAACCTAGCGGCTTTGTGATGCAACTCGTTGATTAAATTCTGTATTCTAATAACTATCGGTCTAGCCGCTTTTCTCATTCGACGTTTCTGCTTACCTTTTGCCTTACTGATTTTTGAGATCAGATTATCCAAGTGGTGGCATAAACGCTGAATTCTGGAAAAGTCACCATGGCCGATCTTGCCTACATAATTTTCACGCTCATAATGTCAAAAAAGTCCTGACACCGGTATCAAGAGCAACTACCTTACCTTGGTTCTCGGTTTTATTTCTAGTTACTTTGTGGGGAACTACCAGGTAATAGTCCCCATTGGTGCTAGTTAATCGACAGTCACAGATCTGATCCGGTAGTGTTTCAGCAAAGGTTAATTTACCTAATTTAGTGTGATAAATACCTTTGACTGAAACAGCCGACTTTGGAATGTAGCAAGACTGAAAAGGGTTCTTCCTAGAACGAAAACGAACTCGATTAATTTGCCCACTTTTATTGTACTTTTTTTTAGCTTCCTTTACCGCAGTGCAAGCATCCTTAATCCCTATAGATTTAATTTGATAAGGGACTTCCTTACACCATTCAGGGAGGCTATTTAAGATGTCAGTTTTGATGGCTTTCCAGTTAGCTTTAACCTCGCCATCCTTAAGTATTTCGACGGTTCTGTTAAACACATAACGGGACACTCCAAACCACTGGCGAATAGTTGCACGTTGATCAGCGTTTAGGAATAGTCGGATCTTATTTGATTTTTGAACCGTACTTTCATTGTCCGTGGACTCTACAAGAGAAGACGTGAATGATGGACAGAAGATTGACCTTTGGTCATGGTTCGCGAGCGGCGGTAAGTTCTCATTCTAGACAACTTTTAGTGTCGTTGAGAACCACGAGTTTTCCACCGTTGAGACTGACCGGAGATGAAACCTTAGAGTAGTGCAGCCTTACTACAAAACCTTTACCCTATGCTGCATAATTTACCAACTATAAAGGCTGCACTACTCTTACGGTAACTTCTAACCAAGTATTCAAAGAGTTCAAACCCAAACCGGGTAAGTCTGTCTCTACAGGCAACAATAATTGTGAGCTTATCGCCCCGCATAAGTCGTTCCAGTATGGTTTTAAGCCCTTTGCGTTTGTAGTTGAGACCTGACTCGATGTCTTGGATGATTTCCGCTTCTGGGTACAGGGAATGCAGATCAGGGACCTGTCGATCAAGGTGATCCCACTGTTTTCTGCTGCTGAGGAGGCAGTAACAGATAGTAGCAGTTTGAGCCATGGGTACTTTTCCGAGGCTGAGTAAGCTTTCCGTGTCAAAGAGCCGGTAGCCGCTTGGGATTCGTTCACATTTGATCGTGCCATTGTCGGCATATTTCCGAAGAGTATTTTTGGAAAGTCCCGTCAGTTCGACCGCCTTACGGAGTGGTATTAGTGCCATCACTATAGTCTACCGAACCTTAGTAGATTTTGGTAGACTATATGACACTTTTAGTAACTGTCCACTAACCTTACTCTCTTGCTTAGCTATCGGCTTTCGCCGACCCTGCGCGATCAGAAACTCTTGTCTCCAGTCAGAGTTAAGAGGACCATACTCCACTAGCAATCTTTTGCAGTGGCGCTAGATGAGGTGTCAGGCATAGGAAATAGGCAAAAACTGCCCCGCCACAAGCACCAAGGAAGAAACCACTGGCAAATTCACTCCAGCCTTCTTTAGTTCCTAAGTCTTCTGGTGGATTGGGTGTGGTCAATGTTGCCTTAGGTTTGCCGGAGCCAGCCGCTCCATAAATAGATAAAGCAACTGTCAGAAGAGCCACTAAGCCAACTGTTGCCAGTAAACCAGCTGTGCTGGCATACTCTGTCCCACGCAACGGACCTAGTAAGGCAAACGGTCCATACAGAAAGTAGCCATGAGCCATACCAACTTCTAGACCCCGGCGATTGGCTGATAGCCCTTGACGGTAGGCTGGCAAGTTGTTGATGAAAGCTTTTGTGAAAGCAGAGGAATTAATTGGGGTGGCTAGATTACCCACTTGGGGATCTCCACCATGGTTAATTACATCCATCGTCATTGTAAATTTATCTCCTATCAAATCGGATAAACCCCTTGAGTAATCATACTTTAGGGGGGAGAAAAGGAACTGAAAGAATCAGCGCGAGTAATCGTCGCTGAGAAGCGCATCCTCTCGTAACGAATTATACGAGATATTGTTCTTTTTATTAACCTTTTTAGTCAATGGCAAAAATTTTAGCTTTAGTTCTTTACCGTAATATAACCTTTGTAAAACCATTGTAATCACCTAAAACCAAGGGTTTTGATGACTAACCCCCTTTCAGTCTCTTTGGTTTTTGTAACAAAAAGTAATTAATTTTTGTAAAGAATTTCGGTCAACTTTTGTTAAAAATCTTAATAATTATCCGACTGGCATAAACTTTCCAGTAATCTGAGCCATTGAAGAAACTGGGTCGTTGGTATAAGGGCAGGTTGGGATAACCCCTCCCATGCTACGAGGTGAAACGGGAAGTTAACCCAAATTGAATGGAGTTGTGTGCTTTTGTCTAGGTCAACGACAGGTGTTGATGTCAATAGAGGGATGGCAGACTGATTAGAATTGACTCTATCAAAGACTCAGCAAGGGCAGAAGCAATCATCAGGTTTTTGCCACAGGTTGTATGGGAAATTCCGAGGTAGATCTTGGTATTTCATAGTCCTGAAGCGTGATAGGATTAACTTGTCGAAAAAATCGATAGTAATCTACCCCTCTAGTAAGCGGGTATCTGCCGTGTTCCAGTCATCTGGATAACAGTGCTGGCTCTTTAAATATAGAGCAAAGCCCTGGCTCGGCAGTGTAAGACCGAGACTTACTTAGGTAGGTAGAGGCTTGCTTGAGATCAAACCGGCAACCAACACCATTCTTAATTGGGTTGGTGTGGTAAAAGGTTAGTAAACAGCTAGAGAAAATGTCGCAGAGTCTACCAAAAACTCTTATTATTTGTTAGACTTAAATTAGGGTAACACCGACAGGGATTATTATGTAACTTAAATTAAAGCCGAAAACCAAGGGTTTAATAGTTGCGCTCTCTATCCCGGTGGAACGAACTTTTTTGACATTTTTATGGCGCTCGCGGGATATTCCGTCAGAGCGGAGATACCCCCTAGATGCGAAAGCATCTTGCATTGGCGGGCCTTGGTCTATCTTGGTAGACTTTGGTAGCTAAAAAGTATCGGTTCAACTTGTTACTGTATTAATAGGCAAATAGGAAAATAAGATATGACAGGCGCATACGCAGCTTCTTTCTTACCAACGATGCTAGTCCCCTTCATAGGCTTAGTTATGCCTACTGTAGTTTTGGGACTTTTGTTTATCCACATTGAAAGCGACGCTGACTAAACAAGCTAGAAGTCCTGCAGGATACCAGCCCCCTTTTTTCAAGGGAGTATCGGTGAGAGTGGGACTCAATCATGGGGGTTGACTCCCGAGAAAGGGTGATCAATCCCCACATCCCTAGGGTTTTGGGCTATGCTTTTCGATTAGAGCACTCGTTAAGGCTTAGAGGGCTTTACAGTCTTCTGAGCAGGTTTGGGCTTAGGAGTTCGCCGATAACTCTTAAACTGACTAATCCCAGCACTGGCGGATTTAACCACATTACTATCTGGATCCCTTAATGCCCTTTCAAGCAAGGGTATAACTTTTTCAGATTTAATATTACTCAGGGCTTCAACAGCAGACTGTCGCACGGATGGTTGGGGATCTTGAATCAATTTGCCGATCAGCGGTATGGCCTGTTGAATTTCGGCTCTGAGTCCAAGACCCGCAGCAATTTTACCCAAGGCTGATGCAATTGAGCCCCGAATAAGGCTTTCAGGATGATTGATGTACTTACTTAACTGGGGAATATCCCTGGCTTGAGCATAATTTCCCAAAGCAGTTATGGTTTCATCCAAGTCCTGATCACTTTGGCTGGACTGATCAGTAATACTTGGGGTTTCTGTCAGCATTGTTTGCTCTGGCTGACTCGGCTCAGGCAACATTTCGTCCTTGACCACTGGTTGAGGCTCGTCTTGATTTGTTTCTGCCTCTTGTAATAATTCTACTAATTCATTACCAGTTTGCGCTGAAGTTTCCTCTGTTTCATCTAGGTTATTAACCTCGTCTGGTATTGGGGATTTATGAGCTTGTTCTAATTCAGCAATTTTTTGATGGGCTAACTCTAAATCAGCCTGATATTTCGCTTCCAAAGATTGCAGCTCTTGGCGAAAATTAGACTCAAGTTCTTCCTTTAACTGATGGGTAGCTTGTGTCAATTGTTCTTGATATTTTGCTTCCGAGGATTGGACAGTTTCCAGAAGACTAGCATCAAGTTGTTGCTTCAGCTCATTAGTGGTTTGGGTTAACTGAGCCTGATAATTTTCCTGTAAAGATTCGGCAGGAGCAGCAGCAGATTGCAGCTCTTGGCGAAAATTAGACTCAAGTTCTTCCTTTAACTGATGGGTAGCTTGTGTCAATTGTTCTTGATATCTTGCTTCCGAGGATTGGACAGTTTCCAGAAGACTAGCATCAAGTTGTTGCTTCAGCTCATTAGTGGTTTCGGTTAACTGAGCCTGATAATTTTCCTGTAAAGATTGGGCAGGAGGAGCAGGGCTAGACTCTAACTGCTGTTTGACTTCGGCAATTTTATGATTTAACTGCTCTCGATAACTTTCTTGCAGAGCTTGAGAACTTTGTTGTACCCTAGTCTCATACTTATTTTGAAAAACTTCTAATTTTCTGTCGGTTTGTTCGGATAGAAAATCCAGTTTATTTTGCAGTACAAAAAATACGATTGCCCCAACAACGGCTGCTGCAAGTATAGCTACAATAAGAATAATAATTGGGTTCATGAGGGCTCCTCTTGGGGTTGATATTTAGTTGATTTTATCTGAAAGTGTGCCTGAAGACAGGGTTGTTGGGCAATAGCTTAAGGCGTCTGAAATCTTAAAAATTTGTAGAAATGGCCTGAACAGGGCAAGTGGGGATACACTGCTCACAGACAATGCAACGCGATCGCTTAAACTTCAGTCTGAATGTCTCTGGCTCAAGAATCAGGGCTTGAGTGGGACAAACCCCAGTACATAAGCCACAATCGACACAACTATCCTCATCAATCAAAATCTCGCGACTTAGCAGGGAAACATCAATGTTTTGCGTCCGCATCCACTCAATCGCAGCATCCAACTCATCAATGTCGCCAGATAACTCTAGCACAAGTTTGCCGATTTGATTGGGAGCAACTTGGGCCCGGATAATATTGGCAGCCACATTAAAATCCTTTGCCAGTCGGTAAGCCACCGGCATCTGAATCGCCCGTCGGGGAAAGGTCAGGGTTACCCGTTTTTTCATTGTGATTTGTCAAACTTTATCAGTAGGCCAGTAAAAATAAACGTAACATTTGCACTTGTTTACAGTTCACTGTCAACAGTCAGCCGTCAACCGTCAACAAAAAACGTTTGAATCTAATCTACTTCTAAGTTACTCAGAAGTTACGCCCCAAACCCTACTATTGCTGGATTTATAACGAGAAACCGGGTTTTAAGGCTGTTGGTGCCTAAGTCTTGTTGTTGTAAAATGTAAACAATTATAAAGTTGTACCAAGAAAGTTGTAGCAAGATGGCTATTAATTCACCAGACTCAACTACACCATCATCCTCCCCTTCAGTACCCACTAGTGGCAGCCGGATCAGAAACTTTTTAATTGCCCTAGTAGCGATCGCACTGGGTATTGCCCTATTCTTGGGATTAAAAACTGAGACTAGTCTCGGTTCCTTGGAAGCCCAAGCCGAAGCATCTACCCCTCTAGAGGTTGCACTGAGCAATGGCAAGCCAACCTTGATGGAGTTTTATGCCAACTGGTGTACCAGCTGTCAAGCCATGGCAAAGGATTTGGGTGAAGTGAAACAGCAGTATAAAACCAAAGTCAATTTTGTCATGCTGAATGTGGATAACAGCAAGTGGTTACCAGAACTGGTCAAGTATCGAGTAGATGGTATTCCTCATTTTGTGTTTTTTGATGAAGCCAGCACAGTGATCGCCCAAACTATTGGAGAACAACCCCGTCAAGTACTCGAAGCTAACTTAGATGCAATAGTAACCCATGTGCCATTACCCTATAGCCAAGCTAGTGGTACGGTTTCGGATATTGACGATTCCCTATCAATTACAATAACGAATCAAGATGATCCTCGTAGCCATGGTAGTCAGGTAAAAGGCACAAGGTAAAAGGCACAAGGTAAAAGGCAACAAGCTTGCATAGAATTTCTTAAGATTTTTGCAGCTTTATTTCCCCTTTTGGCCTTTGGCTTTAGCCCTTGAAGCTGATTTTCCGCTACAGTAAAGATTAGCTGCTGACTAATAATCTGCCCCAGAATAATCTGCCCCAGTTGCTAGAGGGTTGCTGATTGATTTGCGAAAATGTCTAGAAAATCCCTGTCAAGCTACCCACAGCCTTTACCCTCAGCCACCAAACCCCTTGAGCTAGGTAAACGAAAGTCGATCAGACCGAGGGGAACTTTTAGACGACGCCTAAAATACATATATTGGCGCTTAGTTCGTATGCAAGGAAAACCAGAAGCGATCGCACGAGGTTTAGCATGTGGTGTGTTTGCTGGGTTCTTTCCGCTGTTTGGTCTCCAGTTAATTATAGGGATTTTGCTGGCGGTACTATTGCGAGGTAACAAAATAGCTGCTACTGCTGGAACTTGGATTAGTAATCCCTTGACTTATGTACCGATTTTTGCATTCAACTTTCACGTCGGTGAATGGCTACTGAACCAGGATGAATTGGCTAATGTGAGTTTCCAATCTTGGCAGGAATTTACAGAATTGGGGTCAGAAATTATCCTAACCTTATTCGTTGGTTGTTTCGCAGTTGGATTGGTCTGTGCTGTGGTTAGTTATTGGTTGAGTGTGCAGCTGATCCATCGATTGCGGACAAATCGTTCCTTGCAGCATCAGAAAAAGCGATGTTCTCGAAGAGCCGCTACGGGAACGCACCGCATTGAGCACTATAGTTGTGAATCCTCAGTGCTGAGTACTGAGTCCAAGAGTGCTAAGTACTGAGTGCTAAGTAAGACTTCATACTTCACACTTTATCCTTCACACTTCATATTTCATCCTTGATAACAGCCACGGCAATCAAATCCTCAATTTTTTTAATAGTGGTATCCCCTGCTAAGTAACCAATACCTCTATGAAGGTGAAGGCGAAACTGATTCGCTAGGGTTTCTTGTTCCAAACTTAAGCCATCGTTATGGCAGCGTTGTTTGAGAGCAATCAGGAGCATATCAGCCATATCTCCTGCCATAACGCTCCAAGTGAGTTCGACGTTACTATCGGCAGGTATGGGAACCGGAGAGGGCATTGTCGGTTCGGCGAGGGAACGGCAGATTGCCCAGCGACAAAGAACATGCCACTGAGGGATTTTGGTTTGACGTTTGAGTTTAATCAGTTGGTCTTTGGCAGTTTGGGAAAGTGTGATCTGGTTTATTGGCGGTTGCATGAATAAATTAATGCTTAATTGCTTCAACTATTGATTCAAATATTGCTTCACCCTTTTTGGGAAAAGGTTAAAGGTGAAAGGTAGAAGGGAATTTACTTACCTTAAGTGATCGTCTTATCTGACGTTGATCTTTATTGAATCTTTACATTAATCTTCACCTAGTTAATTATACATTTAATCAAGCTCTATGGGTTTTCACCTAAAATTTTTTCAGTAGAATAAAAATTTTGCTGTTTACTACTACTCAACTAAAAAAGTGATCAATGTCTAATGCTGGCGCTGTAATTCTTGTCATGGGAATTAGTAGCGGCTAAAAGCTTTGCGCTCCTACAACGCCAGCTTGGGCGATGACTTGTAACATTCTCGAAACTGTTTCGCGTGCTTTTGATCATGAAAACAATCTTCGGTACACCGGGTGACGACATAATTTCAGCTAGCGGTGGTAACACTACTATTTTCGCTAGCACTGGCAAGGACGATCTTACCGTTTTCCAAGGGGGGAATAATACCATCTTCGCCAATGAAGGCAATCAGGGTGATCGGGTTAGCCTAGGTATGGGCAGCAATAATACTGTCTACACAGGCGTTGGCGATGATGTGATTACAGTCTTTGAAAGTAATGAGAATTTAATCTTTGCAGGGGAGGGGAATAACCAAATCAGCCTGGTTAAAAGTGACAACAATCAGATTTTTGTTGGTGCTGGGGATGACACAATTTTTACGGAAAGGGGGGATAATGAAATCTTTGCTGGTGAGGGGGATAACGTTATCACTACTCTCTTTGGTGACAATATCATCTACATGGGCACTGGGGATGACACAATTACTACTAAATTTGGTGATAATGTTATCTTCGCAGGAGAGGGAGATAACCTGATCGATGCTCAATCCGGTAACAATACGATCTACGCTGGCAGTGGTAATGACCAAATTACGACTGGCTTCGGTGATGATTTAATTTTTGCCGGAGTTGGCAATAATTTTATTAGTGCTGGCATCGGGAATGATACTGTTTTCGCTGGCAGTGGTATTGACGAGTTTTTGCTGTTAGAGGGTGAGGGAGCAGTTACTATTCATGGCTTCCAATCAGGTCAAGATGTCTTCCAAAATAATGAACTCAGTTTTACTGTTTCCGGAAATAATACCTTGGTATTTGCCCAAAGTGGTGATATTTTGGCAACCTTAATGGATGTACAACTATAGCCATCTGAATATCAAGATTCAGCTATCAGTACTCAGCAGTCACTAGAACTTTTTAGGGCAACTTGGCGTCTTTGATAGCAAATACCGATGGGATTTACCTCCATGTACATTCGTAAAACTGTCTTCGCCATTGCCCTATTGATTAGCCCGTTATTGATTACTGCTGGCTGCTATAATAATACAAAAGAGTTAGTTGAAGAACCACAGTTACTGTCAAAACCTCTTACCATCCAGCTAGTCCCAAATACAGACCAACCAATTACTGCTGGGGAAACTGTCCAATTCGCTTTTAAAGCTGTTGGCGAGCCTGTCAATATCTTAGAGCCGATTCCGTTGAGAATGACTGTCTACCTACCAGATGGTAGCCAAAAACAAGTCATGGTCGATGTGCAAAGTCCAGTTGTCTATTACCCTTGTGATCCCATACCAGGGGAAGACGATTCTTGTAACTATCCGAGGGTGGGTTTGGATCCTACTGCGGATCCTAGTCAGCCCTATCAACCAGGTCCTAGCATCACCTTGGAGCAAGAAGGAGAATACAGGATTACGTTAGACCCTGTCCCAGAAGCACTCCAAGACAAATTGCATGCAAAGTCAACAACATTTATGGTCATGCCGTGACCTGTTCTGAGTAGAAGTAACCCGATTCCACGGTTGTCCAATGTTTGGCTGGGTCATAATTTAGCAAATACTGTTGTGCGATCGCATCAGCGTCTCGTAATTGTTTAGCTTCGACCTTACCAATTTCGGTATCTGTAGACAGCAGAATCACCTGATGGGAGGCGGCGGGGAAGTAACGTTCCACTAGGTTGCTGCGATGGGACGAATCCAATCGTCCGAGGGGGGTATCAATGGCTACGGGTAGATTACGTCCAGAAACACGGGCGAGTCCCCACAATAATGCGATCGCTAATAATTGCTTTTCCCCAGCCGATAGACGATGTTTCGGTACAAGTTTTCCTTGTAGGTCGTACAGGGATAGGCTGAAGCTGTTGGTGTCGATGGCAACTCGATGGACTAGGTCAGATTTATGGAGGAGATAGAGGAAGCATTCGGTTACCTCATGTTCTAATTTATTCAGTTTTCTGAGAGTTAACTGTTCCCGGAAAACCTTAAGGCTCTGTTGGACTTTAGCAGATGCTGTAAGCATATGCTGATCATTTTTGCGGTCAATGGTTTCTTCACCATACCTGGCTAAGTCTTTTTTGGTTTGTGCGATCGCATATCCTAATTTATCGCAGCGGCGTTTGGCGATTTCGTAAGCTGCTTGAGCTTGAGCCAATTCCGTTTGTGCCTGTTTTAGTGCATCTTCGAGTTCTTGATAGGATTCCGGAGGAGCAGCTGTTGCTAGTTGTCTTTTAGTGGCATTAATATCTGCTTCCAGATTTTGGCGCTTAACTAATTGCTCTTCAGCTAATTGCTTTTGAGTTGGTTGGTAGTAAGTCAAGAGATTAGTTAGGGAATGAAACATTTCTTCCTCAGCTCCTAACCAAGCGTCTTTACCCTCCCCAGCCTCTTGCTCTATTTGTTGATTTTCTTTTTCCAAGAACGCTTTAATTTTATCAAATTTTTTAGCAGGCAACTTCAGAGCAGTCAATAAATCTATCAGACGTTGATCACGGTGTTGTAAAATATCTCTAGCTAGTTTTGCCTGTGATGCTAGCGATTCTTTTTCTGCTTGAGCTTGGGCTTGGGTAAGTAGGGGTTCAATTAACGATAGAGGCAAAATACCAGCTGCTAATTCCCTCATCTGTTCACGAATTTGTTCAGCTTTAGTATTGTAGTTATGGAGTTGACTCTCTAGTTGGTTCCGTTGGGCTGCAATTTTGCCACCATCACAGACAAATTTATCAAACGCTTGTTGCTGTTTTTCTCTGGTTTGTTCTAGCTGCTCTTGAGTAATCGCTAACTCTTGTTTAGCTAGTTCATAGTCTGATTGTTGAGAGGAGAGCTTTTTTTCGATATCTTCTAAATTAGACAGTTGCTGTTGATTCGCCATAGATTTACGTTTGCGCGTCACTAAAATATCAAGGTCAATGGCTAAGCGGTCAGCAAGTTCTAGACCAAGTAATGATCGAATCGCTTCCACAACAACCGGGGGTGGTGCTTCCACTTCTGCTAGTTCTTTAACCTGTTCCCCATCAAAAAGAAATAGGTTTGATATTCCTAAGGGCAAGAGATTTTCAATGTACTCGTCCCAAGTATTGGTTAGGGCAGAATCCAGCCAGTCTCCCTCTAAAATGCCTAAGTTATCCTTACCATCTTTCGGTTTTTTTGTCCAAGTGCGTACAATCCGATACTCCATGGGCTGGTCGTTCTCGATATGTTCAAAAACTAATTCCACTCGGGTGTTGTCAATAGGTAAGGCATTGCGATTGACTGACTGAGTTAGAAAGTCGCTATAACTCAAATTGCCACGGGTGGAACATTGAGCGCGGTGTCCATATAAAGCCAGACGAATCGCATCCATCATAGTGGTTTTGCCACCACCATTCATACCACCGACTAGAATAATAGGTCGAGAGTTATCATCCCTTTTTGGACAGAGATTGATTACCTGACGCCCGAGATAGGGTCCAAAGTTTTCTAGGACAAGTTCAAGGAAAATCACCAGTTTCTCAAGTACGAAGTTGATTACAAAGTTTATACATAGATCGAGAACCACAAAATAATAACTGTTTATTGGCCTTTATAGCATTTTTTCAATAGGTGAGGTACCTTTGGAATTATAGAGATTAGGTAATAGGGAACATAGAAAAAATCCTGTGTACCTCATAACTATGAGAAACGCTATATTTGCTGTTAATCGTCGAAAGTGAAACCGTTCAGAGTTAACGTTCGATAATTAACCCTAAAATGATGAACCGGGCAGCTTTATAAATTCCTCCTCTTCTGGAGTATTAATCCGACCAAGGATTTTATTACGATGGGGAAAGCGACCAAAACGTTCAATCACTTCTAGATGACGATAGGCATAATTAATTGTACTGGCACTATCGGGATCATCCTTAAGAGTCGAGAATAATTCAACACAGTAGCGCTGATGTTCGAGATTTTCGCTATGCTCAAAGGGTAAGTAGATAAACCACCGCTGAACTGGTAAGAGTTCTTTGTCAAAGCCTCGATCAACAGCATACTGGGCAGTAGACAAGGCTTTGGAGTCAGTGGCAAAAGCTTGGGGTTGACCCCGAAACATATTACGAGGAAACTGATCGAATAGGATAATTAGCGCTAGGCAGCTATAGGGTGATGTTTGCCAGTTATCTAACTCCCCAGCCACCGCTTGTTGATAGATGTCGAGGAAACGCGATCGCATTTCTTGGTCAAAATCTGGATTCTTAGTAAACCAGACTTTTCGGGATTTGCCATATTCGGGTTCATCCGGCTTACCAAACCAAAAATTTAATATCTGATTGGAGCTATCCAAAGCCTGTATCATAAGTTACTCTAGTTTGAATGATTACGAATTCTGGACTGGAAATTTCAAATTTGCCCAAGCCAGCTGCTTGACAGTGTCAACATCCCCTTCATCAGCAGCTGTTTTTAAATCTCGTTTCAAGTGAGCATTAGCGATCGCATCTTCTTTAGACCGAGAACTAGTGTCAAAGCACCGCTCCAAAGCCTCATAGATCCCAATACGACGAGACCTAGTCACATACTGGCGTTCTGTGTCTAGCAGTTTTGCCATTAGTTCGAGATGCATAGCATCATTGTCACAGATTTCTTCTAAGACCTGCCACTCATCACCACCAAGCAAACGATTTTCAGCGCCAGGACGGATGTCTTTGAAGGGTTCGCCAGTAACTTCTTCATAGATGCGGGGCAAACTATCATCAAATTCGTGTTTTTCTTCTAGCCAGATGCGACGAATCTCACTAAGTTCCTCTTTACTAATCAACGTGATGTCCCCCATATTTTCTGGACAATTCTGACGAACGTCAGTTTCAACAGTAAGCAATCTCCTCAGCCAATACTCCCGTGCTTCTTTGGTATAAGGACCAGGAATCGGCTCAACAGATATTTGTCCATCTAAATTCCGTTCATACAGTTGGACATTACCATTGCTACGTCTAAAATCTCGTCGCTCACGGTTTTCTCCAGGCTCCAACTCCTTGCGCAAATCCAGTAGAGGTTCCAGCCATTCCTTTTCTTCGTCATTATCAATCATTGCTGTCAGGGATTTATCCTGACTCACCAGTGTACAAACCCAGCAACCAAAACGAGAGCTACCACAACTAGGAGTAGAGGTATCCACAACTAATGGACATTCGTTATCAGCACTAGCCCCTCGATACATAGCAAATAAGTCTTTATTGCTGTATTCCCAGGGGTTTTGCCATTGCATGAGATAGAGCCAAACCTCATCATTTTGCCAATCTTCAATGGGGCTATAAACCAAGGAGTTTGGTAAATTCATATTAGGAGTTAGACGAGCACGTACTCGTTTAGCTTCCATTTTTTTCATCCGTCTTGCCCGTTGTTGGCTTTCAGCTTTGCGAGTGCCTAAAACAACAATAGCCTCTCCACTAGATCGGATAACATTCCGAATAAAACGGTTAGAGGGTTTAATTTTCAAACGTTCAGTACACCAGCGAAATTTACCCCGTGGAGCTGGGTAACCTTTACCAATTAAACTTACCCAGTAGGTTTCTTTAACCTCCGGTTGTAAGAGATGGGGTTCAAAGGGCAATCCTTGAGCTTCAGCTGCCAACTTAATCTGTTTTAGGGAATTGCGAACCCAAGCTGAAACAATGGGATTCTCTACTAACGTGTCTGTAGTGATGACATAGATAGTCTTAGTTCGCTGTTCTGGTGGCAGAGCTGCGATCGCATTCCATACCAGCTGTAGAGTTGCGGTGCTATCCTTGCCACCACTATACCCTATAACCCAGGGAATTGCATCCAAGCAGTATAACTGTTGAATTTCAGTGGTTAGAGCAGTAATCTCTTCCACCAGCTCAGCCACAGTGCGATTTTTTGGCTTATTTTCTGAGAGTTTGACCTGATTCATCTGACTTCACGGGAGTAGGGAAACCCCCTCTAGGCAAGAGCGGGGTGCTGACTCTCTGCTAAGACAAGGCTTGACAGATTAGTCCTTTTTTCGAGCTTATCCCAAGTTTTGAATAAAATTTCTTGACAGTGGATCTAACGTTTTTCTTCCTAAAATGGTATGATTAATAGTTTTACTCTATCGAAGCCCGAGTATAGGGAAATAAGCTAATTTGATCCTTAAAAACTTGTGCTAGTCTTAAAAATATTTATCGTAAGCATATGCGCTACGCGCACGCTACGCGAACAGCCATCAGCGGTCAGCCGTCAGCTAAAGGCTCATGCTACGGGAACAGCTTATAGCAATTCTCTATGCCATGAGGTACAAAGGTATCCCCCTAAATCCCCCTTATCAAGGGGGACTTTGAGGTTGAAAAGCGTACCTCATAAATCCTAGAAACGCTATATTTTATTCAAAAGCACCGATTGCGCTACGGGCACGCTGTGCGAACAGTAGCGTGGCACAGGCTTCGACGCTGGGAGGTAGCGCATTAGCTGATAGCTGATAGCTGATAGCTGATAGCTAAATGCTGATAGCTGAATGCTGAATGCTGATAGCTGATAGCTAAATGCTGAATGCTGATAGCTGATAGCTGAATGCTGATAGCTGAATGCTTACTATTTATCGATAGCTTCTACAACGCAGCATTATGGGTTTAAAACTATGGTGATCAAAAGTGCAAATCATCCCAATGACCTGGCCAAGCAAATTCTTGAACAAGAAAACCAAGATCGACAGGCGCTGGCGTTATTGCTCGATAGGCATCTGGCTAGAAACGATCAAATCTTGGTGCAGAAAACTCACATGGGCACTACAGAGGCATTTATTGGCTCAGTCACTCTGGAATGGTTAGCGATTCGGGTTCGCTACGCTTCCCAACTGCCGCTATTTCAGCAAAAGTTTGATCAACAAACGAACAATATCGTCAGAGATGCCGATACTATAGAAGCGCTTCAGCAGCGTCCTCTTGATTGGTCACGTCAAGCTGCTCTGGCTCAATATCTAGCAGCCCGCAAAACTCACAAGTTTCCCCCAGTCCTGGTAGTGCTTAGCTCTGGCTGGGTAGATAATGCCCAGGCTGCTCACTGGGATAAGAATCAACGCGCTCTCCAGTCGGCAGCTGAGTTCACCAGTTTAGATAAAGATGGCACAGTCGGACTGCTTGATGTTTCAGACCATGTTTCAATTTTTGCCTTAGACGGTCAGCATCGACTGATGGGAATCCAGGCTCTGATGGAATTGATTAAAATCGGTACGCTCCAGAAATATAGCAAAGGCAAAAAGCCAATCGGCTCCCTGATTACAGTTGATGACTTGATGGAGGAGTATCACATCTCGCCAGGTTATCTGCAAAGTCTAGCCACAGAAAAAATTGGTATTGAGTTCATTCCTGCTGTGGTTCAGGGAGAAACTCGTGAAGAAGCACGGCGACGCATCCGCTCGATCTTTGCTCACGTTAACCTGATGGCAGTAAGGTTGAGCAAAGGACAACTAGCGTTGCTCAATGAAGACGATGGCTTCTCAATCGTTGCTAGAAAAATTGCCATGAGTCATCCTCTGCTGAGGGAGATGGAAAATCGTAATCCTCGGGTTAATTGGGATAGTGCTACGGTTTCAGCTAAGTCAACAGTCTTGACTACTTTACAAGCTCTCAAACATATATCTGAGCTGTATTTGGGCTACCAATTCCCTCACTGGAAACCTTGTGAGAAAGGTCTAATTCCCATGCGTCCTGAAGATGAAGAGCTAGAGATGGGAACTAAGACATTGACAGAGCTTTTCGACTATCTAGCTAGTTTACCCAGCTATCAAAAGCTCGAACATGGAAAAGAAACACCTCAACTGCGTCGGTTTAACCATGAAAGGGGTGGAGGAGAAGGAAACATGCTATTCCGTCCAGTAGGACAAATCGCCCTAGTTCAAGCTTTGGGTATTCTAGTATTTAACCAGGATTTCTCTCTCAAAACCATCTTCGAGAAACTTCAAAAATACGATGGTTCGGGTGGCTTTAGTCAGATAGATCACCCACAATCCCCTTGGTACGGCATTTTGTATGAGCCAAATCGAAAGCGAGTACTAGTTTCTGGACGAGAGTTAGCCTGCAAAGTGATGTTATATCTTTTGGGTGGTGTTACAGAGCGTATGGAACGTGCTCAACTGCGCATAGCTGTAGCTAATGCCAGGAGTGTTAGCAAAGATCAAGCGATCAGCTTTGAGGGCAAGTTTGTGAAACCGAAGGAGGTAGGATTACCACCTCAGTTGTAACGGAATTACTAGACTTCTTGCAGAAGTCGGGAACAGGGAACAGCGATGCAGCGCGGTCTTGGGGGTTTCCCCCATGAGCGACTGCATCAAGACGGGAACAGGGAACAGTGGACAAGAATTGACCCAAAGCGATGCAGAGGTGCGACCCGTGGCGAATTTAATTCGCCTACGGAAAGCGCACCATTACGGTCTTGGGGAGGCAGCGCGGTCTTGGGGGTTCCCCCCATGAGCGACTGCCGTGGTTTCCCCCAGGAGCGACTGCATCAAGAACACTATCAGAACAATACTTTTGCAAGAGGTCTACTAAAATTAGCAATTACATCCCTGACAAATCCATTGCCGGGTGCATCTCATATTTGCTATTTGACCTGATGGGTGGAACGGGCATCAGGGGTGGAACGAGCATCAGGGGTGGAACCGGCATCTTGCCCGTTTCAATTCCCGGGCAGCAACCCAACACTGCTGAAGAGGCAGAAAATCACGGCGAGCTCTTGGGTGGTGCGTTACGGGCAGCAACCTAACACTGGCGCTCGGTGTTGAACATGATGGCAAGCCCGCCCCTAACGCACCCTACTGGACTGGCACAGCTAAAATAGTGCAATAGCTTTTTCAGCTAAACCCTTGTTAAAACTAGATCATGGTATTTTTATAAAGCAACATTTAAGGTGTGCCAGTCCACTACGCACCTACTGATTGCTGACAGCTGACGGCTGACAGCTGACGGCTGACGGCTGATAGCTGATAGCTGAATGCTGACATTACAAAAATCGACTCAAATCAAACTCCTGTTGCTCATTTGCTATAGATTCTTTCTTCTTATACCTATCAGTATTTAAAAGTAACAAAAGTCGCTCGGAATAGTCTACTGCTCCCCGCAACTCATTGCGCAAAATATCAAGTCCTCCATTCGCATACTCCTCAAAAATATAGATGCGTTTTTCCTCAGACTCTTTATCGATAGAGGAAAGAATTTTTGTATCCTTAATCTCAGCGATCGCAATTAATTTAATTACCACCTCATATCCCCTTGACACAAAAATTTCCAGTCCAATCGGACCAGGCTCTCGTTTAGAAATTACTTTCAGGGGCGATCGCTTTTTACGCTTTACTCCTAAAGCAGCTGCAAACACCATCACATCAGCATAAGTCTGAAACGGTCCGGTTTTTCCATCGGAAGCGGTTAGGTCTTTCACCAAAGCCGCCTTATCTTTAGCAACCCTGATTCTGTTTCCAGCCATTGTCTTGGTATCTAATTTTAGTAAATCTTATGCACAATCCTAAGCGCAAAAAGCGTAAAGTGCGGTAATCTATGGATTATACCATATTTATCCCTGAAAACTCCCTTACCTAGCAATAAGCCAACCTTTTACGAACTATGAAACCCAGTAAGCTGTCAAGAAAACTAAACATGAAGAAACGTAAACGAATAGCCTCTTTAGGGATCTTAAATGAATTGTGATAATTTTTGATGCCATATTGCCTGTTCCCAGATCCGCTGTTCCCTGTTCCCTTTGCTATTAGAGATCTATTGCTTGATGTTTCATAGAGTAAGGTAATAATGATGAAGACTTGTAAACAACCAGTTTATGTGAGTGCGATCGCAATCCTACTTTTACTGACTAACCTATCCTGTTCCTCCCCCGACCGACAAGACCCCCCAATGAAAACCAAGGATCGTGCAACGGTAGTCGTGAAAACGATTGAGGAGGCAAACACTGGCATTTCCAAGCAAGATCGAGAAACTAAATATTGCAAAATGGCTTGTTCTAAATTTGTCTTCTACCGTGGCACTAACCAACTATTTTGGAAAGATTTCGCTGGGGATAATCGCCTCAAGGATTTTGGAAATGCCAAAACCAAGATTTGGTTATCGGGGGATATGCATGCCGAGAACTTTGGGGCATATGATAATAATCGAGGGGAAATCGTTTACTCACTCGATGACTTTGATGATGGAATTATTGCCGATTACCAATATGATGTCTGGCGCATGGCAGCTAGTTTAGCATTGGTCGGTCGTCAGAATGGTTTGTCTGCTGAGGAACAGAACAACGGGATTGATGCCTTTAGTGAGTCCTATCTTGATACTATGGCCTCCTATCGCGGTAATGATCGTGAACTGGAGACTTACTTCACTAAAGACAATACTTATGGGAAGTTGGATGACTTCCTAGAAGGAGTCGAAGCCAGCGAAAGCCGCCAAAAAATGTTGAAAAAATGGACAGAACTGGACCCAAATCAGCGTCGCTTCAATCTATCCAAGGTTAAGTTAGGCAAACCTACTGCTTCCGAGCGACAGGATATTGAGAATGCGATCGCAGATTATCAGAAAACCTTGACAAAAAAGTTTAAATATGATAAAAACTACTTCCGAGTCAAAGATATTGCGCAACGTTTACTGGCTGGCACTGGTTCCTTAGGAATACCACGCTATTATCTCCTGATTGAGGGTGAGACCTCTTCCCAGGATGATGACCGGATCTTGGACATTAAATTCCAATCTTCCCCTACTGCCTATGATTACCTGAGTCAGCAGGAACGGGAAAAGTATGATAAAAATTTTAACAATGAGGGTCAACGTCATGCTTTAGCCTATCGAGCCTTAACCAAGCACACCGATAATCACCTGGGCTGGATGAAACTTGGGGATGGGTATTACTCAGTGCGAGAGCGATCGCCATTTAAGGAAACCTTTGATATCACTGAGCTAACCAAAGAGAAACGTTTTGTTAAGCTAGCTGAACAATGGGGTCAAGTGTTAGCAACAGCTCACGCCCGAGCTGACAAAGATTTTGATGCTGCCTTAGTGCCTTATTCCATAGACAAACAGGTGGATGAGTTGACTGACGGTCGCCACAAGGAGTTTCGGCAATTGGTAAGGGAAGTGGCTTTGACTTATGCTGATCAAGTTGAGAAAGACTATGGTTACTTTCTCGAAAAGCTGAAACCCAATAGCTGCTCTAGCGGCACTTGTGACTAATCGTTTTAGTTTAATTGGCTTTGGTAAAATATAATGCGTTGATATGGCACAGGGGGAAGGTTAAATAACAGGATAAGCGGCAAAGGGATGGTCGCGAGCTAGTCCCTATAACCTATAACCTCTAACCTCTAACCTAGAAACAAAACAGCTACATACCTTATATTTAATCACATGAACGGTAAGAAAGACGGTTTTTTAAGCGGGCTTCAAATTTTGGTGTTTTTTATCTTAGCCCTTGCCTTTCTGGGATACCCAATCGAATTCAGCTTACTATTTGGTGGCATTGGCGCTTTCGCCGGTGGTTTGATAGTTGACTGGTGGCACCACCCAGACAAACCCAGGGACTCACAACCCCAGCAAGCAGAGTATACCGAGGAAGGTAGTTCTGACTTAACGGGCATCCGTTTAGCTGTACAAGAACGACAAGCTAGAGAAAAGAGCCGCTCAGAAGGGTCACTCAATCCTATTAGTAGATTTTTTAGACGTTAAGCAAGAGTAATTAATTATTGCTTATTGGTCAAAAGAAAATACCAAGAGATTTAAGCTAGGGCTAATCTAGAAGAACTTGCTTTGGATTGAGTACTTTCCGACTTAGAACTAAAATCTAACATGTTTCTATTTCTCTCAAAGCTATTGCCACTCTTTCTGTATCCCTTGGGCCTGGCTTGTGTGCTACTGGTAGTAGCTTTAGTAATGTCGTGGCGCAACCCTCGCTGGGTTCCGATACCGGTGGCTTTAGCATTAATTGTGTTGTTGGTCTCAAGTAATACTTGGGTGACTAACAGCTTAATACGCTCTCTGGAGTGGCAATATATTCCTAATTCAGAATTACCTGAGGCTGATGCGATTGTGATCTTGGGGGGAGCGACTAAACCACCTTTTCCACCACGACCTACTCCAGAAGTGGATGAAGCAGGCGATCGCGTTCTCTATGGTGCTCAGCTATACCGTGAAGGGAAAGCTCCCTGGGTGATTCCTGCTGGTGGTCGGATTGTTTGGGGTTCCAGTAGTAATAACTCTAGCCAACGACTTTCTTCCGAGTCTGGTCAATCCTCACAACGGTTGGCTCCTGAATCAGAAGACATGGCACAGATTCTAGAAGACCTGGGTGTTCCAAGAGCCGCTATCATTCAAGAGTCTAGGTCTTTAAACACTCACCAAAATGCGGTCAATGTGCGGAAAATTTTGGATCAGCGGGATTTTCCCAAGGTATTATTGGTAACTTCAGCCATCCATATGCCTCGTTCTGTCCTAGTGTTCCGGCGTCAGGGTATTGATGTGATCCCAGCACCAACAGATTTTCTAGTGTCCCAACATGAACTGGATGAACCTAGCAGCAGTAGTCAAGCTGCTTTGCTACATTCTCTGCCAAATGCTGAGCAATTGTCTAGGATTACCCGTGCTATCAAGGAATACATTGGTATAGTCGCTTATCGCATTCGTGGTTGGGTATGACATTATTGCTGAAATATTATCCTTGATTATTTGCCTAGTTACTATGCCAGAAGAATTCCAACGGATTGTCCCAGCACCACCACCAGCAGCCGATATGTTTGCCACTTACCAGCTAGCTTATGACTTTAGCCAGGAAGTAGAGCATCGACAAGAATTTGAAGACTATTGCCAGTGGTATTATTTTACAGCACAAAGCCATCAAGAGGAATTAGAAAAAATGCGCGGTGACATCAACATTTTTCGTTGGTTCAGTCGCCGCAACTCAGAGGTAGATTAGACTACAAGTCTAGCTTATTATCTTAAAAGATGGTTTAACTAATTAAAGTAAACACGGATAGTAATAGATATCAATAGATACAGTAAGAATCTAACTTAATCCTATCCGTGCAGACCTGTTTAAAAATCCCTGTGATGGTGATTATGATTGGTTTCTATAGTATTAGCTAATAATATAGCCGCCTAGGGGATAATTTCTAGTTCATCTTCACGGAAGTGAACTTTTTTAAATTTTTTGTCAAATTTGACTTGTATTGGTAAATTGGCGCTGACGGGCCTACCTTGCCACTCAGAAATTATTCCGGTAACTTCCCCTTCGAGACCTTTAATATCAAAAGGTTTATTTCTGTGTTCGGGATGGGTATATACCACAACTGATTCTTTGACTCGGACGCGATCGCCAACTTTCATATAAGTAACTCTAACTATTATACGGACATCCCTTACCTAAGCTAGGGTGGGCTCAGGCAACCTTCTTATTGTCTCACAGAGTGGGTTGTTTACATTTAGCACAGTTGTGAGCATCAACAAAATTTAGGTTTATTGGAATTGCTTCCCTGGTCTGATGCCGGTGATTATCGGTGAAAATTATAATGTAAGGTTTTTTCACCCTTAGTTTCACCCTTAGTTGTCTGGGAGCTCCTGCTCGGTAGGTGAAGACTGTGGTAGATTTGGATCGGGTGATGGTAAAAAGCGATCGCGCATTTTCTGGAAGCCCTCAGGAGCTAGTATCCATTGGGTAGTCAGTAAAATAGCCCCAGCACCAACTAGTATACCGACTACCCCCAGCAGCCCAAACAAGGCTCTTATCCAATCCCGGTATGAGCGGGTGGTTTCGGGTTTATTATCATTGGTTGTGGTTATTTCCGCTGGTAGTGATGGAGTCAGAGCGGTTTGCTGCCCCAGATTAACCACCTGTAGTTCTTTAGAGCTAGAGATGTCTCCCAAATTTAGCACTGTCGGATATTGGGGAGAGACAGCACAGTATGTTAGCACCACCGAAATGTCATCTTGACCATTATGTTTAAAGGCCAGGTCAATTAAAGACTCAGCCGCCGATTCCACGGAAAGTCGGTGGCTATTGACTTTTTCGGGTAAATCTCGACCAAATTTTTCAATCAAGTTGTTGTTGCTCAAGCCATCGGAACACAGCAGCAGCAAGCCATCTTCTTCCAAAATAAAGCGTCGCACAGTGGGACGAAGTAATTCAGCCTCCTTTGTCCCTAAGGCTTGAGTGAGTGCTTGTGCATCAGATCGCTGCAACGCTTGTCGATAAAGACTACGACCAAGCTTGACCTCCCGAGTAGCCACATCATCATCCACAGTTAGCTGCTGGCAATAGTCGGGAGTAAGCCAGTAAGCACGACTATCTCCTACACTAGCGATATAGATTTCGTGACCATTGGTTTTCCCTTCTGGTGTATTCACCATTTGGGGTAGTTGTAGCGCTAGGGTTAAGGTAGTAGCCATGCGACGCCGGGATTCTCGTTCTTGTTGATCGTTGCGAGAAGAAATCATGTTATTAGCAACCCGGATAATTGCTGATAGATTCTCAGTTACCAGTTCTGGTGTCATCAGCTCCGGATCTTCGTTCAACTCAGCCAGTAATGCCCGAACCTGTAATTTAATCGACTGTAGTGCTAACTGACTAGCAATTTCCCCCCCTTCGTGACCACCAATGCCATCACAAATAATCGACAGGTGGGGAATCAAGGGGTCTTGGGGTTGCTCTGGGTGCTTAATCAAGTCAGCCTTAGTGGGATAGCAACTGTCTTCATTGTGGCTGTGACTTGAACCAGTTGCGGTGATACCAGCAATCTGTAACCGCAACGGGTGCTGAGCAGCTTGCTCAAGTAATAGGTGATTAAGTTGGGATGCGATCGCACTTAAGGAGGGGTGTTCAGTTTGCAGGTGTTGGGCAATAGCTTGTAGCGGATCCGCCACAGAAACTGAAGCTGTGCGACACCAAGCTTCCCAGCACTCTCCTAGCTGTTTAAGACTAGCATCCACAGAGGGTTCACTCACAGAAGTCGGTTCGGCAGGGGAGTCTCGGGAAACCAATGTATCAAATCCCCTATCCTCTAGACCATTAGACGGTACAACTGGTGATAGACTCGTATCAGCCATTGTATCGCGATATAATTCCCGCAGTCGCAGCCGCCACCCTTCAACTCGCAAATTAGTTGGCACTAACAGGCTAGAAGCCACACCCAATTCTGATAAGGGTATCCATAATTCCCAAATTTGCCAAAGCCAATAGACTTGACGCACTGCGGTAGCAGAAGTCCACATCGACTCCATTGAGGGATATAAGTTGCCATTGGCATCAATGGGGGCATTTTCTAGCAAAATGACTACATCTTGACCAGGTGTAGACAGAAAATTCCGTTGCTGTGGCAACTGGCATATCCCATAAACCTCTGGCACATGGAGGCAGTGGGGATACAAGCGTAGGTAAGGAAGGATATGGCCGTTGATTTGTTCGGGAAAATCCGGTGGCAGTTCTGGCTGCATATCCTGCCAAATTTGCGGGGCAACTACCTGGTAGCGGTCTGCCACTTGTTCTCCAACTGGTAGCTCTACGGCAGCAGAACCAACTGCCCAAAGATAACGATCCACGGCTAATACCTATGAAGTTAATTTACGGCTATACGGTCAAATTCTAGACGGCTGAGATAAATTAGCATTGGTCCGCGCTTATGCCCCACGTCCCCACTTGCATGTCGGCGTGGGATGAATGGCAGACAAGAACTTTGATACTTTGTGATCATCTATAATGAACATAGTAGGGTAATCAAATTAAGAGCTAACCGCCACCTACTACCTAAAAATAGAACTTTTTTGTATTGTTCCGGCGCGGAGGGGCATCTCGTGTCGTAAATATTGCTTGCCGAACGCGCCCCGCGTGGCCTACGGCCTTGTATCCGTTCCCGTTGGGTGGAGTTGGCAAGAAGCCTACACTGACTCGGCGAGTTCAGTTTAGGAGTATGTCACAAGAGGGGTTGTTTGAGCTTTTAAACATTTTCTCTCAAAGTTGTCTAGTAGATTCAAGAAAATTAACATAACTCAGCAACCTATATCTTTGTCTGACGTCAGACAAAATAAATTAGAGTTACCCGCAACTACTTACCCCATACCCTGTATATTATGAGCCGATGGTAAGTTCCTCGATGCTTTGGCTAATTGCCGGGTCAATGCTGTGCTTAGTCGAGCTGTTTGTGCCAACAGCATTTGTTGCTTTCATGATGGGCATCAGTGCTTTGGTCGTAGCATTTGTGATCTCGATTTTGCCCATATCTTATACCCTACAAGTGGGGTTATGGTTGCTGCTTTCCACTGCCTCAGTCTTTTTATCCCGTCGCCTGATGCCCCCTGCTAGAGTGGGCAAAAATTTGGATGCGATGGAAGCTCAAACCTTGACAGAAATTCTGCCAGGGCAAACTGGGCGGGTACTCTATGAAGGCAACTCATGGCGTGCCCGTTGTGAAGACTATGCAGATGCGATCGCACCCAACCAAAAAGTCTACGTAGTGCGTAGGGAAGGCACTACCCTGATTGTTGTGCCTCATCACCTATTGCATGACTGAAGTTGATCGACCAAGGGTGCTCTGCCAGGTTCAGGGGATAGTGATGGGTTAATAGGGTGATGGGGTAATAGAGTCAACGGTAGATTTATTACTCCCCCTAGTGACTAGTTGTTGGGAGTCTCCCTTCTAACCCAGTCCACTGTTTTTTGACAAAAGATAGGTTAAAAAGTCAGGTTGGGCAGATGGGAATAGAGTCAGCTTCAAGCACTTGAGAATCAGACTAAATCAGTTTTCTGCCCTCCCCCACCCATCCGCTCCCCCTCTAACAACAAATTTGTAAAACACTACCAGAAATGGAGGAAAGAGCGTGTCACAGTGGTTTTTGCTTGTGTTTTTAGCTTTGGGCGGTTCAGGTCTTTTCGGTTCCGTCAAGATTATTAATCAAGGAAACCAAGCCTTAGTGGAACGATTGGGAAAATATAGTGGCAAAAAACTCGAACCTGGGCTCAACTTTGTCATTCCCGTGATTGAGCGGGTGGTTTTCCAGCAAACCATTCGGGAAAAAGTCCTTGATGTGCCACCTCAGCCTTGTATCACCTCCGATAATGTTTCCATTACCGTTGACGCTGTGGTGTACTGGCGGATCATGGATATGGAGAAAGCCTACTATAAGGTTGAAGACCTGCGCTCCGCCATGCAGAATTTGGTGCTGACCCAGATTCGAGCTGAAATGGGGAAACTGGAACTGGATCAAACCTTTACTGCTCGCTCTCAAATCAATGAAACCCTACTGCGGGAATTAGACATTTCCACTGATCCTTGGGGAGTTAAAGTCACCCGGGTGGAACTGCGGGACATTGTGCCATCTCAGGCAGTGCAGGACTCAATGGAGTTACAGATGTCCGCAGAACGGCGTAAACGGGCGGCAATTTTGACCTCTGAAGGGGAACGAGAATCTGCGGTTAACACTGCCAGAGGTAAGGCCGAGGCACTAGAGTTAGATGCTGGAGCCCGTAAAAAAGCTGCGATTATGGACGCTGAAGCCCAACAACAGGCAATAGTTCTGAAAGCTCAGGCAGAACGACAGCAGCAGGTTCTCAAGGCACAAGCCACTGCTGAGGCTCTCAAAATTGTGGCTAAGACTCTTGATAATGACCCGAATGCTCGTGATGCCCTCCAGTTTTTACTGGCTCAGAATTATATCGATATGGGTATGCAAGTTGGTACTAGCGAGAGTAGTAAAGTGATGTTTATGGATCCTCGCAGCATTCCGGCAACCATTGAAGGGATGCGTTCGATTGTCGGTGATGGAGACAAAGTTAACCCCAATTCCCTAGGTATTGACATGAATCAAAGGTAAATTTCAGTGTCAATTACCCATACCTAAACGGGGAGCACCGTTTAGGTGGGGCTTTTGCCTAAACCTAAAAAATCTGCCAATGAAGCAAATCGATAGCTGTTAAGACAGCCAAGGGATATAGGAGTCTATTGACAGCGGTTTTAGCCAACGAAGTTTTAACCCGTTGGCGGTGGTATAACCACAGAATACGTGACATACTCCCACACTGAACCGATAGGTCAGTGTGGGCTTCTTGCCAACTCCGCCCATTGGTTAGGATACAAGGCCGTAGGCCACGCGGGGCGCGTTCGGCAAGCTTTATTAACGATACGGTCAGAAGTTACCGCAAGAATAGGGCAGCCTTTATGGTTAGTCGGCTATGGGTAAAGAGTTAAAACTTTATGATTAAGGCAAGAGACGAAACCTTAGATCAGGTCGCCTTTATAACAATAGTTTTAAACCTTTTCTGCATAACCTACAACCCAAAAAGGCGACCTGATCTTACGGTAACTTCAAACCCTATTCTAAGGTTTCGTCTCCGGGATGCCCCGACCCACCGGAACAACACAAAAAAGTTCAATTTTGAGGTACGTAGGTGGCGGTTAGCTCTTAATTTGTCTTCCCTACTATTTTCATTATAGCATTCTTCAACCTATGCAACACAGTTCCTGTCCGCGATTCATCCCACACCTCAATGCGCATTGAGGTGTGGGATGAATCGCGGTCTTAGCTAAATCCCTTGAGAAAGTTCCTTGGAACAGAACATCTCACGAGATTCTTGCTTAACATAACCATTCATCACAGCTAGCTGTAGCTTCATGAAGGCATTTAAGTCTTCCAGTGGATATTTTCTGGTTAGAAGCTGCCGTAGCTTATCTTCTTCTGTCACACTCAAATAGCGAGTTTTGAGTGCTTTTTGTACAACTTCCCTGATATTAGCCATAACACAAGCACCTGTTAAAATCAATTAGCACCTTCGAGGCTGAAAGTCTGGCAAAAGCCAATTGAGACTATCCCTCTACAGTACTTATCACCCCTTTTTAAGCTTTTTAAGCTTTTTATGTTAATGATGTAGACGACAGTTAATCTGTGTACAATGGAACATTGTACATTGTACTGATATGGTGTCTTTGGTTAGGTAAGGGCGTCGCCAGCATCACCAAGCTTCTGTTAGCAGGGCTGTTTTAGGTGATTACGGTATTATCTCATTCTGAATCTTGATATTCTGTAGCATTGGTTACAGAACACTGTTCACATAATCCAAAAAATTCCAAGGTATGGTAAAAAATAGTGAATTGATAAGAATTTTGCAACTTCTTCTGTAATTGAGGTATGGGACATTCCTCAATGGGAATAGACATGCCACAATTGAGACAAGTGAGGTGATGTTGATCCTCTTGTACACCACTGTAGAGGGATTCTCCACTACCAAGAGTCCGGACTTGCACCATTCCTTCCAGTTTTAAAGCATCCAAAGCGCGGTAAACTGTAGCCAAACCCATAGATTGCTTACGTTTGCGCAGCTCGACATAAAGATCTTGGGCCGACATAGCCCGATTCAAGGTTGTGAGCAGTTTCAGAATTCGCTCTTGGGAGCGGGTGCGTTGGCCTTTCATTAATCTTTTTTTAATATCCTAGAAATTTTTTGATGTTAATGGTGCTTGTTGGTTCAAACTGTAAAGAAGGATTAATGATCAACGGATCATGAGCAATAATGATCGCGGCTGTGCCCAAATCCCAGGATTAGGCTAGCCCTAGTTACACGCTGTGGCAGCTAAAAAAAATACTAGCTCAAAAAATACTAGCTCAAAAAAATACTAGTTGCTCAGTAACCTATCAGTAACCTAATTGATAGACTTTTTTAATCCTTGATCGTTCATCCTTGATATTATATCCATTATCATTATACAGTGAAAGGGGAGAGTTGTGATTAAAAAATATCAGGCTTCTATTTATGTTACACTTAGAAATTCCGTATTGGATCCAGCCGGTGTAGCTGTTGAGTCAGGACTGAAGCAGCTAGGCTACGAGAGTGTAGAACAGGTGCGTATTGGTAAATATATCGAACTGAGGCTGAGTGCTGCTAATGAAGATACGGCGCGAGAGCAATTGAATCAGATCTGCGACCAGCTCTTAGCCAACCCAGTTATTGAAAATTATCGCTTTGAATTGGTTGAGATGTCAGCACAACTAGGAGTGGAAGCATGAAATTTGGGGTGGTGGTCTTTCCTGGGTCAAACTGCGATCGCGATATGGCCTATGTTACAACTAGCTTACTCCAATGTCCAACCAGGATGGTTTGGCATCAAGAAACCGATATTTCTGACTTAGATGTGGTGGTACTCCCTGGGGGCTTTAGCTATGGGGATTACCTGCGCTGTGGCGCAATTGCTCAGTTTTCTCCAGTGATGCCAATGGTGGTAGACCATGCTAAACAGGGTAAATTTGTCTTGGGCATTTGTAATGGCTTCCAGATGCTGACCGAAATGGGGATGTTACCAGGGGCATTAGTCAGAAATCGGGACTTACATTTTATTTGCGATCGCGTTCCAGTTAAAGTAGAGCGCAATGATTTATATTGGACTACAGCTTATCACCCAGGAGAAATTATAAGTCTACCTATTGCCCATGGTGAAGGGCGCTACTACGCTGATGCTGAAACTCTCAAAGCTCTCGAAGACAATGGTCAAGTATTGTTTCGTTACGCTACTGTTTCAGGAGAGATAGAGACAATAGGTAATCCCAATGGTTCCCTAAATAACATTGCCGGAATTTGTGATACCACTGGCAAAATTTTGGGTATGATGCCCCATCCAGAACGAGCAGCTGATCCGATGTTAGGCAATATCGATGGGATGAGATTGTTTCAGAGTTTGTTAAAGACTTTTAACAATTGCTAGTGTTTTCAATACCACAAATTACCGATAACCGCGACCGCTACATGGGTCGCCTAAACGTTATATGTGTGCCACAGATTCCAATTATACCGGATCTGGTTGACTGAGAAATATTGCCAGAAACTTCAGTTTAGTATTTTTGAAATTGGTCGCTGTAAATGCGGGAAAGGGTATTTTTAAAAGCAAAAGGAAGCAGAGGTTAGCCCTTGACTGGACGGCAAGTCTTTGTTCAAGTTTATCGTTATAATTAATTAAATAAAAAATTCCAAGTCTAAAATATAAAATCCGATCAGATAAGAAGATGCCTGAAACTCACTTCCAGATTGAATGGCCTGATGGTTATCAGGAACTTTGCTATTCTCCTTCTCTAGTAGTCAAGAAATATTTTAATGCTGAGCAAGACTATTCTCTGTCGGAATTTGTGGCACTATCTCGAACTGCGCTTAACGATGGTAGTGATCGCGTCAAAGCTCAATTTGGTTTCTCTTGTAGCAAAGCACTAGGACAACTGAAGCAAATAGAAGACACAGCTAAGAAGTATAGTAATCTATCTGAACCAAAAGTGCGATTACTTAAATTTATCGATGTCCAACCCACAGAATAATTCAATAAAAATTGATGCAAGCCACTTCTGCTCCAGACTCCACTACTATCCTCGCTGGCTTCCATGCTCTTTCCGATCCCCTGCGCCTGGCAGTGATTGAGCTACTGAGATCGCAAGAGTTGTGTGTTTGTGATTTATGCGATCGCTTAAATGTCCAGCAATCAAAACTATCATTTCACCTCAAAACCCTTAAACAAGCTGGTTTGATTCGCCCCCGCCAACAGGGAAGGTGGATGTACTACAGCCTGAATTTGCCCCAGTTTGTGGTTTTAGAGCAATATTTGGCAGAATTTCGTCGCACAGCTGTGATGGTACCTACCCGTAGTTGTTGCTCAGACTAGCTTAGGGTCTAGACTGCTTTTGATGTACCTAATACCATTAGCCCAATACCATTAGCCAATTCAGCCGATGGCTTAACTATTGTTTAAGCAATAAATCAATTTTTTTTGATATATTAGGATTAACTAATTAGTAAAACAGGAGGGTTCTTCATGGCTACTCTCAAAACTCATGTCTCCCTGAATGTCACTGACCTTCACAAATCTGTCACCTTTTACCAGGCAATGTTTGGTGTATCTCCAGTTAAATACAAAGCTGACTACGCCAAATTTGATTTGGCAAATCCGCCCCTCAATCTCACCCTAGAACTCAACCCCAACATGCACTCTGGTGGGACATTATCTCATCTAGGTATACAGGTTGAAACGACAGAAGACGTACAAGCTCAGATCAAGCGTTTTCAAGCTGCAGGACTAGAGGTGTTAGAGGAAAAGAACACTCACTGTTGCTATGCCATCCAGGATAAAGTTTGGATAAGTGACCCAGATGGTAACCGCTGGGAAGTATTTGTGGTGAACGTCGAAGATACTTCACCCGAGATGAATCTCAAGATTACCGACAATTCTCAGCAGGAATCCAATACTGTGACATCCTCCTGCTGTGGATAAATTAGATCACCATTAAATGAGAATCCGCAAACTGATACCCAAACAAACTCTCGGGCCCTTAATATCCCATTGCTGGCGAGAGGCAGTAACTGAAGGCATGGCTACATTTATCTTAGTCTTTTTTGGCACTGGTGCTGTCATGGTTAATCACATCACTAGTGGAGCCTTAACTCATCTGGGCGTCAGTTTTGTTTTTGGAGCAGTGGTCGCTGCTTTAATCTATGCCACAGGACATATTAGCGATGCCCATATTAACCCAGCTGTGACTCTTGCTTTCTGGGCTAGTGGCTTTTTTCCCGCTCGCAAAGTGTTACCTTATATCCTGGCTCAATGTATTGGTGCGATCGCTGCTTCAACATTACTGTTGTTGACACTGGGGTATGTTGCTGATCTTGGCGCAACTCTGCCTCTACAAGGGAACTGGTTTCAATCCTTAGTCCTGGAAGTAGTACTCACGTTTATCTTAATGTTTGTGATCTTAGGCTCTGGTCTCGACCGCCGTGCTCCCATTGGCTTTGCTGGTTTGGCTATTGGCTTAACCGTAGCATTAGAAGCCGCTTGCTTCGGACCAATTACCGGTGCCAGCATGAATCCAGCCCGTTCATTGGGGCCAGCCCTAGTAGCTGGGATTTGGCAACATCAATGGATTTATTGGGTTGCCCCAATTGTAGGAGCGCAATTAGCCGTGATTGCCTATCGGCAACTTTCCCATGGATTTAGGGATATTCAATAAAACCATAGCTAGCTAAAAATTAACAACTAAAAACTAACAACTAAAAACTAACAAATTACTATGAAACAAATCATGTTTGTTTGTAAAAGAAATTCCTGCCGCTCTCAAATGGCGGAGGGGTTTGCTAGAACCTTAGGAGAAGGAAAGATTTCTGTTACTAGTTCTGGACTAGAAGCAAGCCGAGTTCATCCTACAGCAATTCAAGTAATGGATGAAATTAATATAGATATTAGAGACCAGACGTCTAATCCTTTAAAGGATTTCAAGGCTGAAGACTATGATGCTGTAATTTCCTTGTGCGGCTGTGGTGTTAATTTACCAGAAGCCTGGGTATTACGAGATGTGTTTGAAGATTGGCAGCTTGATGATCCTGATGGGCAACTACTAGAGACGTTTCGCCGTGTCCGAGATGAAATTAAAGAACGAGTAGCTAAGTTAGTGGAAACATTGAGCTAATTAGTTTAGCAAAGGGAACAGGGACTTCGGAGCAGGGAGTAGGGAACAGGGAACAAACATTCTCTCAATTGATTTAGGATTGCTATTGATTTACAGTTGATTGGACTTTGGAAAAAATTTTATGTTCTGTCTTTAGTATCCTTATCTATAAGACGATATCACCGGTCAATTCCGTCCAATTTTTTGAGTTATGCCCGATGTTTTCAAAATCGGGTCATAACTCAAAAAAAAGGGACTCTACCGAACATAGTGTGTATAAAACCGCGCTTTCTGAAAGCATTATTATGCTGTTATTCGCTTAACAAAACTACATAATGGTTTGATGAGTGATCGCTAAATCACAAGGGTTTCAGCGTGTGAAGTTATATTTCGCCAACAGCATCGCGATAGCGTAAGCCAACACAAATGTTCTTGGGCGTTATTACCAAACCATCGTTTGACCCAATTCATTACGCAAATTAATTACTGAACTTTCTCTACAAACACTCACAGGACAAACGTCGAATACATAGACAGCATCTCCATCAGGGGCACAAAGTAAAACGAACATTGCATCTTTACCCTGCATTCGACCTTCTACACCAGACATTCGCAAACGTCTTACAGTTCCGTTTTGTAACTTTCCTGCAGCTTCGTACTTTTTGAATTTTTCGAGTGCTTTTAATTCACAAGCTGTCCGGCTAGTTGTGCTAACAGCTGACCAACCAGAACCAGTACCCCAGGTAGGTCTTTCTGCCCTAGCTGCTCTAGGAAGGAATGCCGTTAATAGTCCCGAGGCAATAAGTGGAATTATAAGAGTAGTAGATAAACGTGTAGACATAATACAAAAAGTCTATTTTTGATTGGAATTATTATATCTACTAGTTTAAAGTAGATCACTAACAGTTCTGTATTAATAAATGTAACAACAAGGCTAATTATTATTTATTATTGTGCCACAAGCGTTTTGGCAGGGTAAGCGCAAGAATCAATAAGCTGTAGCTTATTGAGAAAAAAAGGGCATTATTATCAACAAGCCAACTCTATTGAGAATAAAGTTCTACCAGATTATAGGGGTTTCGAGCCACGCTCAACCGATATCCAGCCAATGCACATTATGGGCAATTTTTTCTTGCGCTTACCCTGAAGCGTTTTGGCTGTGCTTACAAAACTTTACAAAGAGCCCAAAACTTGTGTCCGACTACTTATAGTAATACTAGTTATCTAGTAATTATTTGATACTTTACATTACTATTGTCCTCGGGACTGTTTTGGATAAAATAAAATAAACGGTGAGCTAACTCTAATTTAGTGCAGCGATTAATCTGTTGATGCCGTCCTGTTTTATCAATCAAAATTGCCTGGTTGGTATCACTGCCAAAACCAGCGTTTGGTTTGTCAACTGGGTTAGCTACAATTGCATCCAATCGCTTTTTGTTTAATTTTTGTAACGCAGGTTTGATAATATCTCCAGTCTGTGCTGCAAATCCAACTAAGTACTGATGGGGCTGTTTCAGTCGTCCCAATTCAGCTAGGATATCTGGCACCGGTTTTAGGGGTAGAGCAGCAGGAAGTCCATGCTTCGGTATCTTCATATCCTGGTAGATTCCGGGGGTTACATCTGCTACCGCTGCTGCCATCACAATCAAATCAGCATTGGGAAAATCTGCTAGCATTGCCCGATGCATCTCAGTAGCACTAACTACTGGAACTGTCCGGATACCCATCGGTGCTTCCCAAGTAGCCGGTCCATGAACTAGGGTGACAACTGCTCCCCGATTTCTGGCAGCTTGGGCTAGGGCTAGTCCCATCTTGCCTGTGGCGGGATTCCCGATAAAGCGTACTGGATCTATATATTCCCGAGTGCCACCAGTACTGATTAAGACTTGTTTACCGGTTAAGTCTCGTTTGCCACCAGTGTACAGCAGGGATTGGATAGAGGCGATTATCTCCTCTGGTTCTGCCATCCGTCCTGCACCAATGCGATCGCATGCTAACCGTCCTGCTGTTGGACCAACACTATGATACCTGGGGTCACTTAACAGCTGTTGCCAATTTCGTTGCACTGACTGCTGCTTCCACATATCTGTATTCATCGCTGGTGCCAACAAAATAGGGCAACTAGACGCTAGAACCGTATTGGTTAGTAAGTTATCTGCTAAGCCATAAGCCAACTTACCTAAGGTATTAGCGGTCAGAGGAGCAATCACCAATACTTCTGCCCATTCCCCTAATTCAATATGCACCGGGCGTTCGTGCTTTGCTTGCCAGAATACGTTGTCTGTATAAGCTGCATGGCGAGAGAGGGTACTTAGAGTCAAAGGAGTGATAAATTTTTCAGCTCCCTGGGTTAAAATCACCCTTACTTCAGCGATCGCCTTAAATAGGGTAGAAACAACCTCACAAACTTTATAGGCAGCGATGCCCCCACATACACCAATTAAAACTTTTCTACCCTTATTCACGCCTCGTCGTAAGCTTCCATGTCCAGTAAATAGAGATAAGGTTGTGCTAACTCTGGACGCTGAAACGCCAGTGCCCGCAGTAGATGCCAATCTTTGAGTCCTTCAAATGCGCCAGAGTAATCATCCAGCTCTAGACGTGCAGCCAATTTGGCAACGTCCTCTGCACTGAGAGCTGAAAGGTCACGTTGGGAAATGGTCGTAGTTGCCATCACTCACGCCTCTCTTGGTTAGCTTTTTTGTTAACAGTTGTACTTCTTCGACAACTTTACTTATATTATCCCTATTTAGTTACACAACTGAGTATAGATAATACCAGCTTTAGGGTGAAGTATTCGTAAATTTTTTATCAGTTTTTAGGGGTCATTTGTATGGAGGCTTACCATAGAAATACAAATTATCCAAAAACTAGCTGTAAGTAGTCAGTTATTATTAGTTATTATTAAAGCCCCTTTCCCAATCAGAAATTGTCAAAATAAAAGTAGAGTGACTTTTCTATGAACTCTTATGGTTATGACTGCTACCCTTACCACATCCCAATCGATTGAATCCTGGTTGGGTGATGAAGCCGAAAGCCTGCTTAGTTACAAGGCAAAGCTGAGGAAAGAGTTATTGCATCTCCCTGGCCCTGATTGGGTGGCACGGATTTTTGGAAATAGCGATCGCTATTGCCAAGTGCTCCGCAGTCTCCAGCAGTTTTATTCAACTGGACTACTGCTGATCGTTGGTTCATTGATAGTCTAGCCTCTTTGATCAGTAGGCTCAGATGGGTGATAGCACCTCAAGTAGCACCATCTGTAGCCAATTAGCTGAGGGCTGAATGCTTACAACAAACCCCACAACAGAAGCAAGTGGGGTTTGTATGACTAATTATTGTAGCTAATTAGATTGTGAGGCAAACTAAACTAGCTTTTTCTTAAGGGTTAAACCAGTACCTAAAGCACCTAAGGCCAATAATCCCAGCCCTGAAACAGGTTCTGGTACAGTGGTCAAATTAGCAAAAAACACTAAATCCGGGTCATCCAACCCTGCTTCGCTCCCCAGTATGTAGGTTGGATCACGATTAATCGGGTCTTCAGCAGCAAACCCAGTCCCACCAGTATAGGGGTTTCCTTGGGCCAACTCAAAGTTTACTCGGGTATCTATATAAACAAAGTATTCTGCTGATACGTCAGCCAGTTTGAGCCCATTTTCAGCAAATTTATATGTACCGTTACTGACTGAGGTACTACTCCCCAATAAACCATTTACTCCTACCGTTTGACTGGATAAATCAGCAGGAATACCTGTGAATCGCGAGTCAAAGACATAGGCAATACCCGAATTTTGAGTGCCTAGGGTAAATGAGTTTAACAAAACCGAACCGGATGTGGGAGCTGTGCCACTCCCCGCATCACCTGGTACATTGGGCGTAAAACTTTGACCCGGAAATGGCAAATCTATGATTTCTCCTGGTGGGAAAAAGTCGGCTACAAATAAACCACCAGTGCTATTTCCTACAGAAAAAGTCGCTGCACTCACCGGTTCTAAAGCAGTGGCTTGTAAAGCAACTGAGGTTCCTAAAACAACAACTGCTGCTCGAATGAAAGGGACTGATTTTTCTTTCATCGACTTTGAGGTAGTCATATGCTGGTTAATTAAGTGGTAGATTTTTGATATCAAAAAATACTATGAGGTTAAATGACATGAATCTACTTAACCCCCTATTTATTTACGGAATTAGGCATTTTTACTAACTCACGTTAATTACATATATTAATACCAAATCAGTTTGCTTTTGATAAAGATTCAGTAAAGTTTCAGACCAGTAGAGATTTAGCATACTACGTCTCTACTTTTTGCTCAGTAAGGAAATTGATCTGACGACGAACCGGGCTAGGATCCTCATGATTTGGTAATTATTCTGACTTGTGGTACAAAAAAAACGGTCTCAATTATCAACAAGACCGCTCCATCAAAACAATGCTGACTCAATGTATACTAAGTCTGGAATAGCAAAAATTTTTATCATAATACACTACTTGGAAAGCCCGATAACTTACCAAATATAACACTAAGACATAAACTTACGACATCATACTTTCCTTGAAAGGGAAAGGGGAACAAGGAATCTCGGATCAGTAAAATATCTTAATTTATAACCGTAGTGTGTTTGCAAATTACCAATTACTAATTACCAATTACTAATTAGCAATTACCAATTACCAATTAGAAGTAGTTGGGAGAATTGGTAACATAAAATCTCCCATCTCTTGCCACACTCGACCCACTCTCAATCAGTGAAAGGTTTAAGGCTTAACGAGCTTTACCTTCTGCCCTTGAGCCTTGTTTGGCAGCAATTTCCTGCATCAAAATCTGAAACGCTTTGGCATACTGAGCATCTTCCAAGGTGCCAACTTTGTCACGATTTTTCTGCAAGTCTTTACGCTGTTCATCCGAAAGCTCAAACACAATATCTGGTTCAATTCCAGACTTATTAATATCGCGACCACTAGGGGTAAGGTACTTAGCAATAGTTACTGCCAGACCTGAGCCATCTCCAAGCCCTCGGACGGATTGGACTAGGCCCTTACCAAAAGTCTTAGTTCCTACCAATATGGCACGTTGATTGTCTTGTAAAGCACCCGAAAGAATTTCGCTAGCACTGGCTGAACCACCATCCACCAGTACCACTAATGGTTTATTAGTCAGAGAGCGATTAATTGCTTTCTGGTATTCGGCTTTGCCGATTCGATTAACTGTTGACACAATCGTACCAGAATCAAACCACATCCGAGCAATTTCAATGCTGGCATAAAGTAGCCCCCCAGGGTTAGAGCGGAGATCTAAAACATAGCCACTAACGTTCTGATCTTCTAACTTTCGGATTGCTTCCCCCATCTCCTTGGCCGCGTTAGCACTAAATTGAGAAAGGCGAATGTAGCCGATGCCATAACCATCTGAAGTTTCCCGATAGCTATACTTTACAGGGTGGATTTCAATCCTAGCTCGTGTGATCGGATAGTCTACTACCTTTTGGCCTCGCTGAATGGTCAAAGTCACGGAAGTCCCTGGCTTGCCTCGGATCAGTTGTACTGCATCGTTGACATCCATACCTTCGGTACTCTTGCCATCAATTTTGATAATGATATCCTTCGCCAGGATTCCCGCTTTAAAAGCTGGGGTATCTTCAATGGGGGAAATCACCATCAACTTTTTTGTTTCCTCATCCAGGGCAATCTGAATACCTACACCAGTTAATTCCCCAGATGTATCAATCTGCATATTCTTGAACTCTTCGGGATCCATAAACCGGGTGTAAGGATCGTCCAAGGGCTCTAGCATTTCCCGGATTGCCTTGTAGGCTTGTTCCTTGCTGCTGTAAGACCGATTCAGATAATCTTGGCGAACTTCTTCCCAATCAACCTGGTTGAAGGTAGCATCTACATACCTGCGGTTAATAATTTGCCAAACTTCATCAACTAGCTCCTTAGGACTCTCGCGAAAGAAAGCCTGACTTTGAGATAGATGAAGACCAGCTCCTGTAACTGCTACAGTTGTTAGGACTACTGCTGTCGCACCAAGAACCAGGCCACGTTTTGTAATTACCATAATCCTTTCGCTTAAGGTCGGGAAACTAATGCAAAGGAGCTAAGTTAAATCTAACGAACGGGGATGCCAGACAGCTCCTATGCAAATCAATCTGAGACTGACACCCCCTTGTTCAATTTTGGGTAGTCTAACCCTTTTAAGATACCCCTATGGCTATAGCCTTTTAGGGGTCATCTGTGTTGTTGATTAGGGTCGTGAGGATATTATTTATCCATACTAACCTCATTAGCTAATCAGGCCATCATACCACCACACCACACCACCATAATCCCATCTAGCTAGGATTTCAAGAAATAACCTATCCTGACTAAGGATAAGGAAGCTGGGGGTATCAGTCCCATATTATTAATTTTCCTCCCACCCAACTTCCCCTCCGGAAAATTATTGTGGTCATTGGTTTTCATCGTTAGTTGTTCAATGATTACCTATTCACCATTTCCCAGTCTAACATTACCGCTTCGAACCTACTAATTATTCGATTTTATATAGCTGTTTGTCATCAGCTGACAAAGTTGGCGATCGCTTTCTCTGACCTCTGGGTTGTTTTGGAGATAATTTCTTAGCCAGTGGCAGCTTTTATCTAGCAGATCGTCTAAATTCAAATTCCAAATGGCCACTGTCCCATCTTCACTAGCCACTGCCAAGGCTGTTCCATCATGGCTCCAGCTAAGATTTGTGACGCGATGCTCACCAGCTTTCAACGTTTTGATCAGGGTGTCGTCGAAGCGCCATAGCTGAACCTGGTTGTCCCAGCTGCTGGTTGCCAAAATTTTGCCCTTGGGGCTAAAACGGACTTTTGCCACACTATCAGTATGGCCTTTGAGGGTTGATTGTAAAGTGCCATCTTTGCGCCAGAGTTTCAGTGTGTTATCATAACTAGCGGTTGCCAAGAACTTGTTGTCAGGTGAGAAGCTGACATCCAAAACCCAATTGCGATGACCTGGTAGTGTTTTCAGGAGTTTCCCATCAGCACTCCACAGCTTTACAGTTTTATCATCACTGGCCGATGCCAATCGCTTACTATCCTGGCTAAACTTAACTGCATTAACCCGCTCACTATGACCACTGAGGGTATGAATCAATTTACCAGTGCGATCCCAAATTTTGACTGTCCTGTCCCGACTGGCAGACGCGAGCCGCTTCGAGTCAGGACTAAAACTAACATTCAATACCCAGTCCTGATGTGCTTTTATTGTCTTAATCAAAGTACCGCTACGATGCCAGAGTTTCACGGTGCCATCTCGACTACCGGAGGCAATTAGCTCACCATCAGCACTCAAACTAATGCTATAGACCAGATCATGATGCCCTGTCAAGGTTTGGAGCAGCTTACCGTTGCGATCCCAAAGCTTAACAGTTCTGTCATTACTAGCTGTGGCAATCTGTTGAGAGTCTGGAGAAAAGGTTACATCCTGTACATCATCTTGATGCCCTCTTAAAATCACGTGAGACTGATTAATACTACTCCAGAGCTTGATAGTTTTATCGTGGCTGGCTGAAGCCAGAATCAGTTGGTCAGTTTGAGGGTTGGATGGTTGTAGAGGGATATGAGAATTGCTGTGGGCTAGGTTGTCTTGAGAACTAAAGGGCTCAGTAGGACTGAAACTGACAGCACTAACCCCATCGCTGTGTCCCTTAAAGGTGTTTATTAAAGTGCCTTCACGGTTCCATAGCCGCACGGTATTATCATCACTGGCAGAGGCAATCAGCTGACCATCAGCACTGAAAGCAACACCTAGGACCCATCGCTGATGCTTGGGAAAGGTTTTGATTAGTTTGCCATTGGTACTCCACAACCTGACCGTTTGATCGTCGCTAGCGGAGGCAATTAACTGACTATCTGGACTAAATACTACACAGTTAACCTGAGCGCTATGTCCTCTAAGAGTATTTAGCAATGTTCCCGATTGACTCCACAGCTTAATGGTGTTATCCGCACTAGCAGAAGCAATGATCTTGCCATCTCTACTAAAGCTTACCGACCGCACTACACCCCGGTGACCGGAAAAGGTTTTAATTAATTGGCCATCAACGGTCCATAATCGAATTTTCTTATCTTTGCCAGCTGCAGCAATCATCTGGCCATCTTGACTAAAACTGACACTGTATATATGACCAGCATCAGTGGTAATTGTTCTGACTAGCTCCCCAGTTTGACGCCATAGTCTGACTGTGCCATCCCAGCTACTAGAGGCAATTAACTGACTATCTGCACTAAACGATACGCTGGTTACACTATCTTGATGACCTTCAATTGTTTGGATTAACTTGCCATCAGGATGCCACAGTTTTACCGTTTTATCGCGGCTGGTGGAGGCAATAAACTGACCATCTGGGGAAAAACTGATGCTCGAAACAATATCACTATGTCCTTCCAGTCGATTGTGTTCGGAAACTGAATAAACTGCCTGGGACAGAGCTGTGATTACTTGTAGACGGGTATCTGCCTCTACTGTTCGAGATGGTAGATATTGCTGCTCTTCCTGCTGTAGTTTTTTTGCGGCTCTTAACCCTTCGAGCAAAGCATCAAAGGTTTTATTGGACACGAAAAGAGCTTCTGAAGAGGCACTCAGCGCACTAAGCATAGCATTGATTCGTTGAGCTTCGGCTCGCCATCTCAACCCACCATTGGTCACTGCTAAAACTGCCATCACTGTGCTAATGGCAATGGCACGCAATCGTTGTTTACGAACCCGCAACAGTTGACTCTCACTTTGTTTTAGCCGTACTTTAATATTAGATTGGGTACGTTGCTTATATTTTTGACGAATCGGTAGAACTAGATAATCATGAATTAGCTGATATCGGTTTTGTGGTGTTTCTGGCACTCGGAAGACTAAACCAGAACCTACCAAAATTTCCAAAATCAAGGGGATTTGAGTTAGTGTGGCGTTGTTACCATTGGAGACTGCTAACTCAGCTTGGGTTTTTAAGGGACGGGTACCTCGTTGATCGGTTAAGGAGAATAAAACCTCCCAGACGGCATCTTCATTCTCTGGCCCACAATCATAGATAATTTGGGAAAGCGATCGCTCTACTAGAACTGTCTTGGGGTCATCTCCCAAAGCTCGGTATCCTGGAAGGGTAGTAATTTTTTCCGCTTGTAGCTGAGCACCCACGACTTGTAACTCAATTAAGCGCACCACTCCCGTATTGGTGACTAAATCCTTTAGCAGTGCCTCGATTAGAGCAGGTTCTAACTTCAACTGAGATACTGCTGTTAAGGAGTGAATAACGTTTTTGGCATTCTCTGGGGACAGATCCCCTAAGTGATAACGCAGCTTCTGATCCAGGATATTGTTGTTAATGACACTGAGATCCTTATAGCGCTCAAATTCCAACAAGTAATGTAGATAATCTTCTCGCATAGACAAGATTATTTTTACAAAGGGGAGATTGAGGGCCTGGGCTAAAAAATCATAAAACTGATGCCGTTGCCCTAAGTCGGTGGCAAGGAAAAAAAATTCTTCAAACTGGTCAAAAATCAGGACGGTTAATAAGTTATGCTGGGAACACCGATACAACTTATCGAGAATGGCTTTCGCCGTAAGCGTTCCCTTGGGGTTGGTTGTTCGCCCTAGGCGTTCCCTTGGGGTTGGTTGAACGGTTGAAGGTGAAAGGTTGGCATCTTTAAACTTGAAGAGGACTGTACTTGCTAATTCAAGGTCTAGACGTTTTTCCAGCTCACCGAGCCAATTCCTGTAAACCGTTTGCACCACCGTCAAAGTTTGTCTAGCACCAATAATTCTGGAGCTAAGTGCAGGAAGTAAACCAGCATTAATCAGGGAACTCTTGCCAACCCCAGAAGTCCCGTGAATCACGGTTAGTTTGTGGTCATTGCGGCTAATGCGTTCGAGCAGGCTATTGACATCGGTTTGACGTCCAGCGGCTGCAATTTCTAGGGCTGATGGACAAAAACCTTTCTTGGTAATCGTTGCATCAATTTCTCGACTTGGCCCGACACTCTGTAACGGAGCCATACCAGCAAAGGTAGAAAACCTAAACTGTTGTTCTATCAAGCGTTTTTGTTGCTTAAGTTCAAAGCCTCGTTGGTATGCTTTTTGCTCGAAGTAGAGCGTACGCAATTCCTCCAACAGTTCCATGAACAGCTGAGGCTGCTGCTGTAGAGGATTGGGCTCGATAGTTTTGAGGTTTATGGCTTGTTCAAGATAATTAATCGCAGATTTTGGCTTGCCCAGCTGACGCACAGATCTAGCCGCTAGCAGCAGATAGGAACCTCGGTGGCAAAGCTTTTGAGGGTTGAGAGTCGGCTGAGATGTCTCCAGAGTACCCACAGCTGTGAGGGCTAAGTCTATAGCACGGTTCCAATGGGATTGCTCATAGGCAACTGTTGCCAAAAAGCCATAGGCTCGAGAGAGCTGAACTGGTTGATCTTGAGTTTGAGGCTGTGCCAGAAACGCTAGCGCTAAAGCTTCTAATTCTGTCCAATTTTCCAGGTGTTGTAGGACTTCTCCCAGTTTTATGGTCAACTGAGCCACCAAGTCCAAGCGTCCTGTTGTAGTAAACACCTCAATGGCAGTACAGAAGCTTTTCTGGGCTTGCTCCCACTGATGGCAACCGATGGAGCCTTGCAACTGGGCTTGACGGCAATAGCACAAGCCGATGTGATAGAACACTAAACCAAGCCGTTCTAAACCTGAAGGGGTGAGGGGGGGATGAGAGAAGGGGGGGATTGAGTGCTTAGTTTGTCCGAGACGTTGGTCGAAACAGTTACCTGTGTCCCTTGTGCCCTCTTTTCTCTTCTTCGAAGCTCTGCCTTGGATAGTTGTACATCCGTTTACCTGTTTAACCGGTTTATAATATTGTTCATGTGAATGGGGAGCCTCACTGCACAACCAGCCTGCCCATTCTCCTATATCCTGTTTCCAAAAATTTAGACTCTGCTGATAATGCTCCAAGGCCAGATTAATCTGGTCATTTTCAAAGGCATCTCGCCCTAGAATAAAGTGCTTGCTAGCTAGTAGGACAGAATCTACGCTGATGTCATGAGATTGCAAATCCTGTAATGCCCACTCAAATTCTTGGCGTCGGGGGCAATCGGAAGCTAAAGAAAGCACCTTGTTGGGCAAAAACTCTCCCAAGTCTCTAGCCAAAATATTGGCAAAAATTTCATCTGTGGTCTTGTAACATAAAGCGAGTAATTGGTCAATGGTAAGTTCAAACCGAATCGAGGTAGTAGCCCAATTTTTAAAATATGGAGCAAGCCTGATCAACTTTTGAAGTCCCTTGTCAGTTACCCATACCACTAAGGGACAGGTTAAGCATTTGGGCAATTCATCTCGCACCTGGTTAGCTGAAAGTAGTACCTGGTTGATGCCATCAACTGACTCTAGACCCGATACCATTAGGGCAGATGTTGTCCCATACTGTTGGGTGGTAAAAATATTACTAAATAGAGTTTGACTAGACTTGTTAAGAATTAGCTCACCTATGGTGAGCTCTGTAATTTCTCGAACATACTGCCATATTTGCTTCCTAAATAACTCGTAGTTGCATCGCACCAAAATCAGTGCAAATTCTCCTTGGGAGAACATTATTGCCCGGGATAGGCTTAATAGAGAGCGAGCACTGTATGGGGCTAGTGTTTCTGGGGGATTTTGCTGCTTCATGTCACTAACCTTTTGACCCCTACTGGTACAGAAATTCCCTATTACTAGGGTGATTTACCCTCTAGATAGTAAGATTACTATCAGAACTTATCGGTAAGTATGGGTTTTCACTTATAAAAAACAATAAGCATAATCAGGTCTTACTCAAGAAAAACGTCTATCATAATTACCTTGATAAATAGTTCAGTAATTACTACTACTTAGTTGATAAATATATTTAATTAAAATTATTAATAGCAATGATAAATTCACTTATTTATCCTCAAGTCCCTAGCCGGGATATCAGTGATTTCCCGGAATTTTTCATTTTTTATAGTGGGGTGGAACTATATAGCAATTCTCATAGCTATGAGGTACACAATTTCGGGATTTTAGGTAATAGGTAATAGGTAATAGGTAATAGGTAATAGGTAATAGGTAATAGGTAATAGGTAATAGGTAATAGGTAATAGGTAATAGGTAATAGGTAATAGGTAATAGGTAATAGGTAATAGGTAATAGGTAATAGTTAATAGGTAATAGGTAATAGGTAATAGGTAATAGGTAATAGGTAATAGGTAATAGGTAATAGGTAATAGGTAATAGGTAATAGGTAATAGGTAATAGGTAATAGGTAATAGGGATGCGCTGCATCTTCAGGTGCGACCCGTGGCGAATTTAATTCGCCAAGGTCAAGCGCACCTAACAGGGAATCAGCTTCAAAGAAGACTGTACCTCATAACTGTGATAAACACTATAAGTTCCTAGACGAAAACAGGTAAAACTGTTGAACTATCAGGATTTCCCCAGTAACTCTACCTGTAAAGGCTGCGGTTGTCCTGACTAGATTAGTTTTCAACTCAATTAGGGAGAAAATTTGTCCCTTTGAACCAAGTAGTAGGTGGTAAGTGCTAGGTTATACATGAGGGGATGTACCTTACCTGACGGGGGTGAACCTGAAGGCTAAACTAATGTCATACCAAGCGTTGAGACTGAAGTTCCCCCTCAAAAAGAAAAGGGTGATTGACAGGTAAGGTAACAAAAAAATGATAAGCAAAAGTGTTCTGAGCAAACTAATAAATTCGGTTTAGTTCTAATTTCGATATCAATAGTCCATCTCAATTTTCCAGAACACCCCAAACTTTGCACCCTGAACCTGACGACCCTACACCCCCTTCTCTGGCAAAATCCCTTGGAACTCAAGGGATTTTAGCCTTGTCAAAGAACTAGAGACCGAAACTTTTCTGTTTCTGCTAACGCTGGGTTAATCCCAAACCAGCGCCCTTGTTCATCTTGGTATTCATAGACAAACATACTGCGCAACAAGGTTTGATATTCTTGTTCCCCCTTGACGGACTGCTGTTGCACGACTTGAGATAGCAACTTCCACTCTTCATCTTCAACAGCCAGAGTCAAATCATCTCGGTATCCCTTAATCACACCCTCTAAACAACTCGTGGAAAAGGGCGGGTCTTCCTGTTGCAAACAGTTATAGAGCAACCCTAACAAGTTACGGACATGACCGCCACTAATGCGACACATCCGGTCAAGGGTTTCTGGGCTATCAAATACTAGTGGAATCAGGTTTAGTCGCTGTTGAGGATCAACCATTGGAAAAGCTCGGGCTAGCAATAGCTGTCGCAGCAGTGCCATACCTTCTGGATAGTCACGACCATCCCTTAACTGTATGGGCACCATGGGCAAAATTTTGGGAGCCACACCACCACCGACTCGATTTTTGAGAGTTTCGTACTCGTTGGAGAACATTAAGGACAAGGGTAGAGTGTAAACTACATGACAGTTCAAACGCCTTAACTGAGTACCACGGTCGATAAACAGATACTCTGGCTGGGAACGACCTGAAGCCATCGAGCGATTATCAACTCGGTCAAGATTATCAATAATCACCACCAAACCCTTTTTGCCAAGCAACTTCAGCTGCTGAATCGCTGATTGTAAAATTTCTTCGTTGATGGCATTCAAAATGCTTTGGGTGCGGGGTTCTAGGTGCTGTCGTAGCAGTTGGCGTTGCTGAGGACTGTCTTTACTTCTGGCTGTAATCTTGGCAATGCCTACGGAAAATTCGGCTTCTGTTGAAAACTCGATCGGAGTTTGCAAAAAGTCTTTGATTTCATTAAATAATTTACTAAAGTAAGTGGGTCTGAGCTGTATGCTTATAGCTTCTAGGCTTTCGCACACTGACCTAGCGATGCTCAGTAAAATGTCACTGACATCAACATCCACCATGTCTAGGTCTTGAGAGGACTCAAAATAAACAACATGAAATTGCTGCTTTTCCAACTCGGCTTTAAGTCTTAACAACTCAGTAGACTTACCACAGCCAATATGACCAGTAAACAATTGACAGGTCGGTTCATCTGGTGACAGACGGGTAATGGTTCGTCCTAAAGCTTCGATAATCTTTCCTCCCCTGACAGCGGAAAAATCGATATAGTATGGATGGTCTTCTGGATTACCCATATCTAAGGTTTTAGCTGGGTTACACGCTTTGAAAAATCTTGGTAGATGCAGTTCCATAAATTAACCTCCCACCGTTGTGGTGATGGTTGTGGTTTACAGAAGGCGGTTAGAAAGCCCACTCCTTCAACAGGGTGAGATAGAAAGCGTCCCCAGTAATTAGTCTTTTGTAAAAGACTAATCCCTAATCACTGACCCATCCCACGACTAAGGTACGTGGGATGAGTTAACTATAGAGGACTGATTAGGCACCAATGCCTTTTCCGATCAGGCTGATGGAACCTGTTAAGTATAAAACGTGGGAACCTAGTAGTGGTTAAATTAAAAAAAGTATTTGGTGCTCAGTCAGGAATTGCAAAGTTCAAACCTTGTCGTTCCCCAGATTTTTGGGTAGATTGGCGTGAAGCGATCGCGCCGCAGCGCAAACGCCCACACGCCAATTGTCAGGCTTACTTCAAGTCATAAATGTACTCTGTCGATTGATCGGTAGTAGATGAGCAACATCGCATCAGTCTCTGAATCACAATTGTCTAATCGACGCAAACAACTGCGACGGACACGCCGCATTAAATTTTATCAAAAGATTTGGCGTACACTTTTGGTGGGCGGTATCGCTGGAAGTTTACTCTGGGCAATAACTTTACCAGATTGGATGATTCGTCAGCCAGAACAAATCAAGATTCAAGGGAATTATTGGCTTTCTGCTGAAGCGATACGCTCCCTGCTGCCTTTATCCTATCCCCAGTCTTTACTGCAAGTACAACCCCACGTCCTTGCCGAGTTTTTGGAATCTGAAGCTCCTATTGCTTCGGCTCTAGTTAGCCGTCAACTCATACCACCAGGATTGACAATACAAATTAGAGAGCGTCAACCAGTGGCTATTGCTGAGCAGAGTAAGCCCCAAACCAGAAAAACTAAAAACTCTACCCCAACGTTGGGTTTAGTCGATGAGCAAGGGATCTGGAGCCCCAAGAGCAGTTACGAACCACTCTCGGCCAATCTGCAGTTGCCGAACTTGAAAGTGATTGGTCAAAATTCCGTTTATCGCCCTTACTGGTTCGATGTTTATCAAGCTGTGAGTCATTCGGCTGTCAAAGTTTTCGAGATCGATTGGCGAAATCCAGCCAACTTAATTCTGAAAACCGAGTTAGGAAATGTACATTTAGGTCCTTACAGTGAAAGCTTCCCCACCCAACTGAGAGTTCTAGATCAGATGCGAGAATTGCCGAAGCGCACACAAAAGAGCAAAATAGCTTACATTGACCTGCAAAACCCAGACTTACCATCGATTCAAATGATTACAGACCATGACAGTGTGCAATCGCGAGTTAAATAAGGATAACTAAGAAGGTCAGACAAGTGTAGAGGCCTACTCTGACGGCTAAACCGAGGCGATATTTCCAGCAACCTATGTTTTGTTTCAGGTCAGTTATCGGGTATAGACCCAGCCGTTGCCAGGGTCTTTGGTTTTTCAATCAACTTACTCTATAGTTAACTCAGACTGCTACATATAACTTATAAAGATAAAGATAAACACTTACCCTCACCTCTTGCAATGACGCTTAATAGTCAACTAGGGCTTGCTGCTCAAAGTTCTAAAATCATCGCAGAAGCAGATCTTTCATTAGGATCCGACAATACACATCCTTTTAGTAACTCTGTATTACAATTCGGTCAAACTTATGATTCTAATCGCATACCCAGGGAAGAAACTAGGAGTGACAATATCGTGCCAGGTAGCGTTGCAAAAATCAAGGTTATTGGTGTTGGCGGGGGTGGTGGTAACGCAGTTAACCGCATGATTGCCAGTGATGTCAGTGGAGTAGAGTTCTGGTCAATTAACACAGATGCTCAAGCACTAGCCCAATCATCAGCCCCCCAACGCTTACAAATGGGGCAGAAGTTGACCCGAGGGTTGGGAGCAGGAGGGAACCCAGCCATTGGTCAAAAAGCCGCTGAAGAATCCCGGGAGGAAATTGCCCAGGCTCTCGAAGACACTGACCTGGTTTTCATTACTGCTGGGATGGGGGGTGGTACTGGTACAGGAGCTGCCCCGATTGTAGCAGAAGTTGCTAAAGAGATGGGTGCTTTAACCGTGGGAGTGGTCACTCGTCCATTTACCTTTGAAGGACGCCGCCGTACTTCCCAAGCCGAGGAAGGAATTGCCGCTCTGGGGAGTCGAGTCGATACCCTAATTGTTATTCCCAATAATAAACTCTTGTCAGTGATTTCAGAACAGACTCCTGTTCAAGAAGCATTTAAAGTAGCTGATGATATCCTACGTCAGGGGGTACAAGGGATATCTGATATTATTACTATTCCTGGCTTGGTGAATGTGGATTTTGCCGATGTGCGAGCGGTGATGGCAGATGCTGGTTCGGCTCTGATGGGCATCGGGATGGGTTCTGGAAAATCCCGAGCCAGAGAGGCAGCAGTAGCTGCCATTTCTTCTCCTCTGCTGGAGTCTTCTATTGAAGGGGCTAGAGGGGTAGTTTTAAATATTACTGGTGGCAGTGATCTGACCCTCCATGAAGTGAATTCAGCAGCAGAAACTGTTTATGAAGTGGTTGATCCCAATGCCAATATCATCTTTGGAGCAGTAATTGATGATAAGCTCCAGGGTGAAATTAGAATTACTGTGATTGCTACGGGATTTACCGGAGAAGCCCAGTCTGCACCTAAATCCGTGGAAACTCCCCTGAATCGCCGACCGATTGCTCCTACACCGATGCCCCCTACACCCAAGGTTGAGCCTAAGAGTAGACCAGGATTAGATATTCCAGAATTCCTGCAACGGCGTCGTTTTCCTAGAGGACCAAAGGAGTAGAAAAAAACTGGCACAAACCAGATGGCATGGAAGTAAAGCAAAGCAACCTATAGCCAAGGCAAGACTGTTGTCGGTCACCTTGGTAATTGCTGATTTTACTACTAGGCGTGAAAACTTCCCTAGACATTGCTCCTGAGCCTGAACCCATGGGAAACTTTTTTCGGTTATCACTATCAATAGGCTGAATCAGCCAGACTATGGAGCAGGAGTTTTTGTTGACTATATCCCTAGCTTTGAGCCAACAAGGGCTGCCCACAGATTAAAATTTCAACTATTCTTGCCTTGGATGAAGTTTAGCTATACTTATGACTTCTAATCACCGAACCAACCCCCCTATGCCCAAATCCAGTAGCGATCGTTACCCTAGTTCAACATCGGCAAACAAATCGAATACATACTGTCCGTCAGTACCAATTTCTGTATACCGGGAACTAGCAGCTGAGTTGCAAGCAACACAGGCGATGTTGGACTCTCTCCATTCTCAAAATCAGCATTTAGTTAAACAACACCAGCAGCTGCGACAGGAAGTTAAAAAAGTTATTAATTCAGCTCTGCATCTACAGCAGGTGATCAATTCCTTAGAACCAGTGAGTCCAGCTGAAGTCCATCGACCTCAGCCAGTAAAGCAGCCGGAATCCCGTCAAGCTCCACCAATTCCATCCCAGCGCACCGCTACAACTATCCCAGGGGGTGAATTTTCCCCACCTCAGATAAAACCTCAAACCCCTCCCTCTTCCTATCGAGAAACTTTAGTGATTGAACAACAAGACAATCGCTCCCTGCGAAGTTCGCAGCCAGAGGCAGTGTCCTATGTCAATGGCTGGGTGTTGGTTATAGCCATCTTGGGAATTGTCTTGAGCGCATTTGGTGCTGGCTTTTTAGTGGTGAAACCGATACTAGATAGTAATCGTTGAACCATTGTGCTGCTTGATTAATCGATTTATGGCGGGTTCTTTGAGATTCATCAAAAAAATTGGGTCTGAAACCCCGTCCTTATAGGACGGCTTGATGTTACCATAAAGATGGTCAATGACCCACCCGAGACGATGGATTGACCAAAGGTCACGCTTCGCGAACAGACAGCCTATACGAGCAAAGTCCAGTAACCTGGCGGCGCAGCAAAATCGGTAGACCGGGAAAAGACGACAGGGCAATGGAAGGCCAACTCTCGAATCAAAAAGTACATCAAGACTTTTCGCAGAAATTCTCGATACATGAAAACCGCAGGACTTGCACCGGATAGTCTGGGTCGCGAACGTAAGACCATAAAACCCCGCTTAGGGTGGAGGCTGTTGCATTGAAGCACCAAACCAAATCGTGAGGTTTAGGAATCACCGTTCTTCTAGGACGGTGAGGATGTCAACCGCCTAATCTAATCTTTTACTAAACCTCGGCTGTATTTAACGCTATTTTCGCTTCCCCATTGCACCATTAACTGGAAAATGACGATCATTACTGCCAAGGGAAATCGGTTTTTAGCAGTTAATGGCCAGGTCTATAAGGTTTGCCAGGGTCAATTGTGCCCAGAACATTGGCTGATCACAGATCTGTTTACTCAGATCAAGTCCACAGTCATTAGTCAGTGGTGAAGGGCAACAAAAAACCTGCTCAACCTGAGTTCGATATCAGCGATCGCTCCACGAAAGAGTCAGGGATATAAGCTTTGGGCAACTAGGGTAGATTAAGGCTTTCAGCGTTACGTTGAACTCAGGTTAAAATTCATTGTTATGTTTAACTCATAACAATGAATTTTAGCAGAGTGAGTATTTAACGGGAACTAGAACTGGTAGTACACAGCAAGCGATTCTAGGTCGGTTGTGAGTCCCCTGTTCACGTGAGTTCGATATCAGGGTACACTCCAGAAAAAATCACGCGCAGGGATACAGGCTTTCAGAGACTAGGATAGATTAAGGCTTTCAGGGTTAGGTCGAACTCAGGTTCTTCCTATGATGACTGAAGTTACCCCTCCTCGTTGATATCCCTAGCCATAGTTTTTGAGGAGGGTCTGACCAACAGACTTACATCTGTGATGGATTTAAGAAACACGAACCGGCAGCAAATGCATCAACCATAGGGGTTTGACAAAGTCTTTCTGCCAGAGTTGGGTTTGAATTGATCGGGACACAACTGGGAGGTAAGACTCATATCAATGACCAAAATGGCAAGCAGTTCTCAGAAAGAGGATTTAAAATGGACTATCAGGTTTCTATGAGTATGAGCGTGCAACTGTGATTCCCTATGACTTTCTAAAAGCGATCGCAAATGAACACGGTGTATCTAAAGCCGAGCTGGAGGTTGTGGCTTTGGCGATGGAGGGTCAATCGACAAACGCGATCGCAAACATCCTCAACATTAGTGAACATGCAGTGCGCAAAAGACTCAGCGAGGTCTACAAAAAGTTTCCTATATCGGGTACAGGGCCTGTAAAGCTAACCAAACTGCAACAGCTGCTGGTCAATCGCTATCAGACTCATCTAGAAACCCAGGATATCTCCTCTAACTGCAGAAGCTATACCCCTATCTCTACTGTCCAATCCTCAAACCCCAAGCACATGGATTGGGGTGAGGCACCAGATGTTTCTGTTTTCTATGGTCGCACTGAAGAACTACGCCAGTTAGAAACATGGATTGTTAAAGATCGTTGCCGCTTGGTGGCACTACAGGGTATGGCAGGGATTGGTAAAACTACCTTGTCAGTGAAGCTGGCTAAACAAATTCAGGATCAGTTCAAGTATGTGGTATGGCGTTCCTTACGTCAGGCACCACGGTTAGAGGATATCCTAGCAGCACTGCTCCAATCTTTATCTGGGCCCCTAGAAACTGTAGGATATGAAACAGCAGGAGGGTTAAACCCAGTCCCTAGTTCTCAAACTACCAAGGAGCTGATCTCCCAACTAATTGAGTACTGCCGCCAACACCGTTGTTTGATAGTCCTCAACGGTGCCGAATCTATTCTACAGATTGGTACACTTGCCGGCATCTACCGAGAAGGGTATGAAGGCTATGGTGAATTCATCAGACGCTGGGGAGAAGAACCCCATCAAAGCTGTTTGTTGATTACCAGTCAGGAGAAACTCAGCGAAATTTCGTTACTTGAAGGAGAGACTTCACCTGTGCGTTCCTTAAAACTTGAAGGTTTAGGGGAAGCCGCGCAATATATTTTGCAGGAAAAAGGATTGTCTGGGCAGAAAAACTGGGACTATTTAATTAAGGGGTATCGTGGGAATCCCTTGATGTTAAAACTTGTTGCCATAACCATCAAAGAAGTTTTTGATGGCAGTGTGACCGATTTTTTGGCAACTACCCTATTTACCCATGACGTTAGTGACTTTATCGAAGAAATCTTAGATCGGTTATCAGATTTGGAACATAAAATTATATATACCATGGCTAGTCACAAAGAACCTGTAATCCTAACTCAATTACAGGATGAATTACTGGAGATATCGCCTCAGGAATTACTCAGGGCTCTGGCCTCCTTGAGACAGCGATCCCTAGTGGAGAAATCTGAAGGTGGGTTCACCTTGCCTCCTGCAGTCATGGAAGTGACTAACCAATTAATTGCTGAGCGAGAATAGTCATAATATCCCAGTTTACTAAATTTTTTAAACTATTAATAGTTCAATTTTAGAACTGGGTGATATCGAGTCCAGTTAATCAATTCGTATTCAGGTAAGTAGTTAGTTTTAAATTGTTAATGGTCAAGGGTCAATTAACAATTTACAATTAACAACAAATAATGATAAGTACTGATAAGTATTAAACTAGAAATGATCTGACCATTTTTGAATTAAAGATGCCAAATTCAAAATTCAAAATGAATAGCTTTCTAATTTTGAATTGTTGACACCTAATACCAGCACCTTAATTAATTTATGGGGTATTTTTGAATTTTGAATTGATAATTTTGAATGGCAGCGAAGCGATGTTCGAGGGAGCATGTCACTTATGCAGCAACATTAGTACGCTTATCTGGGGAATGGGGAATGGGGAATGGGGAATGGGGAATGGGGAATGGGGAATGGGTAATAGGTAATGGGTAATAGGTAATAGGGGGAGCATGTCAGAAATGCCGAATATTTTTACCATTACTATAGCCCCCTCATGGGTAATTGCTTGCTCATATGGTACATAGTTGATCTGTTCTGCAACTAATACCGGCTTATTAACATAATTTTTGTTTTTTTGTCAAGTAGTTCATTTGTTCGGCTTCTTTGACCTGCTCCCGATGTTCTACCCCCACGAATGAATTCGGGGGGTATTTTTGAATTTTGAATTGATAATTTTGAATGGTCGCGAAGGGATTGACTCAAAAAGGTTTCTATGCTTTAAATACAATAGCTGGATCAATACGAGTCACCTTTTGGATAGCGAACAAACCCGAAGTTACACACATTACCACAGTTATGCCAAAAACACCTGTGGCAGATAATGGTGTGATTAAAAGAATAATTCCTTTTGATTTAACCCATACACTCAACCCCCAGCAAAGGAGCATACCAGGCACATAACCAAGAACAGCCATCCACAATGCTTGTTCCACAATAACACTATAAATAAACCGGTCCGGTGCGCCCATCGCCTTTAGGGTACCAAACTCTTTGATATGGTCAGAAACCGAGGCGTAGAGAATCTGAGTGACAACTACCATGCCAACAATCACTCCCACAACAGCACCTAGACCCAATACAAAACCAAGACCTGTTCGCACCTGCCAGTAATTTCGGGTCTTGCGTGCCATCTCAACCTTCGTATAAGCACGAGTCCCGGGTAAAGCAGCGTCTAAATTCTGCTTGAGTTCCTCAAGATCCTGACCTAGTTTAGCCTTTACCATGATATAGGTAATGGGGTCTGTTAGGCTCAAAGGTGTAGGTTCAGGAATCTCCGACTCATCAGACTTATTCAAAGACTTTGACTTTTCGTAAATAGTGGTACACTGCAAATTATCTGAAGATTCTACAGTGCAGTTAAGCTTAGAGGTATAGCTGGTGTTGATATAGGTATTGGCATTTTCTAAGGAAGTAAATAAGAATGGGCTAGCTACAAGGGATTGACTATCTGTGGTTAAGCCGACCAATCGAGCAGGCAAGAAATTAACCGTAGCGGTATCACCGATATCTTTCACATTGAGCGTCGGTAATCTGCTTTGATCCACCATAATGGTATAAGGCTCCTTAAGGGTCTTCAGTCTACCCCGAGTGATTTTTCCGGGTTGGAACAGTGTTCCCCCTAGGTCAAATCCAATCAACGTAACAGGACTGGTATCTCCCTTAAGAGGACGCCATCGACCTGACCCCATGAGTAGTGCTTCTGCTCGCTCCACACCTTTGACTCGTTGGGCTTGATCCAGCTGATTCTTTAAAAGTGGCTCGGTTAGCTCAAACTGAACCATTCGCTCAGAACTTACCCATATATCTGCCTCCGACCCCTCAATCAGAAGAACTGTAGAGCGAGTGAACCCGTTGAGTATACCAGTTTGGATGGTGACTAGGCTAACGGCAAACATAATTCCTGCTTGAGCCACCAGAAAGCGAGGGATGTCTGCCCAGAGGTTTTTGCGAGCAATAGAGACCATAGAAGATCATGCCGAGAGAACTTTTAAGTAATATCACGTGCGAGAGCATAGAAATTGTAAGGTGTGGGTTTTTGGTCATTGTTATTTCTCCCAACCTTGGGTTCGAAGAAGACCTGATCGCAAGCGCCAGCCACGAAAACTATTCCATGGGCATACTCTCTTGATTTAAAAAGCTTCCAGAAATTAATAGGGCAAGGGTTTCATGGGTGTAGCGCGTTCTTCTGAATGCTTACAGTCAAAGTCATAAAGCCAGTGTAACTCATAGACTTTTAATTAACTAACATTAACTAACCAGTAAATTTTTGTAAATCCCTGCCAAGATGGCAACATGGCTCAGTGGCAAGAGTCATACATTTCAGTAGTTTTCTGGCATAGAAGGTCATAAATAATCAAAAACTTCGGTCAATGGGTAAATACCCCATAGTCTATATCGTGTAATTTGTGTAAACTCACGGATACATCAACCTCATAAAATTCTGTAGCATTGAGCTAGCAGTTACCTGATCAATCATAGGTTACTTGTGCATCTCGGTGAAAGTCTTTAACTGTTCCCGGTGTTTTTTCTTGCCTATGGTTAAGAAAGCCTCTTCCCAATCCGCAAATTATTCCGGTAATGGCAGCACTAGGACAATCAGTTTTGCTGACAACGGCAATCAGGTAAACCAAAGGCAATGATGGCGATAGAACAAAATTATCCTCTAATTCCAATCAAAGAGTTTACTTCCGTCAAACAAGCTGGGTTGTTTGAAATTTTAAAGCAGCCTCGGTTTAGCGGTCAACTCATTCTAAGTGATCCTAGTAAACAAGAATGGATATTTCACATTTATATGGGTCGCCTGATGTATGCTACCGGAGGGACTCATCCAGTCAGACGGTGGCGTAGAAACCTACTCATTCACTGTCCTCAGACATCTGCTCAGCTTTCATCACTGCAAGAGGATCTAGCTAATACCAATTGGGAAGATGTCAATGTATGTTGGGACTATCATTTGCTATGCCTATGGGTAGATCTGCATAAGGTTACCCGTGATCAAGCCGTCAAAATGATTCAGTCTGTCATGGTAGAAATACTTTTTGATGTTACCCAAGGCATGCAGATCACCTATCAAATCAAACCAGATTCCTCATCATCATTATCATCATTATTTAAACCACTGGTCTTGATTGACGCAGAGCAAGTCATCCATGACGCTGATCAACTTTGGGAAGCTTGGCAAAGTGCTCGTGTGGCAGACCGCTGCCCTAATCGGGCACCAATTATCAGGCAGCCGGAGCAATTGAGAGTTAAAACATCCCCTCAGGCTTACCAAACTATGACCAAGCTGTTGAATGGACAATATACCCTACGAGACTTGGCCATACTAATGAAACGGGATGCTAGGGCAGTTACTCTCTCCATTCTGCCTCACCTGCAATCAGGATTAGTGGAACTGATAGATATTCCGGATTTACCTGCTCCAGTTTCACTACCTCCGAACGAAACATCGGTCAAAATTGTACCTGAGCAGAAACCTTTGATTGCATGTGTGGATGATAGTCCCCTGATCTGCCAAAGCATGGAAAAAATTCTTACCTCAGAAGGCTATCGCTTTGTGGCTATTAATGATGCACTTAGGGCGATTGCTACTTTGTTAGCTAGTAAGCCAGAGTTGATATTTTTAGATCTGGTCATGCCAAATGCTAATGGCTATGAAATTTGCGGTCAATTGCGTAGGCTCTCCTTTTTCCGCAATACTCCGATCGTGATTTTGACCGGTAACGACGGCATCATCGACCGTGTGAGAGCTAAGATGGTTGGCTCCTCAGATTTTCTGAGTAAACCCATCAATCCTGAAGAGGTATTGAGAGTTATCATTAAACATCTTAAACAAGTTAATTAGAATTGACTAGATAGCCGAAATTTAAGTGTTTACAAAAAAATATGTTTAAACACTTGCTTACTTGATTATAATTTTAGAGTTATTTAAATCGGATAAAAATGGTTACCGCATTAATTGTTGAAGATTCATTAACTGATCTAGAAATTTTCAGAGGTTATCTCAAGGAAAATGGGTTTAATGTATTAACTGCCCATAATGGATCAGAAGCCCTAGAAAAAATTAGCAGTAATCAGCTGGATTTGATTGTCCTTGATGTTGTCCTTCCGGATCGCAGTGGTTTTGAAATTTGTCGAACCCTTAAAAATGAAGCTAAGACAAGCCAAATACCTGTGATAATCTGCTCCACCAAAGATACTGAAATGGATAAATTTTGGGCGTTGAAGCAGGGAGCAGATGCTTACCTGTATAAACCTGTTGATAACGCAGAACTCCTAAAAATCATTAACCAACTGGTCAAGGGCTAAATCTGAGCTATAAAGAAAGAGAGATCATCATGGTATCCAAGTTTGTCCCAGCTTTAGCTTCCCCGTCATCAGCCACTGAAACTGCTGCGAATGAAATTAGACAGCAGTTTCTGCGGTTTCATCTGGTACCTGATACTACTGCTTTAATGCCAATTAATCAGCTGACTGAAGTGCTGACCATTGCTGTTGGTCAAATTATTCCAATTGCCCATATGCCACCTTGGGTGATGGGTGTTTACAACTGGCGGGGTGAAGTTCTTTGGATGGTCGATCTCGGACACATTGTCGGACTAACTCCTTGGCATCAGCAACCGGTAAATACATCACACTACACCTCCTTAGTGTTGCATATCCAGTCTCATGATCCTAAGTCCGTTAAATACAACCAAATGCTAGGGTTGGTCGTCAACCGGGTAGAGGACATTGAATGGTGCAATCCCGATTTGATTCAACCTCTGCCATCATCAAGCATGAATCCTGAATTGGCAAAGTTTTTACAGGGATATTGGCTGAAACATGGTGGTGAAATGCTAGTAGTTTTTGATGGCAAACTAATTTTTGATACCAAGTTTTAATCCTACTATTCAGCGACGCTAACCTGAAGGGATGATTTCCTAATCAATCATCAAAAATAATTTTAAATATTTATTAGTGTATTAATTTATAAGATCCTCAACAAAGGGGATAAAAACTAAGTATTTAATCATGAAAAAAGAACCGAATAATTTTAATTATCAAAATGGCAAAAAAAACAATAATAGTGAGATGGTAAAATCAAAAAAGGCGCTGGTTAAGACACTCTTGCCTGAGTCAACTATTCCTAACGTTAAATTGCGGGTTGTTCAAGAGTTAACAGAAGCTGAGACCGAGGTGAACCATTTGCCAGACCAAGATATCAACGTAGCAGATCAGCTTCTGGAACTGGTCAAAACTGAAAAAAAAAATCAGAGGAATAAAAATACTCTCAGCCGCCAGTTGTTGACAACGATTATGCCAACGGTATTGATTCCTCTGACTCTGGCTAGTCTAGTAAGTTACAGAATTGTTCACGACCATGACAAAGAGCGAAATAAATTACAGCAGCAGGAGCAAGCTCTAATTGCTGGTGAAGCAGCTAGCCAACTGATTAAGGATACCTTTACCGTACCCACCTTATTAGCTAGTAATCCCTTAGTCATCAAGGCAGCTCATGCTGGTAGCAAAACCGCAGAACAGCAAGAACTTGAGAAACTGGCTATTCACGAGATTGAATTACGTTTTCAAAACACAAAGCTCCTCCAACCCAATCCACAACTCAATAGTTACTTAAAGAAAATCGTCAAGGATGTAGGTCTAGGGGAATTATTTGTCACTGACCGGTATGGGTACAACATTGCTTATAGTAATCTTACCTCTGACTTTGTGCAAAGGGATGAAGACTGGTGGCAACAAGCTAAGCGTCAAGGCCGTTGGGTCAGTGAACTGGACTTTGATGATTCAGCTAATGTCTTTGGTTTTGATCTAGCTCAGGCGATTAAGGATCCTCAATCAGGAGAATTTCTTGGGGTAATTAAAGCTGTGCTACCGATGAATCAATTAGAGCAACTGTTCCCTTATCTAGAACATATCGGATTGATGGGTTCCCAACAAGTGCAGCTGATAGACACTAGCCAAGGCATGGTAATTAGTACGCTCACCCCTCAAGGTAGTCTGGATCAGGAGGAGATCATTGGGGGTGAAGCAGTTTGGGAGATTGCTAAGTTTTTAGTCCAGGCACCGACCCAGCTAACTATTAATACTAAGCAAGACTTCAATCGCTTCAAAGCTAAGTATTCACTAAAGGAAGCAAGACTTTCGACCTATACGAATAAAACGGGAAAGCAGGTAAAAATTGTTTACTTCCTCTATAAAGATAAGTTCTATACCATTGTGACTAACCCACAAACGGATTGGGTATCCGTTGCTTCCGTGGACAAATCAGAACAGCAAAACGCTGGTAATGAGTTAATCTTAGCGTTTGTCTTTATAGCCCTAGCCTTGGGAGCAGTGATTCTGGTAGTTGTTCTGCTTTTATCCCGCCGCCTATCTGCTCCTCTAAGTCAATTGTCTGATACAGCCAAGGAGGTGGCTGCGGGTAATTTAGATGCGATTGCTCAACCGAGTGGTACCGCAGAAACCCAAACCCTGGCTCACACCTTTAATAAACTAGTAGCCCGGATTAAACTTCTGGTACAAGACCAAAGCCTTGAGGCTAAGCGTGCTAAGCAACTGAAAGACATTACGATTCAGCTAACTCAAGCCCTTGACCTCCAAGAGATCCTGGATATGGTAGTGCGAGGGAGCCGACAAGGGCTGGATGCGGATCGAGTGGTTGTCTATCGCTTTGACCCCAATGGGAAAGGTACTGTCATTGCTGAATCCCTGGCTGCGGGTTGGCCCCAGGCTCTCGGTGCGGAAATTGCTGACCCTTGCTTTGCAAAGAATTACGTGGATAAGTACATCCAAGGTCGAGTTAAGGCAACACCCAATATTTATGAAGCTGGTCTGAACCGGTGTCACCTGAAACAGTTAGAACCCTTTGCGGTCAAAGCCAATTTAGTTACCCCGATTCTCGTTGAAGGGGAACTCTTAGGCTTATTAATTGCTCACCAATGCAGTGAACCTCGGACCTGGCAAGCCTCAGAAATCGATTTCTTAACCCAAGTAGCTAACCAAGTGGGAGTAACCCTTGACCGGATCAACCTCTTGGAACGGCAAAGAATTGCTGAAGCCGAGCAACGGACGGCTAAAGAGCAGCTTCAAAAACGAGCACTGGAATTGCTGATGGAAGTAGACCCAGTTAGTAAAGGAGACCTCTCGATCCGTGCCCGTGTAACCGCCGATGAATTGGGAACTGTTGCTGATTCCTACAACGCTACCATTGAAAGCTTGCGCAAACTTGTGGTGCAAGTGCAACAGGCAACCAAGCAAGTTACCACCACCACTACTCAAGATGAAGCAGCGATTCGAGAACTATCCACAGAAGCCTTGCGACAGTCGGAGGAAATTACTGCAGCCTTACAACGAATTCAAGACATGACGACTTCAACTCAAGCTGTGGCTGCCAGAGCCTCTGAAGCTGAAGCTGCAGTCAAACAAGCGGCTCAGACAGTCGAAGCTGGGGATACTGCTATGAACCTAACTGTGGAAGGCTTTATGGCGATTCGGGAAACTGTAGGCAGCACTGCCAAGAAGGTCAAACGTCTTGGGGAATCGTCCCAAAAGATTTCTAAAGTAGTTAACCTGATTAGTAACTTTGCAGCTCAAACCAACTTGCTAGCCTTAAATGCTTCTATTGAGGCAGCTCGTGCTGGGGAAGAAGGTCGAGGCTTTGCGGTGGTTGCTGATGAAGTGCGAGCCTTAGCCCATCAATCAGCAGAAGCAACGGCAGAAATCGAAAAAATTGTGGCACAAATCCAGATGGAAACCAATGAGGTGGTAGCTGCCATGGAAGCTGGTACTGAACAAGTGGTAGGAGGCACAAAACTGGTGGATGACACCAGGCAGAGTTTGAATCAAATCACTGAAGTAATGGTCAAGATTAATGAGTTGGTCGAAGCGATCGCTACCGTAACTGTTGAGCAAACTCAAACAAGCGTTTCAGTGACTCAGACTATGACTAATGTGGCAGCGATCGCTAATCATACCTCCATAGAAGCGTTGCAGGTATCCCACTCTTTTAAACAACTGCTTACAGTTGCCGAGCAACTGCAAGATAGTGTAGGCAAGTTCAAGGTGAGTTAGTGTTCTTAGTCAATTTTTAATTTTTAATTTTTAATTTTTAATTTTTAATTTTTAATTTTTAATTTTTAATTTTTAATTTTTAATTCTTAATTGCCATTTTCAAAGCAACTGTGATCTCAACAATATTGACTGGAAATTATATGGCTGTAACTCCTGAAATTTTTCAGTCACCCCGAGTTAGGCAATGGTGGCAGCGATGTCCAAATCCTGGACGTCTTGACAAGGATAAACTACCTATTTTTAATTAATTAATTGGGCGTATTCCATGACTAAAATCCCTCCTCATAATAACTCCCTTAAGGATAACAATGGTCACCAGATTGATACTAATTATATTAAGTTATCAGATAAATTATCTGATAATTTTTCAGAAAATGGTGATAATGGCAGCTACCAAGCTTTGCTTCTGTCAACATTTACTCGGAAAACTAAACTGGGTAAATCACTGCTACTACCCCAATTAATCCAGTCAAAGGTTGCACCAGCCCACAAACTTCCATCTTTATTTTTTCAATGGTTTTATAACCTTCCTATACAAAGGAAGCAGCTTTTCGCCCTGTTGACGTCAGAAGTGATCTCCGTAGTTGGCTTAGCAGGTGTGGGGGCTTTTTTGATTGTTACAGGAGGTCGTGCTCAGTTAATCAACCAAGCCACATCAGAATTGGCGGTTATGGATATTATCTATAATATCAAAATTAATCAGATGGGGTTTGGCTTTCGGGGACAAACTCACAATAGCGCAATTATTCAAGCGGTTCAAACCCATGCTCAAGGCAAACCCTTAACCCCCGGGTTGTTCAAACAAGTGAAAGATATTCTCCAGCAAGAAATCCAGACTCGTAGGATTGAATATGCCACGTTGGTTGGAAAGGATCGGCGAATTATTGTCAATGCTAATGCTGATCGAACTGGGGAGTTTTTCGATCCCAACGACTTAGTCAGTCAGGTTCTGGAAAATCCTCAGCAAATTAAAACCAGTGAACTAGTCAGCTGGTCTGAGCTTGCTAAAGAGTCTCCCTTTCTACCTGCTGGGATTGTCCAGCAAAACAATCTCTTGATTCGCTACACCGTGACACCGATTAGAGCCACCGACACAGGAGCAGTTTTGGGAGTATTGGTTTCTGGGGATATTGTCAATGGCAAGCTGCCTATCGTCGAGGATACCCTAAAGTCTTTTGGGGGAGGTTATAGTGCGGTATATCTACGTCAAGCCGATGGTCAATTCGTCTTGGTAACTGCCTTAGATCAGGGTGAAAGTACCAATTTAGCAGAAGCTCAACCGAACGTCTTCTTGCCCGATACCCCTTTCCTGAATCAAGCGGTAACAGCTCAGGGTAATCCGATTACCAAACGCATCAATATAGGGAGACAAACCTATACAGTCGCTGCCAAGACGCTAAATAATTTTAGTGGTAAGCCAGTTGCCCTTTTGGTAAGGGGAACCTCAGAAGCTCAACTCAACTTCCTGCTCAGCAACAAGCTACTCCTACAGTTGGTAGTAGTCATCTTAGCTTTAACCGCTAATCTATTACTAGCTATTCTTCTAGGACGAGCCATTACTAAACCTATCCAGCAGCTACAAAACTTAGCCGAGCAATTTGCTCAAGGGTCACGCCAAGTCCGAAGCAATCTGATCACTAACGATGAGATCGGTAAGCTAGCTAGGACCTTTAATAAAATGGCTGAGAGTGTTACCAGTCAGGAAAACCTGGTACATCGAGAGGCAAATCGGACACAGGTCATTATTAACCTTGCTGCTACCCCCATGGACAAATCTCTCGACCTCAAAGCTCTTTTCCAAGAAGCGGTGGAAACAGCCCTCAATCAGTTAAATGCGGACCGGGTAGTTATCTACCGCCTGAATCCTGATGGTAGTGGCTACATTGGATTCGAGACAGTTCAACCCGGTTGGCCCAAAGCAATTGAAAATATGGTTGAGGATAGGATTGAGAAGAAAATTGAAGATGCTTGTATTCCACAGCAGTTGCTTGATGGCTACAAACATGGGCGTATCATTGCCACCAACAATGTCTTTGAAGCAGGTTTCCATCCTGACCACGAGAAGTTGATGGAACGATTGCAAATCAAAGCAAATTTAGTGACACCAATTGTCCACGGAGAAACACTTTACGGTTTACTTATTGCTCATCATTGTACCGCCCCACACCAGTGGCAAGAGTCTGAAATCAGTTTCCTGACGCAGTTATCTCTTCAGCTGGGCAATGTTATGGAGCGAGCCATGTCCTTAGAAAAAATGGAGGCAGCCCGCCAAGAAGCCGAAAACCTTGCTCAGGAACAGCGCCAGCTCAAAGAGGAGCTGCAAAAGCGTGCTCTAGAACTGTTGATGGAAGTAGAGCCAGTAAGTAAAGGAGACCTCACCATTCGAGCCCAGGTCACTGCCGATGAATTGGGAACTATTGCCGATTCCTACAATGCTACCATCGAAAGCTTGCGGAAACTTGTACTGCAAGTCCAACAGGCAACCAAGCAAGTCACTAGCACCACTACTCAAGATGAAGCAGCCATCCGAGAGCTATCCACAGAAGCTTTACGACAGGCGGAGGAAATTGCTAATGCTTTACAAAAAATTCATGACATGACAGTCTCAACTCGCTCTGTGGCTGCCAGTGCCTCTGAAGCCGAAGCCGCAGTCAAACAAGCAGCTCAGACGGTGGAAGCTGGGGATGCTGCTATGAACCTCACTGTGGAAGGTTTTATGGCGATTCGGGAAACTGTAGGCAGCACGGCTAAGAAGGTCAAACGTCTTGGGGAATCGTCCCAAAAGATTTCTAAGGTAGTCAACCTGATTAGTGGCTTTGCTGAGCAAACCAATATGTTAGCCCTCAATGCCGCTATTGAGGCGGCTCGTGCTGGGGAAGCTGGTCGAGGCTTTGCAGTAGTTGCTGATGAAGTACGAGCGTTGGCTCATCAATCGGCGGAGGCAACGGCGGAAATTGAAAAGCTGGTAGCAGACATTCAGGCGGAAACCAATGAGGTGGCAGCCGCTATGGAAGAGGGAACTGAGCAAGTGGTAGTTGGGACTCAACTGGTGGATGACACCAGGCAGAGTTTGAATCAAATTACTGCCGTAACGGTCAAGATCAATGAATTGGTCAAAGCAATTGCCATCACAGCTGTTGATCAAACCCAAGCAAGCGTTTCAGTTACTGAAACTATGACTGACGTAGCAGCGATCGCGAATAGAACATCCACAGAAGTCAGCCAAGTATCTAACTCGTTCAAAGAACTGCTAACAGTGGCTGAGGAACTGCAAGATAGTGTAGGCAAGTTCAAGGTGAGTTAGTGTCATTGTAGTTATTAGTTATGTTGTTAATGACCAATGACCAATGACCAATGACCAATTTGCAATTTTCTCTTGACCAATGACCAATGAAGAACCATGGCAACTCACTCTGAGATCCAAGACCAAGCCTATCAGTTTTTTATCGAAGAGGCACCAGAGCTGTTGCAACTGATCGAGACAGGTTTACTGAATCTCCAGCAAGAACGAAGCACGGCTAAAATCCACGATTTAATGCGAGCCGCTCACTCCATTAAGGGAGGTGCTGCCAGTGTTGGGCTAGAGGCAATTAAAACCTTGGCTCATCGTCTCGAAGATATCTTCAAGGCTTTCTACAGCGACGAGGTACAACTTGATACTGAGCTAGAAAGCTTGCTGCTCAAAGCTTATGACTGCCTCCGGAACCCCCTCATCCAGCAAATTCAGGAAGGCTATTTTGACCCAGAGCAAGCGCTAGCCAGTGCTCAATCCACTTATGCCCAGATTGAAGAACGACTCGGTGATGCCCTTACACAGGTTGATAACTACATTCCTAGTTCCGGTGACTTAGGTATTGATATTGTATCTTCTATTTTTGAGGTTGATGTGGCTCAGGGACTAGAACGTCTTGCTGCGGTTTTAGCCAATCCCCAAAATTATGAGGTCGTGGGGGAATTAAAGGCACAAGCAGAGGTATTTGCTGGCTTTGCCGAGTTACTGAACTTGTCCGGATTTGGCGCGATTGCCCAAACGGCTATAGCGGCAGTAGAGCAAAATCCCCACCAAGTCCTGAAAATTATTGAACTGGCCCTAGCTGATTTTACAACAGGACGAGCTGCTGTACTAGCAGGCGATCGCACTCAAGGGGGAAATCCCTCGACTGCTCTAGTGGCTTTAACAGAAGCCCCTGCCGCTCCGACTAATGACATCACAAATAGTCTAAATACCACCTCTGAATTTGAAGATATCTTTAGTGACTTTAACCTAGGCGAAGCAACCAATGCCTTTGATGACTTTACCTTATCCGAGCAAACCGCTACCGAACCATCCCAACTCAATCCACTAGGTGAAGAGACTTTCGAGACCTCACCCACCCTTGCCGATCAGGAAACTGACCTAGATCAAGCAACTGTTGACCCACCATCTTGGAAGGTTACCGACTCAGCTGATGTTACTGATATTTTTAGTAACTTTAACCAAGATCAACAGACCTTACTCTTTGAAGACGTTGCTCTAGGCCAGGAAACCACTGGCCAGCAGCCCCAAGTGAACCTGCCAGCTCAGGAAGTTCCTCTGAGCGCACCGATTGTTGCTGATCTCAGAACTAGTGACTTGGGGCAAGCAAGTCTTGACCTACCATCTGATCAATCTACACCTTCAGAGGATCAAGTTAACCCAGTCCAAGAGGAAGAAGCATCTTTCCCAGAGGAAACCATTTCCCCGACCGCAGAAACTGTTCAACGCTCGGAGCAAGACCTGAGTAACTCTAAGGCTGACCCTACCCCAGGATCTAAACCAGTAGCGAACTCGCCCAATCCATCAAGCACTGCTTCTGCTCCCCGGAAGAACTCATCCCTAGAGGTCCCAAAAACCCTGGAAGCCGCAGTGGAAAAGATTGAACAAATCTTTGAAAGCCTGCCACCGCTCCAGGATATGCCTGCTTCAGATGTTCCATCACCACCAACGCTACCAGCAGCGGCATTCCTAGCCAATGAATTAGCTATTAACCCATCCACTCAATCGGGTAAATCCCAGCAGCATCAACCTATTCAACCTAATCGAGCTACTTCTAAGCCGTCAGAGCATCCCAGCCAAAGTCCAACCTCTATTTCCCCTGAGAGTTCAGTCCGGGTTAACTTAAAGCGACTAGAACGGATGAACAATCAGGTAGGGGAACTGGTGATCAACCGCAATAGTATTGGGCTGCAAAATGAACAATTACAAGGAGCAGTGCGGGAACTTACCCAAAGATTTGACCTTTGTCAAACCATTGTTAGTCAATTACAAGACTTATCTGATCAGAGTCTAGCGAGTGCCTCAAGTGCTGGATCAATGGTCTCAAATCCTAGCTTTGCCTCCCTTAGTAAGAATGAGTGGAATCAGCAAGGGACGAATTCTGTTGGTGAGCGAAACTTATCCCAGCAATCGGTAACGTGGTCAGGCCAAAAGAGTCTAGAGAGTGAGTCAGACCCATTGAACAAACCCCTATTTGATTCCTTGGAAATGGATAGCTATAGCAACGTCCATGCTTTGATCCAAGGACTACAAGAAGAAATGATGCTGCTTAAAGAAGCCGTGGGGGATATAACCCTATTTGCCCAGCAGTCTGATCAGACCTTGGAACAACAGCGGCAAATGCTTTCTCAGCTACGAGACGAGCTGATGTGGGCGCGGATGTTGCCTCTGGGTCAAGTACTCAACCGCTTTCCCCGGGCTTTACGGGATCTTTCTACCCAACACCACAAGCCAGCCAAACTCAAGCTTAGTGGTACAGGAGTTTTGGTGGATAGAGCAGTCCTGGAAAAACTTTATGACCCCTTACTACATTTACTCCGGAATGCTTTTGATCATGGCATTGAATCCCCTCAAATTCGGCGGAAACGAGGTAAATCAGAGCAAGGACAAATTGAAATTCGGGCTTACCATAAAGGCAATCAAACCATCATTCAAGTCAAGGATGACGGTGAAGGTCTCAATATTGAACGCATTCGTAACCAAGTATTGGTCAAGGGATTGTTGTCAGCCAAACAAATTGCTAAAGCTCCCCCATCCCGCCTGTTAAAGATGATTTTTGAGCCAGGATTTTCTACCGCAGCTAAAGTCAGTGAACTGTCTGGTAGGGGAGTAGGTTTAGATGTAGTACGCTCTCAAATTCGAGCTCTCAAAGGTAAAATCTCTGTTACCTCATCCCCAGGTAAGGGTACAACCTTTACCCTACGCCTGCCGTTAACTCTAACCATTGCTAAATTACTAATTGCTACAGTCGGCCCAATTGTTATCGCTTTACCGTCAGACAGTATTGAAGAAATTGTGGTTCCCAAGGGGGATCAGATGCAAAAATCTGGGACAAAACGGTTTTTGCTCTGGCGCGGACAAATGCTTCCCACTTATACCATGTCTGATCTTTTGGAATATAACTGTCCAGTCAGGGAAACCACTCCTAGCAAAGCTTTAGTCTATGTCCCCACTCCTGAAGATTGGGCATTACCTCTGGTAGTAATGCGTCGAGAGCAGCAGGCTTTTGCGTTAGAAATCGATCGCGTGATCACAGAGCAAGAGCTAGTGATTAAACCCTTTGGCAAAGCCCTTGCGGCTCCCAGTTATACCTATGGTTGTACCATCTTGGGGGATGGTAGTTTAATTCCGGTGATAGATGGTAACGCCCTGCTAGAGCAATTTTTAGCTCAAAGCCAGGAAGAGACTCAACCAAGAACCTTGTCCCATATCCTTGAAGCTACCACTAAGAAAAAGTCATCGGTTAACCGGACTCAAACTCCTGCTAAAACTGCTCCAATTCCCACAATTTTAATTGTGGATGATTCTACAGGTTTACGACGAACCTTGGCTATGACCTTGCAAAAAGCAGGTTACCGAGTGTTACAGGCTCGGGATGGACAGGAAGCCTTGGAACAATTGCGGCAAAGTTCCAAAGTGCAGATGATAATTTGTGATATTGAAATGCCGAATATGAACGGTTTTGAGTTTCTTGGTCAACGTCGCCAAGACCCTCAGTTATCAAAAATTCCTATAGCAATGCTTACCTCTCGTAGCAGTGAAAAACATCAGCGTTTAGCAATGCATTTGGGGGCTAACGCTTACTTTACTAAACCTTATATTGAACAATATTTTATTGGAAAAATCAAAAAAATTATTGAACAAAGTAAATCTGAAGTTTAAGTATTAATATATCAGCTAATGCGCTACGCGCAAGCTACTTGATGTGCTATCAGCCATTCCTAATCAGCCAGCAATTAGCAATTAGCTTCTTGAGGGGTGTCCACGACTAATCAGTTACTTGCAACCATATCCTTGAATTATCGGGCATCATTATACTTTTAATGCTAAGTTGACAAACTTAGTCTGGTGAGTTACTCCATTCAATTCCTATTGCTTCCAAATCCTGATCATAAGACTTGGAATCTTTCATCCTTCATACTTATTCTAACACTATGAATTGGACATCATGAAAAATAACTTAATTGACTCCCAGCCTAATGATACTCATCGATCGCCAAATCAGAAGGCTACATCATTCTTGAAATTAGTGGTCTTTAGAATAGACAGCATCAATTTCGCCTTTCCGATTGAGTGTGTCAACAAAGTAATTAATTATACAACTGTTTATAGCAGTGGACTCAATGATATTGGCATTGCCCATATCGATGATCAGGAAATTCCTATTATCGACTTGTATCGCCGGTTATTTAAATCTAGCCAAATCAGCACTTCTAACCCAGGACGTTTCCTGCTGATTGCTCAAAATACGAGGGGTGAAGGATTTGGTATCCCTGTACTCAAAACACCGAATTTGATAGAGGTTTCCGTGACTGATATTCGTACCCTACCAGAGTCTTTTCGTCAAGCTGATACCCTAGGAATTGCTAGTCATGTTGCGGTGATTCCCCAAGAAAATACATCTTTGACAGTCTTTTTGCTAGATGTTAATCAATTGCTTCCTTGGGTTTCTGAATAGGGAAAAGGTGAACAGGGAAAGGGAAAAGGGGTGAAGCATTGAGCAATCAGCTATGAGCTATCTTCGCCCCTAGCTTTATGGAATGGGAATAGTCCCAGTGGATGAGATTTCTGTTATACTTCAAATTATGTAATGGCTATCTGCCAGAATTAAAGGTTAAGCGGGAAGTCCCGCGCTCTATCCGTGCTTGATGAGCTTCCTATGGGAGAGCCTTTTTCTGGGAATTGTGCCAAGAAGTTGCTAGCATCAAAAACGCGCTTTGTCGATAACCAAGTCAAAAAACCTTGTTGCCAAAAAAACAACCAAGCAGAATCATCGGTCTTAGAAACTAGGACTGCTGCTGATGCCAGGAATATCAGACCTGGGTTTGGGCAACTAAATTTAGGCAATTCCTTGTTAAGTCGGAATCCAGTGCTTTAGCTTAAGCTCAGGGTCTGGTAGTTCACGGGTGTAGCTTCCACCTACGCTTCTATCTACGATGCATAGCACTGTTGCTTAGCACTATAAGGGTGAAGTAGAAGCAGTCGGAACAAGTATCCGACAAAACGCATCTAGAGATAAGATGTAGCATAGTAAGTCTTATCTCTAGCAGTAGGACTTATGGCGAGTCCCTCTGATGTGAAACAAAACGTTTCTATTCAGTGTAGCTCGCGGGTGCGCAGATCAACCTGCCAGAATCCCCTAGCTTTAGCGATGGGGAGTCGTCAATTTCCAGCAGTACGACCTAAGAGTCTAGTCAACTGGTGCTGCTAAAGTTTAATATATGGTGTTTCCCAAAAAACTGATTAAGGGCGGCTCTAAAGTATCTAAAGTTATAGATTTACCTAAGTATGGTATACGCTCCATTCTTGCTAAAGGGGTGCAGATGGACTTCCAGTCAGGACAAAACCGTGTTCAAGTCCTCAAAGGAATTGACTGGGAAGTCAAACGTGGTGATATCCAACTTTTAATGGGACCGTCTGGCTCTGGCAAGACTACCCTTTTGTCAATCTTGGCCGGATTACTGACCCCGACCTTGGGAAAAGTCTATTTACTGGGTCAAGAAATTACCGGTATGTCTAGAACTAAGCTGGCAGAGTTTCGACGAGAACACATTGGCTTTATTTTCCAACACTTCAACCTATTTCCAGCTCTGACAGCAGCAGAGAATGTGGAAGTTGTGCTAAACATTAAGGGAATTCGGGGGGTAAATGCTCGACAGCAGGCAAAAACGTTATTAGAGCAGGTTGGTTTAGAGGGGAAAGGACATCTTAGACCAAGTGACTTGTCAGGGGGACAGAAGCAACGGGTAGCGATCGCGCGGGCTTTAGCTAAAGAGCCACCGCTAATTATGGCAGATGAGCCAACGGCAGCCTTGGACTCTCACAGTGGTCATACAGTCATTGAGTTGCTGCGTCGTCTGGCTAAGGATAAAGGCTGCACAGTGCTGATGGTAACCCACGATCCTCGTATTATCGATGTAGCTGACCAAGTGTCTTATATGGAAGATGGTATGTTGAAGGTTGAAGGTTGAAGGTTGAAGGTTTAAGGTTGAAGGTTGAGGGTTGAGAATTGAAGGTTGAAGGTTGAGGGTTGAGAATTGAAGGTTGAGGGTTGAAGGTTGAAGGTTGAAGGTTGAAGGTTGAAAGTTGAGGGGTGAAAGTTGAGGGGTGAGGGGTGAGTGTTAATGATTCACCCTCAACATCTTAGTTTTATTTGTACCTACCTAATTATGATGTGAATGGGCAATTTGCCAACACGACAAATTACTGTTCACTCTAGGCATCATAATCATGTTTATGGTAAATTTCTGGCTAGCTATAGGGGTTTTGGGACTGGGTTCTATTCTGTGGGTAGAACTGGTGCGAGACTTCTATCACCTCCTGTCCCATCACTGGACACCTCTGTATCGCTTGCATGTGTGGCATCATCGGGTCTTCCGTCAGGATTTAACTGCTGTCAGTGATACCATTTATCGACAGGCGCACTGGCGTAATGATGTGCCAGAAGCGTTGGTTATGCTAATGTTAGGCTTGGTGGTATGGTGGTTGGCTTATACCTGGACACCAAATCTGCATTGGGCAGCTTTGGCTGGTTCTGTGTACACTATGGTATTTCTATTTGGTGCGATCGCTCGTGGCTATGGCATCAAGGGAGCCGATAAGTTGACTGATGGAACCCACCTTCCGGGTCCATTCCTCTGTCCTCCTTCCCCTTGGATGGTGAATCGCAGCTACCATTGGCGACATCACTTTGATAACCAAAAGGCTTACTATGGCGGCACATTGACTTTAGTAGACAAACTGATGGGGACAGCACTATCGCTCCAAGGAAAAACTATTGCAGTGACGGGAGCATCGGGAACTCTGGGACAGTCACTATTGTACCATCTCCAGCAACGGGGAGCAAAAGTGATTGCTCTGACCTCCCAAGAACAAACTGTTACTTTAAGTGTCAATGGTGAAAGCTTGCCAGTAAAAACCTTCACTTGGCAAGTGAGTAAAGAGTCAGAACTAGCCCCACATTTGGAAAATGTGGATATTCTAATTCTCAATCACGGCATCAATGTTCATCAAGAACGGACAGCCGATGCGATCGCAAAATCCTACGAGGTCAACACATTATCAAGTTGGCGGTTGCTAGAGATGTTTTTATCCACGGTTCGGACGAACCAAGATATTGCTCGCAAGGAAGTTTGGGTTAATACTTCGGAAGCGGAAGTTAATCCAGCTTTTAGTCCTTTGTATGAACTGAGCAAACGTACCCTAGGAGACCTAGTTACCCTGCGTCGTCTAGATGCTCCTTGTGTAGTACGTAAAGTAATCCTCGGACCATTTAAAAGTAATCTCAATCCAGTTGGGGTCATGTCAGCGGATTGGGTAGCCAAGCAAATCCTTAATCTAGCCACTCGTGATGTCCGTAACATCATTGTGACGATTAATCCTATAACCTATTTAGCGTTTCCAGTCAAGGAATTTTTTGTCAGCCTATACTATAGGCTGTTTAGTCATTAGTCCTTAGCAACTTGGGTTAATTATTATTAATTAGTGCTACTAATTACTAAGGGTGGCGTAGCCATTCGCGTAGCGTGGCCGAAAGGCCAAGGTGACGTTGAATTTACGGCACCATATGACTACAGAGCTAAAGTCCTCTGGATTAAGATCAGCAGGGATACGGTACCGTTGAGTGCCACTGACCTGCTGAAGACGACCAAGACTTTGATAATTTTCCTTACTGTAGGATTTGGGGACAGTTTGGCGGTGCAACAGCACCATTAAATCAGGTCCGTTATCGGTTTTAAAGGTTTCGTCAAACTTTAGGTAACGTTGTCCATTGTCTGTGACTAAACTTACCATGCCTTGAGTAGAATGGGCTGCTGTTACAAAATTTCCTGATCTACTTGTTGCCTGTGCCAGTGTTGCAGTTGGTTTAGCAGCTGGAGCACTGGACACATCAATCTTGGTTGTCGTAGATGTAGAGGTGGATGGTTTTTCCTGAACAGTACTCTGATTCCCAGGTACTCCTGCTACACAACCTACGCTTAAAAAGGCAGTAGCACCAAAGTAAGTATTCAGCTATCAGCTATCAGCTATCAGCTCTCAGCTTTTGAATAAGCGATGCAGAGGTGCGACCCGTGGCGAATTTAATTCGACGACTGTAAGCGCACCATTACGGTCTTGGGGAGGCAGTGCCGCCAAAGGGGGTTCCCCCCACTCGCGGTCTGCCATGGTTTCCCCCACTCGCGCTTGGGATCAAGACAACAAGTAAGCATTGGAATAATGCTGAGTGAAGTCCCAGGGTCGTTCGCACAGCGTGGCCAAACGCGCACGCGTGGCCGAAAGGCCAAGGCCAAAGCCTTTGCCAAAAAGCACCTCAAGTAGCGTGAGCCTTTAGCTGACGGCTGACGGCTGACGGCTGAATGCTTAGGCACCAAAGATCGCTAAATAGTGAAGTTTCATCAGATTATCTATCTCGTGGAAACATTACTCTATTTGCTATTATGTCTAGTCTTCGGTGGCAGTAGTCTGAGTTTTGGTTAAGAAATTTACTGAGTAATTCTAAACTCTAGCTCATTAAAAATTTTATCCATTAATATATCCCAAAATTGGTAAGTTAAGTAAATTTTAATATTTGGCTCAGGTTCTATTAATCTATTATCAATATCATCTAGATTAGTCACATACTATTTTATTAGTTTGGTTGAGTTTAAAATAACAAGTTATGAGACAGTAATGGCTGTAATAGTGTTGTAAAATTCAAGGGGCAAATAATTGCTATAACCTTTATAATACCACACTTTTTAATGTCCTATTCCCTATTCCCTGCCCACAGCGCTATACCTGTTTTTAGACATGACAGTTCCCAAAGTGAGCTACCCAAACTCTAGGTGTTCTTCTAACAAACAAGTTTTTAGGTTACGAGCCGCAACGGTCGTGATGCTGATTCTAGTTACTAGTTTTAGTGCGATCGCTTTAGCTTGGTTGACTGGTCAGGGGCAGATTACCCAGCTATTTGCTCAGCTGCATGTCTGGCAAAGAAACCCACCGATGTGGCTGGAAGCACCAATGGTGACTCAGCAGCACTACTTATTGCTACCAACGATTATTTTAATGGTTGTTGTCCTGGGGGTCACGAAAATCTCTCCCCGTCCTCGCACTTGGTCTAGAAATCTAGTGGTGGGGATTTTGCTAGCACTATTGGCACGATATCTGCTCTGGCGAATCTTCTCTACCCTGAATTTAGTGGATCCCCTTAATGGTTTCTTTAGCCTAGGATTATTTTTCCTGGAAATGTTGTTGCTAACCAGCAGTATTATCCAGCTATTTTTAATGTTAAGGGTCAAAAACCGTAGCGCTCAGGCTTCCCAGTTATCATTAGATGTTATTTCAGGAAGGTTTAATCCTTCTGTGGATATCTTAATCCCAACCTATAATGAACCCTGTTTTATCCTAAAGCGAACAATTATGGGTTGTCAAGGGATAGATTATGACAACAAAAAGGTTTATTTACTAGATGATACCAAACGTCAAAATGTCAAAGAGCTAGCTGCTGAATTGGGGTGTCACTATATCACTCGTCCAGATAATTCCTATGCCAAAGCCGGAAACTTAAACCATGCTATTTCAAAAACCTCAGGGGATTTAATTGTATTCTTCGATGCGGATTTTGTTCCGAATAAAAATTTTATGACTCGCACCGTAGGCTTTTTTAAAAAAAGTAATGTGGGATTAGTCCAAACTCCTCAAAGCTTTTATAACCCTGATCCGATTGCCTACAATTTAGGTTTAGAAGATGTGCTACTGCCAGAAGAAGAGGTATTTTATCGGCAACTTCAGCCCATAAGAGATGGTGCTGGCGGTGTCGTTTGTGCCGGAACGTCCTTTGTTGTGAAACGTGATATTATAGAAGCGGCTGGTGGTTTTGTAACCGATTCTTTGACTGAAGATTACTTTACTGGTATTCGGATAGCAGCAATGGGTTACCAGGTTATTTATTTAGATGAAAAACTTAGTGCTGGTTTAGCCGCAGAAAATATTGCTGCCCATGTAGCTCAACGATTGCGGTGGGCTCAAGGAACATTACAGGCATTTTTTATTGATGCCAACCCTCTAACTATTCCGGGGTTAAAACCGATCCAAAGACTGGCGCATTTAGACGGATTACTACATTGGTTTACCGGTTTATCTCGCTTCGGATTCCTGTTAATGCCTCTAGCTTATTCCTTTCTAGGGGTGATTCCCTTACAAGCAACCGCTGCTGAATTGTTGTATTTCTTGCTACCTTATTATCTGATACAGCTCACGGTTTTTTCCTGGTTAAACCTCCGTTCCCGGTCAGGGTTGTTCTCGGATATTTACTCATTGCCTTGGTGTATTCCTTTGAGCATGACAGTCATACAAGTCATGCTCAATCCCTTTGGCAAAGGATTTAAGGTAACACCCAAAGGCGTAAAACGCGATCGCTTTGTGTTTAACTCCAAGTTGGGATTACCTTTGATTATCCTATTTATCGCTACAGCAGTTAGCCTATGGCAGAATTTGAGTACTTCTATGATGTATTGGGGGAGTGGGATATCAGCTACTGACGCTCAGATGATTCAAGGTCTGAGTCTAGGTTGGATTTGGAGTATCTATAACCTGATCATGTTGGGTATTGCTTTATTGATTGTAGTGGATGTCCCTAATCGGGACCTTTACCAGTGGTTCAAGTTGCGCCGAGTGGTGCGGCTTGAGATCGGAAATCGCACTGTCTGGGGTATGACCACCAAGATTTCAGAAGTTGGTGCTCAAGTGGCTTTGACCGAGGTGGCTGATTTACGATTCGATACCGGAAACACTGCCACTGAACCGTTGCCAGTGACACTAGAGATGATCGAGGAAAAGCTAAAGTTGTCAGGAGTAGTTACTGAAATTGACAACAGTGGTGAGGAAGCTACTCTACGGATTATGTTTGACCCATTAACTCTCCAAGAGCATCGCACTTTGGTAGAGATGCTCTTTTGCCGTCCGGGTCGATGGCAGCGACGGGAAAGTCCATCAGAAATGCGATCGCTTTTACTGTTGTTTAAGATTTTGTTGAAACCGCGAGTACTATTTGATCGCCAAGGTAGGAGTTGAGAAACTTTCAACACTTTACCAGTGCCTATTTATCAGAATTCTGGCGGGGTGACCATAGTAGCTAGAATCATAGTAGCAGCGGTATTCGCATCTTATTTTGAAATCCTTACTGGATATGAGAATAATACGATCAGTATTTTTGCTTATTAATTTTGAACTCTTTGTTAGGTGCGCTTTCCGTTGGCGAATTAAATTCGCCAACGGAAAGCGCACCTCTTGATGCAGTGCGGTCTTGGGGTTTCCCCCCAAGACCGCACTGCATCGCTTCTGAGTAAGGCTTATAGAATTTAGATGCGTTTGCCCTGCCTGTTGGCAGGGCTGTTTCATTGGCAATCTGCGATCGCCTTTGGCGGGCTCTTCGAGCCATCGCGGCGACTGAGTATGGTATTATCTCAGAGGTCGGGTCTTTTGTCTTGTCTGATGGTTATTTACTCACTTGCGCCCTTGTGGGACCTGTCTAGGTCAGGAAGAAAAAAGACATGGAAACCTGACAAAAGTTGATGACTGTATCATTTAATGTTGTTAATTTTGTCCTAATTGTTGAATAATCGAGTAGATTAGTATAGAGAATATCGACAGAATGACTATAGTTTTTACAAGTGCTGTTATCAATACTAATATTGATAAAGTCTGGATGAAGATCAGAGATTTTAATGCTATGCCTAACTGGCATCCAGCTATTGCTAACAGTTACATAGAAAATGGTGAACCCAGCGATAAAGTTGGCTGTATTCGTAATTTTAATCTCAAAGAAGGGGGGAATATTCGAGAGAAGCTATTGGTTCTAAGCGACTTAGATTATTTATTTTCCTACTCAATTCTCGAATCCCCCATGCCATTAACGAACTATGTGGCAACATTTCAGCTTAAGCCAATCACAGATGGAGATCTAACTTATGCTGAATGGACAGCAATATTCGACTGTGACCCCCAAGACGAAAAGCATCTGATTAAGTTGATAGGTGATGGTGTTTTTCAGACAGGTTTCAACGCATTGAACCAGATATTTAATAAATAATGAAGAACCGTTAAAATGCCAGATGCACAGTATTGGATCGAGAAACTCAAACTCGATAAATTAGAAGAGATTGGCGGCTACTTTCGCTCACATCTTAAATCAGAAAAAACAGTCTCTCAGATAGCTGGTTCTGAAGGTGGCAATGAGCGTAGATTGTGGGAAGTCAATTATTACCTCCTGCAGAATAATGATGTTACAGCACTTCATCAACTCAAGCAAGATGAAATATGGCATTTTTACGCAGGTAACCCATTGGCTCTTCATATATTCCCCAATGATGGAAATTACCGGAAAATTAAGCTGGGTAGTAACTTGGACGCGGGTGAAGTTTTTCAGGCAGTTGCCCCACATGATACTTGGTTTGGGGCGACAATGCTTGAAGCCAATTCTTTTGCGCTAGTTGGTACTACTCTAGCGCCCGGTTGGCATCCAACCGATTCCACAAAACCTACTCCTAATCAGTTGGAAAAATTGATGGAAATTTATCCACAACATCAAGAGTTAATTAAGCGATTAACGCTGACTATATAGCTGTAATTTCTATTAAATAGAGTAACGTTGATGACTGTATTATCATCACCCAATTTTAATTATGGGTATTCCACGCCGGGTCAACAGGAACTTAATAGTCAAGACATCATGAACCATGTCTTTTTTCTCTCCCCCAGTGAATGGAAAAAGACGCGAGAAGAAAAACAATTTGACTATATCGTTATTGGCAGTGGCTTTTGTGCTCTTGGCTTTATTGAGAGAGTTCTAAAAAAAGATGATAATGCTAGAATTCTGCTCATCGAACGCGGGTCATTTTTCCTGCCAGAACACGTTCAAAACTTACCGAACTCCTACCAAAAACTGTTACTCAAGCAGGCGTTAAAAACCTTTCCCTGGACTTTATCATCTAAGACCCTTAATCTTAATAAATATATTAAATGGCAGCATGGGATAATCCCCTTTTTCGGAGGTGCTTCCACCCTATGGAGTGCCTGGTGTCCTGAACCGACAACAGAGGAAATGAACGGTTGGCCTCAAGCAACGATTAAGGCAGCGCAAGACTATTTCAAGACGGCGAAAATGTTGCTGAATGTGGTTGGAGCCAATCACGAAGAAACCGGAAATATCTTTGACCACTGGCAAAATCAACTAACTGAGAGATTGAAGCAGAATCTTCAGGATATTAAGTCAGCCACCCGCGTCGAACATGCTCAGATTGCGGTCGGCACTCCAACGATTACATCCACTGACGTGGAAAAGTTTTCCACACCAGGGCCACTTCTGGATCAGGTAATAAAATGCCAGGAAGAAGCCAAAAAACGTCAGATTGATTCCCGACTGAGTATTGTCACCGAATGTATAGTGACACGGATCTGGCAACAGGAAAACCAAGCAACAGCATTGGAAACAACCCGTGGGGTGGTCAATGTTGGCGATATTGACACTCCCCGTCCTTTAAGGACGGGGATTCTTACTTCAACGAGCTGTCTTGCTTGATCAGGTCGGAACCAGAAAAAGTAGAGGGCAATTCTCCATAAGCGTTTAAATCAAAGATTTAGGTTTCGGTGTGCCCCACCGTACCTTTTTTTATATAGATAGATACTTTTTTTATCTAATTTTTTTTCATAGACGTTTAAGTCGTTAGACCAAATTACGCAATATGTATCTGATACATATTTTTTACGTTGTCTACTTATCATTAGATAGTATTTATCTATTTTTTTTTGTTTATAATTTTATAATAACAAGCAGTGATAAAACTGTCAAGTTTTAACTTAAAAAGAAAGCCGTCCTATAAGGACGGGGCTTTAAACCCAAAATTTTTGGTAAAGTTATTTTAGCCATGGGGAGTATACCATCAACAACCCTGGTTTTGAATTCTTTTCCACAAGCAAAAAATGCGGGTAAGCGGTTTACCGCCCACTTTATCAGTGCCATTGTTGCCCGTATTCCCCGAGAGGACTTTCTGGAAATCTTTGACTGGGAAGAAAGCATTAAAGATGATTTAAGGAAAAAAAATCTGGAGTTGGCAGCTATCTACTTGGCTGGCGTCGATCAGGAAACTCAGGGACAATATCACATTCAACTCTCAGCTATATCCGACCCTGACCCAACTAATAAGACTCACATTGATACAGCGGCTCGTAATATGCCGGATGTGGTAGCCACCGCCTCACCCCAACAACTTGAGACATCCACGGATTACATCGTGTTTGTCTGTGCGGTTCTGGGTGAACTATTCGATAACCCTGGTAACGGGTTACAAAAAAATGATGGGGATGATCCCACAACCAATGTTACCCTGCAAGTGTTAGAAACGGACAAAGACTTATCCCTGTGGGATACTATGGACAAAGCCACTTTTGAGGTTATTGAGCAGGGTTTGTCCCCAAAAGGAAAAGACCGAGTAGAATATTGGCACGGTGATCCGGATACGGGACAATGGAAGCGCGAACGCCACAAAACTCGTGTTCCCGGATTGGTACACGAAGCCTCAACCATGTGGATTGGGGATGATGAAGAGGCTGTTGTCGGATTAGATTATCGGCTCAAGGGTGTAGAGAACGTCTATATCACCGGAGCTTCACTTTGGCCCACTGGCGGTTCTTGGAACCCAACCTTGACCATGGTTGCCCTTGCCCAACATCTAGCCGATAACGTGACATACTCCCACACTGAATGAAAGATTACAGTGTGGGCTTCTTACCAACTCCAGCCATTGCTTAGGATACTCGATAAGCTTTATTAACGACACGGGATGCCCCTCCGCGCCGGAACAATACAATAAGTTCTATTTTTTAGGAACGTAGGTGGCGGTTAGCTCTTAATTTGTCTTCCCTACTATGCTCATTATAGCTCAAAAGTCCATTATAGATCAAAACAAAATATCAAAGTTCCGCCTCCGCCATTCATCCCACGCCGACCTTTGGTGCGGACGTGGGGCATAAGCGCGGATCAAGCTCAGACATAGGGGATGGGAACAGGGGTAATGCCCTGAAAGGCACTACCCACCCCGTAAACTAGCCAGGTCTTGCATCGTTCCCATGATGGGCAAGGGATGCCGATCAGAGGTTTTCTGTGAATTCAATAAACTAGATAACAGCTCATGGAGCCGCAAAGATTGAGGTTTGTTTTGAAAACTTTCATCAGCTTTAGACATGGTCTATTCTAGCTTTTTTGCAACACCTTTTTTTCATTACATTGCTAACGATGCCAGCTCATCCATCGACACCATACCATCTTTATCGACATCCAACACCTCAAACATCAGGGTGATTAATCCTTTCTGGGTGCGGCCTGTCCGTTCTGCCAATGCTGCCCGTAGTTCTGCGGGGGAAATATAGCCATCCTGATTTTGATCGAGAAAGGCAAAGGCATTTTTGACACCCTGTTTCAGCTCTTCTCTGGTGATTTCCCCATCGCCATCAGCGTCCCATTGCTCATAATCAACCAAAACTCTCCAGGCATCTTTCATACAGCTTTCCACGATCAGGTTTTGGCCGGGTAGACATTGCTCCAAAGGCGGAGCACCTCCATTTGCGTTGACATAATCTACCAACGGTTTGATTTGATCGAGCCCCCTCAACAAGAATTGGACAATACTGAGGTTGTAAATCTTTTGAGGGTCAAATGGAGCGTGGTTAATGCTGACAATTTTTAGACTCGGGTAGTCTTCAATTACTACATCAAGATCGGCATGGAGAAAATTGGATGCTTCCCGATCGGGCGTGCCGCGAGTTTCGGCGATCGCATCTTGTAAGATGTACCCTGGCACCTTAATCAAGGCCATTTCGGTATCCAATGGCATCTCTTCCAACAAATCCCTATATGTGAACGATTCTCCCTTCTCATAGTCTCGCTTACCCCGAAAGGATCCTCCCTGGATCATAACTAGATCGACATTTTTAAAGCTTTTCTTGATATAAGAACATAGGGTTGAGGCCACTTTTTCGGGTTGGAATCGCATCCGTTTAGAGGACATGGGTTCTTTTACCTCAAAAATTTCCACATCCATCAGCGAACCTAGAAAATTCTGGGTACTTTCTACAAACTTTTGGACCTTGGTATCGGCATCAAAATGGCTGGCTGGCAACAGATGAACAGCACTATGCCACTGCTCGGAAGCATCCCACCACACATCAACAACCACCACATTAGTAGCATCAGCACCAGCCTTAACAATCAGGCTCCGCTCAATTTTCTCAATATAAATCTCATGCTCGTGCCCCCCAACAATTACAGGAACCTTACCACTAAGTTGGTCATCTTGCTGGATCCCCGTGGCTAGTTCCCGATCTTCGGCAATGGTCTGATGGGTCAACGGAATCAGCATGGTTGCGTCATTGGAACACTTAGACCAGGTTTCCTTTAAAGCATCGAAGATGGGTTGAATGGTTAGGTTCGCCCCGGGTCGGAAAGTATTGATCTTACTAGTGCAAAATCCAGCAAAGGCAACTCTATGAGAACCTACCTCAACAATTTCATATTTCGGAAGTGGCTGACCACTGGCATCCACAATTGGCAAGTCCAAGATGTTGCTATTTAAGCATTTTCCTTCGTAGGTTTTAAAACGCTCACCGAGGACATCCAGGCTGACATCGAATTCATGGTTGCCAAAGCAAATATAATCAATGTTGACTACCTTGAGCACGTCCAGCATGGCTTTACCGCCATCAAGTGAGGTAATCAAACAAGGAGAGAGAAAGTCTCCGCTGAGGCAGGCAATCACCACCGCATCTTCCGATGTTTCCTTCAGGGATTGAATCACTGTTTCCACGTAGGGATAATTCTTGATGTCGTAAACATCATTGATTGAAATTATTCTGAGATAGTTGCCCACCGCCTCTCGGGGTTTCGGCAGATACAATCGAGGAGTTGTCATGAGGGTAAGTAATTTTTAGGTTTCAGTAATTTTATCTAGAAAAATGATAAACAAAGAGATCAGCAAAAATTATAATTAAAATCTTAAGAATGACACTGATGCCAGTGACGGCGTTGCTGAATACACAGATGCATCGGGAGCAGGCACCGGAACATCTAAAGACTTGAGGTTTGGTCGTGATTTAGGACTACCTGTAGTCTATAAATACTTATTTCTTTAACGTGCCTGTCCTGCTTATTACCACCTTAGTTTTTTTTCAAAAAAACTTAAAAAGAATTACAATTAAGAGTTTGTAACTACAATAACTAAAGTTCCCTGGTCTGAAGTTCCCGACAACTGCGGCGAAGTCTACTTTACTTACCCATTAGCAGCCGATCCATAGGATAGCAATCCGTGTAGGAATTGTGATAATTTTTGATTTGATCGGAAGTTCCCTACTCCCTACTCCCTACTCCCTACTCCCTACTCCCTGTTACCTTTGCTAGATAACTAATCTAGCTGCATAAGTAATCTAACCAACTTGATCTAAAATGCAAGCAAGCTTAAGCAGCGGAAGCTCATGTCAGCTGATCGCGTGAGGCCGTTGTATATCTAAAAAACAAGACCAAGAAAAAACTTATGCCTAAATGGAGTTCTCTGGTACTAGCCACTCTAGTATTAGTTGCACCCTTAACAGCCTGTGAAGGAGGTGGGACAAGCGCTAAACAAAGCCGCTTAGATATAGTCAAGAGCCGTGGCAAGCTGATTTGTGGTGTTGACGGTGGCATTCCCGGATTTAGCTTTGTGGATGGGAGCGGTAACTACTCCGGGCTAGATGTGGATGTCTGTAAAGCAGTTGCTGCTGCTTTGTTTGATGACCCAAAAGCAGTAGAGTACCGTAACCTTGACTCCACGGAGCGATTTCCCGCCGTCCGGAATGGTGAAGTGGATATGCTCTCGCGCAATACCACTTGGACTCTTAGCCGAGATAGCTCTACCAATAACTTAGAATTTGCCCCTACTACCTTTTATGATGGTCAGGGCATGATGGTGCGCAAAAACAGTGGGATTAAGACACTCAAAGATTTTAAAGGAAAATCCGTCTGTGTGGAAACTGGAACCACTACTGAGTTGAATTTAACCGACAAGATGCGGGAAGCAGGTGTCGAATTTGAGCCAGTGGTATTTCAGAAAGCAGACCCTGCCTATACTGCCTATAACGAAGAACGTTGTGACGGCATGACTTCTGATAAATCCCAACTATTGGCCAAACGTAGCACTCTGCCTAAGCCTGATGATCATGTACTTCTAGATGTTACCATGTCCAAGGAACCCTTGGGACCAGTGACTATTAATAATGACTCCGCTTGGTTTGATGTAGTTAAGTGGGTTACCTTCGCCTTGATTGAAGCCGAAGAGTTAGGGATTACTAAGGCGAATGTGGCACAAATGAGTAACAGTCCTAACCCGACTGTCAAACGCTTCGTAGGTGTTGAAGGTGAATTAGGCAAAGGTCTCGGTTTAGAAAACGATTTTGCAGCGCGAGTGATTAAGCACGTGGGTAACTACGGCGAAGTCTATGACCGTAACTTGGGTAAAAATTCTCAGTTCAAACTCAATCGGGGTCTGAATGACCTCTGGACTCGTGGGGGTATTTTGTATTCTCCACCCTTCCGTTAAGGGATTGTTAACTGTTTCAGGTTGAAGGTTGAAGGTTGGTTGGTTGAAGGTTGGTTGGTTGAAGGTTAGTTGGTTGTTCGCGTAGCGTGGCCAATAGGCCAAGGTTGATTGGTTGTTCGCGTAGCGTGGCCAATAGGCCAAGGTTGATTGGTTGTTCGCGTAGCGTGGCCAATAGGCCAAGGTTGATTGGTTGTTCGCGTAGCGTGGCCAATAGGCCAAGGTTGCAGGTTGAATGTTGAAAGTTGGCTGTTAACAGTAAACCTAAAACCTAAGAGGATCTTTGAGAAGTACCAAATGTTTGGCATGAGCCACGATTATCCCCGAAATCTGGGAGACTTTGAGCCAAATTAACCCCAAAGGGGGGCTAGGGAGCGGTTTCGAGTAGCATCCAACACTTTGAAAACTGCCTCTAAAACCTAAAATCTGTAACCTAAAACCTAAAACCTTTAACCAACCTACAACCTCCAACCTTCAACCAACCTGCAACCTTCAACCAACCTCCAACATTCAACCAACCTCCAACATTAAACCAACCTCCAACATTAAACCAACCTCCAACATTCAACCAACCAACCTTCAACCTTCAACCAACCAACCTTCAACCTTCAACCAAGCAACCTGTAACCTTCAACCTAAACAACTAACCAATGACAAGCAATATAGGTCAAAAGCCTCCTTTGTGGCGGGATGACCGATTTTGGCGCATTGCCATACAAGTCCTATTTGTGCTGGTGGTGATTGCGGTCGTGGCATGGCTAGGCACCAACTTAAGCCGAAATATTCAGCAACAAGCGATTAAATTGGGGTTTGATTTTCTCCAAGATCAAGCCAAATTTGGTATTGGCGATACTCCCATTCCCTACAAAGCCACTGACCCCTATAGCTATGCTTTATTGATCGGACTGGCCAATTCATTGCGGGTGATGGTGTTTGGGATTATCCTGACAACTATTGTTGGTATTACCGCCGGGATAGCTAGTTTTTCTGACAATTGGCTAGTGAGTAAGCTGAGTCTGGTGTATGTGGAAGTGGTGCGCAATACACCACTGCTGCTGCAATTGCTATTTTGGTACTTTGGGGTTTTCTTCCAACTGCCAAAACTGTCGGAAAAAATTCAGTTACCTGGGTCGATATTTTTGAGCAAGCGGGGAATTTATATTCCTTGGCCCCCCTTCACCACCCAGCTGTTTCTGTGGTTGGTGGTTTTGCTAGTCGGTGCGATCGCAGCAGTTTTCATCTGGCAGTGGCGCACTAAAGTGATGGTAGAACAAGCACAATCCGGTCAGCCCCAGTTAATTGCTTTAATTGCGATCGCAATTGCTGCTGTCTTAATTATCATCATCGGTTTTGGTTGGCAAAGACCGCAAGAAGTTATCGACACAGGTAATATTGAAGGCGGACTCCGGCTAACTATTGAGTTCTGTGCCTTACTAGCTGGTCTAGTCTTTTACACAGGTGCGTTTATCGCGGAAATTGTCCGAGCTGGAATAGAGTCAGTACAGAAGGGACAGTGGGAAGCAGCAAGATCTTTGGGACTGAAGTCAGGCTTAGCTATGCGGTTAGTTATTTTTCCCCAAGCCTTGCGGGTAATTATCCCTTCCCTAAACAGCCAGTATATGAACCTAGCCAAAAACTCTAGTTTAGCATCTGCTATTGGCTATCCAGATATCTACTCTATTGCTCAAACCACCTTCAACCAAGCGGGTCATGAAATCGAAATAATCGTGGTGATCATACCCCTGACCTATCTAACCATTAACCTGATCATTTCTTTCGTAATGAACCTATTGAATCGGACAGTTCAATTGCAGGAAAGATAATTGGTTAACTGTTGACTTATAACTAGATAATGACTACTGTTAATTCTCAACCTCCTGAACTAGCACCACCCCCTGAACTACAGGTTAATCCAGTTACCTGGATAAAGAAAAATTTATTTAGTACTTGGTATAATAGCATACTAACGGTTACTGTTTTCGGTTTTCTATTCGTAACCGTAAAAGGCTTGATAACATGGGCAACGACTGAAGCCCAGTGGGATGTTATTAAGCTTAACTTCCGTCTATTTTTTGTAGGAACCTATCCCGCCACAGAAAACTGGCGTCCATGGTTGATTCTGGGGATTATTGTATTCCTCTCCGGGATAACTTGGGGAGTTTTAGCAAGAAATGTTCCTACTCTATTTAGTCGCAATGTGTTAATAGCTCTTGTGATCAGTGGTGCTATCTTAGTGCTATTTCCAGTAGCAATTCCCTATCGCTTATTGCTCTTAGGAATAGTAGTGTTACTGGTAGCTAGTGCTTGGGGAGCACAACAGGTTGCTAAGACTCAACCGAAATTGGGGAATTGGTTACCTTTAGCTTGGTTTATTGCTTTATTAATCTTCCTGTGGCTTCTGGGAGGAGGACTCGGACTAAAACAGGTATCCACTAATCAATGGAGTGGTTTACTGCTGAATGTCTTAGCCGCAGTCGTCAGTATTTTAATCTGTTTTCCCCTAGGTGTATTACTAGCCTTAGGACGACAAAGTACCTTACCAGTTGTGCGCGGCTTCTCTATCCTTTACATTGAACTAATCCGAGGACTACCTCTGATTGCGATTTTGTTCATGGGACAAGTAATTATCCCACTATTTCTACCACAAGGAATGCGACCAGACCGGGTGTTAAGGGCAATAATCGGTCTGACTTTATTTAGTGCTGCTTACTTAGCAGAGAATGTACGAGGAGGACTGCAATCTATACCTACAGGTCAAATCGAAGCTGCCAAAGCATTGGGTTTAAATACTCCCCTATCCGTAGGGCTGATTGTGTTACCTCAGGCACTCAAAGCTGTTATTCCTGCTATTGTCGGTCAGTTTATTAGTCTGTTTCAAGACACAACTCTCCTATTTGTTGTAGGTCTAGTGGAGTTGCTTGGTATCGGTGATTCTATCTTTGCCCAAGCCAAATTTGAAACCCCCTATCAAGAAGTATATTTATTCGACGGAGTCCTATTCTGGTTATTTTGTTACGCCATGTCCACAGCCAGCCGACGTCTGGAAAAACAATTGAATGTAGACCATTGAATCTAGATTATAGCAATTCTCATAGCTATGAGGTACACAATTTATGGATTTTAGGGAACAGGGAACAGGGAACAGGGAATAGGGAATAGGTAATAGGGAATAGGGAATAGCCCTGGGGTGCATGAAGACAGGGAATCAACGTCAAAGAAGAAAATACCTCATAACTGCGATAAACGCTATATAACCTTAAACCTGTAACTTTCAACCTGTAACTTTCAACCTGTAACTTTCAACCTGTAACCTTCAACCTGCAACTTTCAACCTGCAACTTTCAACCTGTAACCTTCAACCTCTAACCTTCAACCTCTAACCTTCAACCTCTAACCTTCAACCTCTAACTTTCAACCTGTAACTTTCAACCTGTAACCTTCAACCTCTAACTTTCAACCTCTAACCTTCAACCTCTAACCTTCAACCTCTAACCTTCAACCTCTAACCTTCAACCTCTAACTTTCAACCTGTAACCTTTAACCTGTAAGCCAATCCAACGTTACTAAAGGGAAAAGAATCATGACCAATCAACAACCGATCACTTCTCCTCAAGACCCAGGGAATGCCGGAGATACCGAATCCATGATCATCGCTCAAGATGTTCATAAGTGGTACGCCAGCAACCAATTTCATGTTCTGCGTGGTGTCAGTCTAGAAGTCAAGAAAAAAGAAGTAGTGGTGATCATGGGGCCTAGTGGGTCTGGTAAATCCACCTTTATTCGGACATTTAATGCTCTAGAAGACTATCAAAAAGGAAAAATTATTATTGATAACATTGAACTATCCCATGACTTGCGAAACATTGATACTATTCGCAAGGAAGTGGGGATGGTGTTCCAACAATTTAACTTATTTCCTCACCTCACTGTGCTGCAAAATGTTACCCTTGCTCCGATTTGGGTGCGGCGCTGGAAAAAGGCAAAAGCTGAAGAAATTGCCATGCAGCTGTTAGAGAAAGTCGGTATTCTCGAACAAGCTAAGAAGTATCCCGGTCAACTGTCAGGGGGACAACAGCAACGGGTAGCTATTGCCCGTGCTTTGGCAATGCAGCCTAAAATCATGTTATTTGATGAGCCTACCTCAGCTCTAGACCCGGAGATGGTGCGAGAGGTACTCGATACCATGCGATCGCTTGCTGATTCTGGGATGACTATGGTTTGCGTTACCCACGAAGTAGGTTTTGCTAGAGAAGTCGCAGACCGAGTGGTCCTAATGGCTGATGGGAAGTTGGTGGAAGAAAGTACACCCCAGGAATTTTTCAACAATCCTCAACATGAACGTACTAAGCAGTTTTTATCTCAAATTTTATAGATATATTTTTTATAAATATAGCCTTGCGCCCAGCACTAAATAGCCTTGAATAAGGTAAAGTAAATTTTCTTACCCCGACTCCCGACTCCCGACTCCCGACTCCCGACTCTACTCCCTACTCCCTATTAGGTATATAACCTTCGACAACATAATCCGATCCTAGCTGACGCCAACTGACTCGTTCTAAGGTTAGAGCATCAGTCATGAGTGTCAAGCCCAAATCTCCTACCGGTGAGGGACCACCGTGACCACCGATGATTTTTGGAGCAATAAAGGCTAAGATTTTTTGGACTGCACCATCTGCGATCGCATTTGCAGCTAAGATACCACCACATTCCCATAACACCCTCGAAAGCTGCCTGTCATATAAATATGCCATTACTCGAGAAGGAGTCAGGGGATTCAATACCACCACCTCTACACCCTGGTTGACCAGATGTTGATATAAATCTCCCTCAGTTCCGACCTCTGTAAACACCAACGTAGGCACATCATCCGTTTGCCAAACACGAGCATCTCTCGGTAAGTCGAGGGTGCGACTCATGATCACCCGTAGGGGATTCGGTGCGTTTGGATTGTGACTAGTCAAATTGGGGTTATCCTGACGCACCGTATTACCGCCCACAATCACTGCATCGCAAGCTGATCGTAGTTGATGCACCCAACTGCGGGACTTTTCCCCTGTAATCCATTTGCTGTGACCACTAGTAGCAGCAATTTTGCCATCTAAGGTCATGGCATACTTGAGAATTCCCAATGGACGCTGGTAAAGAATGCGATGAATAAAGCCTTCATTGAGCTGACGGCAAGCACTCTCTTCCACACCTACCACCACTTCAATCCCAGCCGCCCTTAACCGTTCAATACCTTTTCCAGATACCCGTGGATCAGGATCCACCATCCCGACCACTACTTTAGCGACTCCAGCCTTAATTAACGCTTCTGTACAAGGAGGGGTTCTACCATAGTGATTGCAGGGTTCCAGATTAACGTAAACTGTTGCGCCCTGGGCATTTTCCCCAGCCTCTGAGAGGGCAAACACTTCCGCGTGGGGTTGACCAGCAGCGGGATGAAACCCTTCCCCGACAATTTCCCCATTCCGGACAATTACACAACCCACTAAAGGGTTGGGTGTAGTACGTCCCAGGGCTTGCCGTGCTAGTTGGATGCACCGCTGTATCATGGCTTGCGCCAAAGGAGTTTCAGGAAAAGATGTCACAGGAGAGTTATCCATTGGTCTGTTACTATTCGTCTGTTACTATTGAAATGTTATTTGTAATCATTAATTACATTCATCAGCATTTAACTAACTTTACCTCTAAACATCAGCAAATCGAAATTGCTAACCAATAGCTCACGAACACTAATTACTTACAAACTAATTACTTAACTGTGGCACCTGCCAGAGTTTGATTATCTTTTTACCACCACTAGTAGCAATTGTCTGGCAATCAGGACTAATCGCAAAATATTCAATTGGATTTGGAAAACCATTTAGGGTATAGATTAGTTTTTCATTAGCAAAATCCCACACTTTTATGGTTTTATCTGCACTTCCACTGAACAACTTCTTACACTTAGCACCGATAGCTAATTCTTCCACATAATTGGTATGATCATTTAGACTGTTGACTTCTTCCCCAGTATCTAGATTCCAGACTTTGATAGTATTGTCAGCACTAGCACTAAACAATCGTTGTCCATCCGGACTTATGGCTAGAGAATTCACAAAGCTCTCATGACCTTTGAGAGTGTCGAGCTCTTCCCCAGTGTTGATATCCCAAATTTTAATCGTTTTATCGGCACTAGCACTAAATAGTTGTTGCTCATTCTGACTAATTAATAAAAAGTTAATTGAACTTTTATGACCTTGGATAGTGCGGATTTCTTGTCCCGTGTTGATATCCCAAATCTTAATGGTCTTGTCGGCACTAGCACTAAATAATTGTTGTCCATCCGGACTAAACGCTAAATGATTAATATAACTTTTATGACCTTGGATAGTGCGGATTTCTTGTCCCGTGTTGATATCCCAAATCTTAATGGTCTTATCGGCACTAGCACTAAATAATTGTTGTCCATCCGGACTAATAGCTAGATAATTAACATAGCTATTATGACCTTCGAGAGTGTGGATTGCTTCTCCCGTGTTAAGATCCCAAATCTTAATATTTTTATCGGCACTAGCACTAACTAATTGTTGTCCATCCGGACTAATTACTAGATAATTAACCCAACTTGAATGACCAGTGAAAGTTTTAGTGTCAACTACAGATAATTCTTGAGCAGATATTTCTTGATATTTTCTCAGGGAAGCATTATAGGATTTATACAATAGCCAACCACCAGCACCAAATAATCCAACCACCAGAGCCAATATCCCTCCTAACCACCATCTTCTTCTTGGGGGTTTTACAAATTCCGTTTCTATAGAAATATTGGGTTGAGATTTAGTTTTAAAGCTTTGGTTGGTTGTACTCCCTTCTATATTAGTATTAGCCTTTGAAATACTAATCAAAGAGTAAATATTAGCTAGATCATTTAAAATTTGCTGAGTCTTCTGAGGTCGAGCTGCTGCGGTTGGTGCCATCAAACTATCAATAAAGTCTGCTAGCTGCTCAGATATTTGAGGAGCATGATCACGCCAATGAAATTGATCATTTAACGGATCATAAACACTCTGATCTGTGACTGATTTGCCAGTCAGTAAATAAACAAAGGTTCGCCCCAGAGCATAAAAATCGGACTGTGGGACTGCATAGCCTTTTTCTTGCTCTGGGGGAGTATAGCCATGGGAACTAATCTTGGTAACACTGCCTCCACCACCAATTTCCGCTAGGTAGGTATAGGTCAACTCTCTAGCAGTGCCAAAGTCAATCAATACCAATTGCCCATTGGCACGGAGCATGATGTTTTCTGGCTTGATATCGCGATGGAAATAGTTTTCTTGGTGAACAAGATGCAAAATCTCTACTATCTGCTTTAACCATTTAAGGGCTTGCGGTTCTAAAATCGGGTGATTGCCCTGTTGCCTCATCCACTGCTTCAAGTTAAGTCCATCAATTTTCTCCATGATGATGCAATGCAGGGGCTCCTTACTATGTCTAGGAAAAAACTGAAAGTAGCCCTCTGGATCGATTTGAGGGATACCGGGATGAGTCAGCTGGCTCAATACAGCTGCCTCTTGGCGAAATAGTTCAATAATTTTGGATTTCGAGTTGTGCTCCGGCTTAAGGACTTTTAGAATTTTTGGTACTGCCCCGTTGTAAGCTTCGTAAACCTTACCAAAGCCACTTTGGTCACTCAACAGGCGCATCACCCGATAGCGACCTTGTAATAACAAATCTGAGCCACAATGGCGACAAACCAGATTCGTCATGTTCCCTGGGTCATCTGGCTGAAGACACAGGGGATTGATACAGTAGCTCATGCCTAGCTACAAAAAGATAGTGGTCTTATCCCAATATTAGGATGGGGGTCTTGAATTAATCTACTCAAAGCAATATTTTCGCTCATTACGCCCCTAGTAGCTCAACAGCAGGAGTGAACAGATCAATATATAGGTTTTTATAGAGTCAGCTAGCAAGCAAAACTACCCACATTCATGGGGGAGATGTAGCCAGCGGTAGGAGCTTTTAAGCTCCGTGATGCTCTCTGTGATTCTCAATATAACGCCTAACTGTTTCAGAGCTGACGTTACCGGCAGTACTGACAAAATAACTTCGAGTCCAAAGGGAAGGGAGTCTAAGCAGGATTGGAAACTCTTGTCTGAGATATCTTGATGACCTTCCCTTAACTCGATTTACTACGTCTTTGGCAGATAGGCAAGGGTAGGCATTAACAAACAGATGAACGTGGTCAGGCTGGATTTCAAGGCTGATTAACTTGCAGTCGAGGTCTGTACAAGACATCTCAGGGCTGGCTAGTTAACAGTGACGCTAACGGAGCCGCAAACATAATCACAAAGGTAGCCACAAGGTTAGGCATCGACCTAACTAGAGTGGGTAGGGCTGTTTTGACTCAGCCGAGACGAATACAACTGTATGCTTCCACAACCTCAGTATAAAGGTCTGAAGAATCCCCCATCTTTCAAGTGGGGGAGAAGTCAAATGCTAGTACAAAGTGGCGGTCATGGAATGCAATTGTTGCCTAATTTTGCCTAAGTGCTGCTCCAGTTCCTTAGGAAAAAAGTTACCTTTATTTATTTAACTATTTATAGTTGCAATTAAACTATCAACCGTCAACCGTCAACATCCTTTCCCGACAGACTACAATATCGTATCAATTCAATGTCCCCTCAAGCAGGTGGCAATCTACACTAAAACTGGTACATTGTAAAGAAGTATGTCAAAAAGCCCAGCCCAGCCAAGAACTAATCTATGAACTGTGTTGCTGCCCCAGACAGGCAATTATCCCGATTTTCCCTGCCTCAAAATACAGTCCCCTACTTGCAACAACTGACCATATTCTGTGATTTTGACGGTCCCATTGTTGATGTTTCCAATCGCTACTACAGCACGTACCAGCTAGCACTAACCGATACTCAAGGGTTCTACCAAGCTCAAGGTATAACCTTACCAATCCAGACCATGAGTAAACAGCAGTTCTGGCACATGAAGCAAGAACGCATCCCTGACGAGGAAATTGCCATGCGCTCAGGGTTACGAGGAGAGCAAATCGATTTCTTCTTGGGGCGTGTGATCAAGATTGTGAATGAATCTGCCTTATTGAACAAAGATCAGCTGCAACCAAACCTAAACTGGGCCTTAGCTTTGCTGCATTCTTATGGCATCCGACTCGTTCTGGTGACATTGCGTTCCACATCTCAGGTCAAACAGATATTGAGCAATTACGGTTTAACTCGTCTTTTTAGCAGCATTTATGGCACAACAGAAAACCACCATGCTTATCAAAACTATGCTCAGGTTAAACAGGAACTTCTCCAACAAGCCCTCTGTGACCATAGTACTTCATCCTACACGGAACAATCTCTGTTAGCTGAACCATCGGTATCTGCTTGGATGATTGGTGATACAGAAGCCGATATTCTCGCAGGACAAGCCCTCTCAATTCCCACCATAGCTCTTACCTGTGGCATTCGTTCTGAATCATATCTCAAGCGGTTTGAACCTACTCATATCTGTAGCGACCTACTTTGTGCCACCTCTTATCTATTAGAACTCTCTAGAGCTGTTGGCTCTACCGAACTTGCTATGTAAAAGCGATGCAGTGGCTCTACGGGCGTTTCCCGCACTCGCGCTTTGCATCAAGACACTGTTAGGAAATAATTAGTATAATCCTGATTGAGCGGGAGTTTTAGTTTTTGATAGAATAATTTTTTATAAATCAACCGCTCAATGATAATTAGTGAGCAATAAGCGCGGTTTTATGCATACTAGGTTCGGTAGAGCCATAACCTTCAACCTTCAACCTTCAACCTTCAACCTTCAACCTTCAACCTTCAACCTTCAACCTTCAACCTTCAACCTTCAACCTTCAACCTTCAACCTTCAACCTTCAACCTTCAACCTTCAACCTTCATAAAGCATTAGGATTGCTCCATTGAATTGCACCACTGCCACCACCGATTGAGTGGATAGTAGACGACTGGTGCCCAAAGACTACTGAGAATTGCAGAACAGATGGCAATACGCTGATGGTCTGTCCAGATTTGTGCTAATTGGCGAGAGCCTTGAAAACTATGCTGAATAGCGGTCACTGTTTCCCCAACAATCGCCATGCCAAACACAATTAAAGCTACTGAAATAAAATCTTCCTGAATATACCGCTGCTTTTGAATTAGAGCAGTCAAGATCCCAACGATGGCAAGGCTATAGACATGGGTAGGCTCAGGGAATGTCATACCATCTTGTACTAATCCCAATACCAACCCTGCGAATGCTCCTTGAAACGCTGTGCGTTTAATGCTCCAGGCAACAACCCAAATCAACAGCCAGTTGGGAGCGATTCCCAGTAATTCCATTCCCGGTAAACGTGTCAGTAATAAGATTGAGCAGAGGATAACTGAACTAACTGTCACTGCCCAATTGATTGTTCGACGAACCCAAATAGAAAACTCAGACGTGTTGGTCATTGGTGATTAGTCATTGTTGATTAGTCATGGGTCATGGGTCATGGGTCATTTGGATCAATAATCACCCACTCCAGATAACTCATCGGGGCTGTCAACTCAATAATCGCCTCTGGGGCTGGACTTTTGTCAAGAATAACAGACTCTACACGTCCTAGGGGTAAACCAGCTGGGAAAAGCTGGCTGACAGTGGAGGTAGCCACAGCATCACCAGGACGGACGTTTGGCACTTTATCAAAAAACTGCATTATTGCCCGATTAGTTCCTTGTCCACGCAAAAAACCCATGCTACGGCTACGGCTGATCACGGCACCTACCTTACTAGTGGGGTCACTGATCAGCAAGGCACGACTGGTGTGGGGTGTCACGGTAACGACTCTACCCACTACACCGCCAGGTGCCATAACAACGAAGCCCTTTTTGATCCCAGCTTCACTCCCTCTTCCCAGAATGATTTCTTGCCACCAGCTGTCAGCGCTACGTCCCACAACAGGCGCAACAATTCTTAGTTTCTTCGGGGTTTTTTTATAACCTAACAGCTCTTTTAGCTTCTGGTTTTGGGTTTTGAGTTCCTCTACCTGCTGTTGTAGTTCCAGTGTCCGCGCATTAGAGAGGCTTTCTTCTTTAGCAGGTAGCGATTGAAAAGGGCGGGTTATCAATTGATAGATTTCAAAAATTGTTGCACCCTGAGTTCTTCTAAGTAACCAAGCAGCAATTAGGGTAAGACTCCCCAGCATAATTGCTACTCCATGTCTCCCCCACCAGCGACGCAGCATGTACATAGCCTATCCATAAAATAGTCAGATTTTGGCTAATCAGTGAGTTTTTACACTAGCCACACTCAATCTACACTCTTAAGATATTGAATAAAAATACTCTTTAAGGTTGATGTTTAATAGCTGACAATTACATATTACGGGAACGTCCACTAAACACCCGCTCTAACTGTTTGTAGTTCTCTAAGACTCGACCAGTTCCCAAAACAACACAGCTGAGGGGATCAGCGGCCACATGGGTTACAATGCCGCTTTCATGACTAATCAGTGTATCTAATCCTTTCAATAAAGCACCACCACCCGCCAGCATAATACCTCTATCAATAATATCAGCTGCCAGCTCGGGGGGAGTCCGTTCTAGAGTGCGCTTAACAGCATCAACAATAACAGAAAGGGGTTCTGCCATACTTTCACGAATCTCTGGTCGTTTGATCGTAACAGTTCGTGGCAAGCCAGACAGCAAGTGTAATCCTCGCACTTCCATGGCAGCTTCATTATCGTCAGGTGTTGGATAGGCTGAGCCAATGCGGATTTTGATGTCTTCTGCTGTCCGTTCCCCAATTACTAGGTTATGGACTTTTTTCATATACTGAGTAATTGCTTCACTCAGTTCATCTCCCGCAACACGCACTGATTCGCTTAGAACTGTTCCCTGCAAACTTAGAACTGCTACCTCAGTGGTGCCTCCACCGATATCAATAATCATGTTACCTGTTGGTTCTGCTACAGGTAATCCAGCACCAATGGCTGCTGCTACTGGTTCATCAATTAACCTAACTTCTCTAGCACCAGCCTGTAATGCGGCTTCCATGACGGCTCGTCGTTCCACACCTGTGACACCGCTAGGGATACCAATCACAATCCGAGGTGAAACTAGGGCTTTGCCTTCGTTTACCCGCTGGATGAAGTGCTTCAGCATCAGTTCAGCGGTATCGAAATCAGCAATCACACCATCCCGTAAAGGACGTACGGCAACTACATTACCTGGGGTTCTGCCCAACATCTTTTTTGCCTCTTCGCCTACGGCTAGGGGAACCTTTTCGTCTTGATCAATGGCAACCACAGAAGGCTCTTGAAGAACAATGCCTTTACCAGATACATAGACTAAGGTGTTAGCTGTACCCAGGTCTATACCCATGTCCCGTGACAGGGAAAAGTGATTCAAAATACTCACTAGTTTCTACGCCTCACAAAATGCTGTGTACAACCGAAATTGCACCGGAACTGTAACTGAGGTGGATTCTATTATGTTTTTTCCAGTTAGTCTAGTACGCTAGTACACTAGGTCATTATGATTCTCCGGATACTATTTGGAAGAAATTTCTGCGAATACACCCAGCTGCAAATACATAACGGTTTCATCGGCTCAAGTTAAGCTCCAGTTAACTAGAATATTGTTGATGACTGACTTGCTTCGGTGACTTAAAATAAGTCTTAAAATAAGTTAGTAATTGTTATACACCAGCTGAATCTGTTATTGTAGAGCCATAATCAGTACAAAAGTACCAATATAACTATGAGTCTCAATGTTGTCCATTTAGTCGGTCGTGCAGGTACAGACCCAGATGTTAAGTATTTTGAGTCTGGGGGTGTATTGTGTAAACTGGCCTTGGCAGTGAGACGACGGACACGCAATAGTGATCAGCCTGACTGGTTCAACTTAGAGATTTGGGGGAAGACGGCGGAAGTAGCTGCTAATTATGTGCGTAAAGGTAGCTTAATTGGTGTAAAAGGGTCTTTGAAAATTGACACTTGGAGCGATCGCACCACCGGAGCTGATCGCTCACAACCTGTGATCCGAGTAGAGCGCCTTGATTTACTTGGCTCTAAGCGTGATACTGATCCGAGCGCTGTAAGTAGCTATGATAACACCGAATTTTGAATAGTTTTGATTTATACTCAAACCTCATAACTAGTCTAGCTATTAGCTTTCGAGGAAACTAATAGCTAGACTAGTATAGGTCTGGATTTATACCCTAAGTTCCCTGAGTAAAAACTAAAATACTTAGGGCTAAGAAACTTAGCTCTAAAACATTTAGGTCTACTGCTTACCTAATGCTATGAACTAGATCTATTGCTTTTCAGCCAATTCCTGTGTTTAGGTGATTACTTACCAGTTGCCGAGCACTAGTTGCCGAACACTAGTCAAACATCCTTCAGACGATGATTGTCTGATCCTACAGGTTCACCAAGAAGCCGTCTTACCTCAGTTTATGACCTGGCTAACCAGGTGGGCACTGTCGAATATCGCTTGAAGTTTCTGGGTATTTTCCCAGTCTACTGCCGCAAATCCGATTAGTTCCCTTATATATATGAGCATAGATCAAAAAACACTATTGGCAGTCACCAACTTCCCAGTAAAACCTGCTGACTCTATTGTAGTAGCTGCTCAAAATATCTGCAACATCTAGGTGTTTGACCACATAAATGCCTAGCAGGAGAAAATAGTGTAATAAGACTTTACTGATTTTGTTGACATTGGAACTATTGCGTGACTACAATCATTTCCTTAAATACTAACCATTTCCAAACCTTAGACTTGTCTCCAGCTCAGACAGTGGTTGAAGGGTGGCTGCAAGACGGTGCGATCGCAAACTATGAGCAGCAGCTAGGCTTTAAGATTGATTTTGATTGCGATCCTGAGGATCCACGAGAATTCTCAGAGATCCCAGAGGTGCGGTTATGGTTTGTGCGCTTGGATGCTACCTATCCCTGGTTACCTTTTCTACTAGATTGGAAATCTGGGGAATTCGTCCGCTATACTGCTATGCTAGTGCCCCACCAATTTAATCGTACAGAAGGCATCCAGTACAACTCTGAAGCCTTAGAAATTTTCGTGATGCAGAAGATCTTTGTACTTAGTCAATGGTTAAAGCAGTGGGGTATACAAAGCCAATCCCGCCTCAAGTCGATGGCTCAGTTACTTGGCTATGAACTAGATGATACTTTGTTTGATCTGATCGAAATCTCAGGGGGTGATATCAAGTCCGGTTGAATACCCATCATAAAGAAGATTGATGGGGAGATGGGGAGATGGAGCCGGGGCTGATAAGTACAAGAAACGCTATAGTTGGAGAAGAGATACGATGAATGGGCAGTTTATGCCTGTGCAAAGTATAAGTCCACATCGGGTTGATTATCATCTCAATCAACCCCTATAGCTTCAGCTTTCCATCCTCCCTCAACAGAGTTTGGGGATAACAGAAAAGCGCCTTTATTACTTTCTCAACAAATACTGGGAGCCTATTAGCTACCCCAAATTTGCTCTAATACAGTTTCCGGTTTGATATCGGCAATCCGACCGGTAGCTGATTGAATACCGTATACCCCCTCCTTGGCAGGTAGTAGTTTTTTGGCCTGTGTCGGACCAAACAAGGCAATGGTAGGAGTACCAACAGCTACAGCTAGATGCATCGGTGCACTATCGGTACACAGCATCAAATTAGCACCAGCAATCATGGCTGCCAATTTTCCAATATCTTCTGGAGCAGTAACAATGATGTCACGATGGTACTCGATCATAGCCTGGCACCATTCTGCATCCTCTGGCCCTTTTAGCAAGACAATGGGCAGATCTGGTTGTTTTTGGCGAATGTCCTCAACAATCTTCTGCCATTGCTCAACTGGGTAGATTTTATCAATTCCTTGGGACAGAGCGAGTTGACTAGAACCGCCATGAATAAGAATGTAGCCAATTTCTGGAATCTCTAGCTGTTGCTGTTGAGCTTCTGCCCATTCAATATCTGATTTGGGAACTCTAACCGCGAGTTCTTGACAAGGAACGTTAATACCGAAACCTAGTAGTAAGTCGTGGTACATATGGGCAGCATACTGCTCAGTTTTTAGGGGCACAGGGTTGGTAAAAAACAAATCCCTTGAACCAGCTTGGTAACCAATTCGACGCACAATACCAGTCATCCAGAGCAACAGCCCAACTGACCACCGACGTCCCAGGGTCATCGCAGCATCGTACTCGCGATCGCGGATCACTCCCAACAAGTTACCAAAATCTGCGAGACCATTGCGGTCTTTAAAATCAAAGGTTAGAACTTCATCGACTGACTGACAAACCCGATAAGCCCCCTTGGCTCGCGGTTCCACAATAACGTCAATCTCAGCTTTGGGATAATACTGTTTTAGTTGTGAGAGGGTGGGAAAGAACAGGATTTGGTCGCCAATTCCACCAGGAACAAGGGCTAGTATTCTCATCTCAAATTACTTGAGCTTACGGATCAGTTTAATTTTAACTTGACGCTTGAACGACTAATTCTGAATTATATCCAGGGCATATTATCCTAAGCTCAGCCATGAAGCAGCAGCTAAGAGGTAGAATATCGTGCATTTATTAATTCCAGCAGCCGGAATGGGACGACGGATGGGGAGCGATCGCAATAAGCTTCTTTTAATACTTCTAGGTAAACCAATACTGGCTTGGACACTGCTAGCAGCAGAGAAAGCCAGTAGTATTAGCTGGATTGGGATCATGGGACAACCCTATGACTGGCCAGAGTTTAAAGCAATTCTAGCTGAACTTGCCCTATCTAAACCTGTGGAGTTGATTGAGGGGGGTGAAACGCGGCAAGAATCTGTCTATAATGGCTTGCAGGCTTTACCAGCAGAAGCCAAAAGGGTGTTGATTCACGATGGTGCTAGATGCTTAGCTAGCCCTGAGTTACTGGCACGGTGTGCCCAAGTCTTAATGGGTTGTCCCGGTCTAATTTCCGCTGTGCCAGTCAAGGATACGATTAAAGTGGTGGATGAAGCCAATCTTGTTCAAGATACACCGGATCGGAAGGGATTGTGGGCAGCACAGACACCCCAGGGATTTGAGGTGAAGTTGTTGAAACAGTGCCATGACCAAGGACGTGAGGCTGGCTGGGAAGTTACGGATGATGCCGCTTTGTTTGAACGGTGCAGCTTGCCAGTAAAGATTGTGGAAGGGGAGGAGACGAATTTGAAGGTAACTACCCCAGTTGATTTAGCGATCGCAGAATTTATCTTGCGCCAACGTTTTGAACTCAGTGGAACCGAATCTAGTTAATTAATTAACCATGATTAATCATAGTTTATGTTGCCCAAGGGAATGGAAAATTTCCACATACCAATAATGAAATTACTATGGAGATCCAACAACGCCACCCTTGGCCAGTCAATAGTGAAGAAGCCAAAGCAATTCAACAACAACTACAACCTGAAGTAATTTCTGAAGATCAGTTGGGGGAAGTGCAATATGTTGCTGGTGTGGATGTAGGTTTTGAGGAGGATGGCGCTATATCACAGGCAGCAGTAGCAGTTTTAAGCTTTCCCGACTTGCAGCTGAGGGAAAATGCGATCGCACGCAGACCCACTACCTTTCCCTATGTACCAGGCTTCCTATCATTTCGAGAAGTCCCTGTAGTACTGGATGCTTTGGAAAAAATTAGCATTATCCCTGACTTAATTTTGTGTGATGGTCAGGGCATTGCCCATCCTCGTCGCTTTGGTCTTGCCTGCCATCTGGGGGTACTGACAGATATTCCTACCATTGGTGTGGCTAAGTCGCGATTCATTGGTGATCATGAACAGTTGCCCGAAAACAAAGGTAATTGGCAACCGCTGAGGGATGATGGAGAAATCATTGGAGCCGTTGTGCGTACTCGGACTAGAGTTAAGCCAGTCTATGTTTCCATTGGTCATCGCATCAGCTTACCCACAGCAATTGATTATGTATTGCGCTGCACATCTAGGTATCGATTACCAGAAACAACTCGCTGGGCTGATCAACTAGCATCAAAGTGAAGTTAGAATTTAGAATTTAGAATTTAGAATTTAGAAGTTAGAATTTAGAATTTAGAATTTAGAATTTAGAATTTAGAATTTAGAATTTAGAATTTAGAATTTAGAATTTAGAATTTCCCATCCTACATTCTGCCTTCTGCCTTCTGCCTTCTGCCTTCTGCCTTCTGCCTTCTGCCTTCTGCCTTCTGCCTTCTGCCTTCTGCCTTCTTCATTCTGCCTTCTGCCTTCTGCCTTCTTCATTCTGCCTTCTTCATTCTACATTCTACATTCTACATTCTTCATTCTACATTCTACATTCTTCATTCTTCATTCTTCATTCTTCATTCTTCATTCTTCATTCTTCATTCTTCATTCTGCCTTCTACATTCTTCATTCTTCATTCTTCATTCTTCATTCTACATTCTACATTCTACATTCTACATTCTTAATTCTTAATTCTTAATTCTTCATTCTTAATTCTTCATTCTTTTGGTAATATCTCTTCTTCTAATCGATTAACCCGTTCCTTGAGTTCTATTACTAAGGTAGCGAGACGCTTAAACATGGGGTGATCAGCGTCTACCCTGCTATAGCTATCAGTTGGTGATGGTACCTGGTGTTGACTGGGTCGATTACTATCAGGAACTGACTGGCTGACCTGACGTAACTTAGTGTCTAACTGATTGAGTTTAAATCTCAAGTTAATTATCTCAGATTCAAGAGAAGAAATCCGCGATTCTACAACAGTCATAGAAGCTGTGGCTGGTGGAATAAACTGTGAGATAAAAATTCCTAAGATTAAGCCAAAAGCGAGTATTACGATTGTTCGTTTCAAAGTAGTACAACCCCATTAGTTATCTTACTACCCATTATGAGATACTCTTAAACCGTCATTAATCGGGATCATCCAGTATGAAACGGTCAAGGTGCAATTTATTGTTGTCCGAGTGAGGAGTGGTCATGCAGTAATTGGAGTTGAACTTTCCACCCATCTGTCTGGACGTTCCTGGCATCTCGACCAGGAGTTGCTTGAAAGCCTGAGCAAAGCTCATGTTTACAATCAATCCAACCAAGCTCAACTGCATCAAGCAGACTCAGTCCCATCCCTTTCAAGAAACGCGCGGTACGACGCAACAATACTGCCATTACCTCGGTCTTATTCATGTACCGAGTTAGTTCCTTGTCCGTACCCCGAGCAAGGATGTTTTTGGCAGCATTGTGGTCAGCCTGTAACACGACCCCATTAAATCTGGTAAAGTTGTCCCCGCTCCTTTTCCCCAACAGGGTTCCAGTCACGGAGTCAACTTGCGACGTGTAACTAGGCTGGACTTCTGTCACAATCGACCCAGTCCAATCAGCCCATTTTTGTAATGAGTCCCGCATTTGACCCTTCATCCAGCTATTAAGCTTGCGAGACATGGCTTTGGACTGACGTTTTCCTTTAATCGGTTGTGTTAAATCTTCTGCAAAAATTTTAAGTGACTTCCCATTAAAAAGAGACTTAGATGCGGCTCCTATGATAGCCGTTAATTCTGACTGATTTTGTCTGTAACGCTTGTTCTCTGTTTTTCTGCTTAAGTTATTTTTAAGAATACGATCCGACTTAGCTGGGTCTATTTTTTCTAGTTTTCTATGAAGTGCCCAAAGCTTTCCTCTTTTGCGGTTTTTGGCACATATACGAACGGACTTTTTGGTGGTAACTTTGCCTAACCCTTTCCCATGCGCTTGACCCTCTGAATCATAGAAAGCCTCCGTGTATCCCTTGTCTACTCCTACAGGGCGACGTTCACCGGGAATTTCTACATTTCCATGGTCTACAAGAAAATGAATCTCAAACCTTTGCAGAACTTGGTTATGTATCAACCGAATTTGTCCTTTTATTTTTCGGTTAGATCTGACGATTATCCTGTTTCTCTTTCCTCTCCTTAATCCAGCTAATTCTAGTTGGTATGTATTGCGAGAGAGTCGTTTGCATTTATAACCCACTTGTTGATAAACTATCTGGTTCTTAACCCAGGAATGTCCCCGCTGGAATTCTTTCCTAACTAGTCTATGCAGCAGTGGGTTTTCCAAAAAAGCTAAGGTTTTAAGCTGTTTGCAAAGTTTTTTCCTGGTCTTTTGGTTTTCTTTCCCCGGAAACCTTCTATAAATTTTCTTTATTACCGCATCGATACAGGCTGCCTGCTGGGCTGTAATGGCTTTTGCTACATCATTGATAGTCCAGTCCATTATTTTGGCAGGCAACCCCAGAGTATCTGGAGTCCTGAAGCTTTTTACTTCCGGGATAGCCTTTTTCCAGTCCAGTCCCCAATGCTTGATGCTCCCCAGCTTGTTGTAAGACTCAGCTCTAACGATGCCTAGTTTTTTCATTGTAGACAGCAACTCAGTCTCAATCGACTCAGTCATCCCCACTACGGGGACAATTTGAGTCGATAGCTTTTTGGTTACGCCTACTTTTTTTGACATCGTCAACTGGTGTGTCTTCTTTCTTGATTTAGATAGATTTCTAGCGCTAGCAAAACGTCAATGTCGGTTTGGTACGGTTAAAAACCGTTTTATACCTATTTATTGGGGTTTAGTTGCGTGACTCGTTCCTTTGGACTTTCATTGTAACCATTCAACTATCAGCAGTAAGCTGAAGGGCTACAGGAATAGTATGAATGGCTGATAGCTGATAGCGCTAGACTGAATAGTTACATTGATAGTGACATTAAGATAGCCAAGATGTATCAAAAAGAGCGAGTCACTCATGGGGTGCATCTCATATTTGTAAAAGGGGAATGGGGAATGGGGAATGGGGAATGGGGAATGGGGAATGGGGAATGGGGAATGGGTAATAGGTAATGGGTAATAGGTAATAGGGGAAGCATGTCACTTAAGCCTAATATTTTTACCATTACTATAGCCCCCTGATGGGTAATTGCTTGCTGATCTGGTAAATAGTTCATCTGTTCTGCAACTAAGACCGGATTTTTGTTGTTTTGTCAAGTAGTTCATTTGTTAGGCTTATTTGACCTGCTCCCTTTATAGTCGGGTGCATCTCATATTTGTAAAAAAGGAAGTGTGGGGCCCGGGCCCGGGGAGTGTGGGAATTTTCTCCCGAATTTTTGCCTAATTGCAAAACTGAGATGCACCCCACTCATGAAACCGCTCTTTTTGATAAGGGGATAAATAGTTAAGGACAAAGTAGAATTATAAATTTGTCTTAGGGATATTTTAACCCAAAGACATAGCTCCTTAGACATAGTTTTTATGCTCCTCCCTGATGGCTCAGGCTTTAGGCTGTTTCCAACCAGTCATAGATTTTATCTAATTGCTCCAGAGTTACCAAACCATACTGCCAAAGAATCATTGGCAAAAGTCCTGGATCTTGTTCCCGGTGTCGTTGTGCGATCGCAATTGAATCTCTAGAAATTGCTAACTCTTCTTGGAGAAAATGCAAGAATTTTGTATAGGTTTTTGGTGCCATAATTAGTTGTATTTCACCTCCTTTAATAGGCTCTATTTGGGAATTAGTAATCTGAATGTGTAAACCATCAGTAGCCACTATCTCATCTGTCCACTAGGAAATTACGAGTGTCGGTTATACCTGACATAGAAACAGTAGGAAATTTTCAGGTTTTAAGGATAATTAATCCCATAGGAAAGTAGTTGACTTTCCCTATCATCACCCGACTAGGATTTAAGATGACAGGACTAGCACTCTAGTATCCCTGTATAAATTTTCAGGGTTAAGAGGCTGATTACCTGTGTCCTAAATCACTGCCAACCTGAGATTTTCGTCAACCAAGAACAGCAATATTATGTGTCTTGCCAGTATGGAGATGAAATACCCCACTAGCATCACCCCTAGACCTAGCCAACACAGTGAGTTGGCAAGACCTTCCAAGCTCATATGCTTAAGTTAAGTAAAATTCGACAAATTTAAACACACACTCCCTAAGGCGCTTGATTAACAAGCGTCTGTCAAGTTAAAAACTCTGGTGTACGCTATCATAGAGCACTTTCTCACACCATTAACTTAGCGATTCACCGCTAAGACTCAGTAGCGTCACCCCTACCCTTGTTTTCCCAACCTTGATTAATTATGTCAAGGGCAGCCATTAGTAATCAAGGGTATAGTCATTTGCGAGGTTTTTACATCTGTCTTAGGAAAGATTACCTTAATTTAGCTTAATTCGCCAGAAGCCCCACGACAGAGGTAAGCATTAAACTATTTGCAGTAAACTGAATGCTTATGTATAGGGATGATAGCATAAGGCGCAAAGAGGCGGTCAGAGCGAGCCTGTCCCTAACGCACCCTACGCAACTATTATTTAGGTTGGGTAGTACTGCCATCCAGAAACTTGACAGTGACCTGGTCACCTACTTTCAGACCCAGTTCAGCCGCACGTCCGCCACGAAGTTCGATCACTTGGTCAATAATTTCCTTTCCTGGACCATAGGTAGGACATTCATCGGTTTTGCAGGGGGGGACAGATTTTGCGATCGCTTTTACTTCCCCATTTCTTAGAAAGACCATATCGAGATTGATTTTAACATTCTTCATCCAAAAGCTGACAGGCTGTGGTGGGTCGAAGCCAAATAACATGCCCCGATCCGGTGCTAGAGATAGGCGATACATCAACCCCATTGCCTTTTGCTCACGGGTCTGTGCCACTTCCAGCCCAATCCGCTCACCTGCGATCTCAGCCTCAGCAGAAATTGGTAACATTTGACCTAATTTGGTTGGTGATTGTGAAACTGATGGGGCTGTTGCTGGTGGTTGACCAGATTTCACAGAGGTACTATTTATAGTGTCTTCTGGAACTGACCCTGCTGAACAGCCCATGATTAAAATACTTAGTGCTATTGCACATAGAGTGATTTGAAACTTCATACCCACAACCCTAAGCCTCCCGCAACACATAACCAACACCACGCACCGTCTGGATTAATCGCCTTTCACCTTCATCTTCTATCTTGATACGTAAATAGCGAATATAGACTTCGATGACATTGGACTCTCCCATAAAGTCATAACCCCAAACATTTTCCAAAATTTGTTCGCGAGTTAATACTTCCCTGGGATGGCTGATCAAATACTTGAGCAGTTCAAACTCTTTCATGGTCAAATCAATCACCCGTCCGTTGCGCATTGCTCTACGCTGGCTTAGGTCTAAAGTTAGTTCTCCAAACCTGAGCTGCTCAGAGCCTCCTGTTTTTGGCTCTAGATAAAGGCGCACCATTTTCACAAATGGCTCGCTACGATAGGGTTTCAGGAAATAATCATCAGCTCCTGCTTCTATACAAGCCACTCGATCCTCTACTCGGTCATGGGCCATCAGCATGATTACAGGTACGCGAGAGCCTTCACGTCTGAGCTGATCGCATAATCTCAGCCCTGATTCTCCTGAAAGTGCTCTATCCACAACCACCATTGCTGGCTGGAGTTCACTGGCTTGATGGCAAGCAACGGAGGCATCAAGGGCAATGACGGTATGATAACCTGCTTCTTTCAAGTCCTGACTCAGCCGTTCCGCCAATATTTGATCGTTTTCTACAACTAAGACACAGGGATTCCTTTCCAGGGTCAGATTTGGCATAGATAATGCTTGTCAGCACAAGCTGGATATAACTATGGTGAATACCAACCCTGTTTTAGCATGCTCTAATTAAATACTGCTGAGTGTTGAGTGAGTAATGGGTAATAGGTAATGGGTAATGGGTAATGGGTAATGGGTAATGGGTAATAGGTAATGGGTAAGCTATCAGCTATCAGCTATCAGCTATCAGCTTATGCGCTACGCGCACGCTACGCGAACAGCTATCAGCGGTTTGCAATTGGGTGAGGTAAAGAGTCCTGGGTTTTAGGGAACAGGGAACAGAAAACAGGCAAGAGGCAAGAGGAACCCACCCCTAACCCCTCCCAGGAGGGGAAGGCAAGAGGAAAAAAAGCCTATTTACAACTATGAGATGCACCCTCTGTTCCCCGATTCCCGATTCCCGATTCCCGATTCCCGATTCCCGATTCCCTTTTTCCATATATCTCAAAACAAAAAAAATAGCCGTAGAAATATTATCCACGGCTATTTAAATGACTTATGTCACTGAGTTCCCAAACCGAACCTGATGTGATCCTATTGCGACCAGACCGCAGCCTTGGCCAGGGGGGGGTTTCCCCCCCATAAATTTAAAGTGTTATGGCAACAGCCAATACTTCATCATGGTTGTCATCACTTCTCCAGGAGTTTCAGTAGGTTCCAAAGGGCTCCAGTCGGCAATCTCCCCATAGCCAAGGGAATAAAACCTTTGCATACTATGGATTACGGCTTGACGAGGACCTTTTAGAGTGTGCTCAACAGGTTGTTTTTTGAGATTTTGCTTGAAGTTTTTTGACATAAGTCGAAACTTGGAATCATTGTGGTTGTATATGATTATTGTAATGATTATAATTTTATTTGTCAAGGTTTTTTAAACTTTTTTTTGGGAAGTTTTAGAGAGAATAAAAAAAAGCGATCGCGTAGCGTATCTTTCAGAGAAAACCGTAAGCTATCAGCTTAAGCGCTACGCGCACAGCTATCAGCTAATACGTCGAAGCCTGTGCCACCAATTCCCGATTCCCGATTCCCGTTCCCCTCCTGGGAGGGGAACGGGAATCGGGAATCGGGAATCGGGAATCGGTTATGAGAGTTAGAGGATATCTGAAAAGTTTTTTTATACTGAATTTTGCCCCCCTAGCCCCCCAAATTTGGGGGGAACAAGAGTCAATTGGCTTCTAAAAGTCCCCCAATTTTGGGGGATTTAGGGGGCTTGGATGTTGCAAATGAAACTTCTCAGACAACCTCTTAGGCAGCCGTTTTTGAGGTCTGATTCTGTCTGATTTGACTTTCAACAGCCTCTAGGGTATATTAATTCACTCCATTCCAAGTATACATCCATATACGGGCGGGTTCCCTGCTTGTGTCTGGTTTAACTACATTCCCGATTATATTTTTATGATTACCATTACCATTACTATTCATGATACTATAGGTATAGGTATAGTTAAATAATGACCTTAATGTGAAAACCGACACCATCTTATATCGCCTGTTTCAATCGTTTCCCAGCATCTTATTTGAATTAATTAACCATTCCCCTACAGAAGCACAAGCTTATCAATTCGCCTCTGTGGAAGTTAAACAACTAGCTTTTAGAATTGATGGAGTCTTTCTGCCTACAACTACCACAGCCCAACAACCAATTTATTTTGTAGAAGTCCAATTTTGTGGTGATTTACCCTAGGGCGTGTTTTTAAACTCGGAGATCCCCCTAAATCCCCCTTAAAAAAGGGGGACTTTGAGTATGGCTCCCCCCTTTTTTAAGGGGGGCTGGGGGGGATCATAATCTTGTGGAAAACTTTGAAAACACGCCCGAGCCGCAATGTGGATAAAGGAGCAACTCAACAATATCAAGAATTACTCAATTCCCCAAGGGTATCTCGGATTTATCTCGATGAATTAGCCGAGACCTCTGCACCATCGGTGGGTATCGCCACAGTACAGCTAATTGTCACTGAGGAAGATTCTGCAATCGCACTTGCTCAAGACTTGATTCAACGAACCACTGAGGAGATAGAGAATGAAAGACAAAAGCGAGAACTTCTACAATTAATAGAGACCATACTGGTGTATAAGTTACCCAAACTCAGTCGCACGGAGATCGAAGGGATGTTTAGCTTAAGTGATTTACGGCAAACCAAAGTTTATCAGGAGGCTTTAGCCGAAGGCATACAAGCAGGTAGACTTGAAGGTATACAGGAGGGGAGACTTGAAGGTATACAAGAAGGCAGACTTGAAGGCATACAAGAAGGTGAAATTCAAGGCAAATTAAAGTCTATACCTCGGTTGTTAGCGTTGGGTTTAACCGTAGAACAAGTTGCCCAAGCTTTAGAATTAAAGGTTGAACAAGTTACAAAGGTGCTCCAGCAGTCTTCTGATAGTTGAAACAAAAACCATCGGCACTGGTTCCGCCGAGTAAGAAGCGAAAAGTTTTGCTATTGGTAGTTTAGAGCTGATTTGTAAACTCGCTGTAATCCTTGTAGGATAAGGCTTGCGCTAAACTAGAACAATTGAACTATTTAATACCAAAAAGACAATCATAGCAAGGTTTTCAGGCTTCTTAATATTTACTTTACAAATTAGCTCTAACTTAACGATAATTCCTGTTATAATTACTGACTCTGATGAGATCCTGATATCCTATTTCCCCTAAAGCCCTTATGTGCCCAGATGTTTCTATCCCTCAACCAGGCGTCAATAGCAATGGTTCAAACTCCCAAACCATGACTAATGTCAGTGGGTCGGTCTCACCACTGGTAAACTCAATTCCGCCATTGTTAGGAGCTTCTTTAACAGAGTTAACCAACTGGATACAAGAACAGGGACAACCGGCTTATCGAGGGCGTCAGTTACACGGATGGATTTATGAAAAAGGAGTGCGATCGCTTTCTGAAATTTCCGTCTTTCCTAAACAGTGGCGTAACACCGTAGCCGATGTCCCCATTGGTCGCTCAAGGTTACACTACCGCTTAGAAGCAAAGGATGGTACGGTAAAATACCTGCTCCAGTTATCAGATGGTCAAATTATTGAAACTGTGGGTATTCCCACACCAAAGCGTCTGACCGTTTGTGTGTCTTCTCAGGTCGGTTGTCCCATGGCTTGTGACTTCTGTGCTACTGGTAAAGGCGGATTCACTCGCAATCTGGCTCGCCATGAAATTGTCGATCAGGTTTTAACAGTGAGGGAAGATTTTCAGGAACGAGTCAGCAATGTCGTGTTTATGGGTATGGGAGAACCCTTGCTGAATACCGAAGCTGTGGTCGGTGCAGTGAAGTCTCTTAATCAGGACCTGGGGATTGGAGCGCGATCGCTTACTATTTCAACAGTTGGTATTCCCGGTCGTATCCGCCAACTCGCTCAGCATCAACTACAAGTTACCCTTGCCGTCAGTCTACACGCCTCAAATCAGCAGCTACGGGAGCAACTGATTCCTAGTGCCAAGCACTATCCTCTCAAAGCACTATTAGATGAATGTCGAGACTATGTAAACTTAACCAGTCGCCGAGTGACGTTTGAATACATCCTTTTGGGTGGACTGAATGACTGTCGAGAACATGCTGTTGAGTTGGCTAAGAACCTGAGGGGGTTTCAGAGTCATGTCAATTTGATTCCCTACAATCCCATTAGTGAAGTAGATTACCAGCGTCCTAATTACCGCAGGATTCAAGGCTTTGTTGAAGCTCTTAAGCAGCAACACATTGCTGTCAGTGTACGCCATTCCCGTGGTCTTGACAAAGACGCCGCTTGTGGACAACTTAGAGCATCTAGAAGTAGTTAGAAGTAATGTTTTAAGGTCATGTTTTAAGGTCATGTTTTAAACGTTGGTTAGATAGGATGGAGGCGAACAAAATATAAGCGATGCAGCGCGGTCATGGGGGAAACCCCCAAGACCGCGCTGCATCAAGAAGGGACGTTTTACTAACCCTTCTGTTAAAAACCTACCCTTATGAGTTCGCCCCCTCACCCCCTCATTACTTAAGCACTAGGAGCATAGATGCCAGGGGCATAAGCCTCAACCACCCTGCCAGTGCGAGAGCAGCTAATCATTAAATAATCACAGACGGGGCATTGAGTCTGGGTTAGGTGAGTGTTTTGATAATAAATCCTTTGAGCGCTACTGCCACAATTAGGACAGTAAACTTTCTGTGTTATCTGCATGTTAAACCTTGTTTGATTCAGTCAGTTATTAAAAAATGACTGCCTCTAACAAGCACCGACCCTGGTTCAACCATCTACTAGTACCGCTTTGCGAAATTCAAAATGAATTCTTCAGGTGCGACCCAAGGGCGATTTACTCGCCCTAGGAGGCGCGCACCTTAAAATTAACAAAGCTGATGATGTCAGCTTTTAGTTTGTTTTGAATGGTAGCTTTATTTGTGCCGTCTTGTACTAGTTAGGTTTGACCACTCAACTGATTAATCTGGAGGCAGTAATCGTTAATCTTTCCTTAACTATTGTAGTTAAGTCTTATTTTTTTGGTAATTAATTTAACAATACTTATTAATAGTGTTTACATGTTTTAATATTTCGGCCAAATTGGCACTCCAAGACTAGGTGATTTTTATTAAAAATAAGCTTCTCTCCTAATTGATCCCTAATTGATCCCTCAGGATTTTATGTGATTTTTTATACAAATGATTGAGAATATCTACCGTAGATAAAACGAGTTTGATGACCAAAGATGTGAGATATGATACCGTACTCGGTTGATTACTGATCATATCCGAGTACGGGTAATTGGATCGGGTAATTGGTCATTGGTAGTTGACGATTATCGATCCATCTGTTAAATGGGTTAACCAATCCGTTGCCCCATCTTCAATAGCAGACATTAGCAATAGCCCTATTGCTGGAAATTAGAGATGTCCCGACGGGATGGTTTTATGAAAAGCAAGAGTGTTATAAGGGGATAGCTTGGTAAAATTTGGGCAGTATGGTGGTAGAGAGCTTAGGAAATAGACTACTTAAGTATTAATGGCAAACAGAATATCTGATCAATTAACACTTCTAAACTAATAATGAATAAACACTATATCTTTTTTACCAGAAATACTTTACCTCAACCCAATGCTGCCCACTTAGTTCATGATGTCAATTCCGCCAATGCTGCTGCTAACCTTGGTTATTCTACTGTTTTAGTCTATCTTCACCCCCCAGAGAAATCCCTGAATCCCTTAGACTGGCTGTATCCGTTTCGGCTCCAACAGCCACCGGAAAATCTAACCAAGTTTTACAGTATTCAGGATCAGCTCAAGGTGGCTCCCCTAGCTATGCCTTGGCCCATTGGTCACATGAAAGGGAAACTGACTAGCCCCAGCACAATCGTTTGTCGTTACTATTTTCCAATTCATATTTTTACCCATACTCAAATCTTACACACCTTGGATTGGAATTTAGTGAAAACAGCCATCAAATATGGTATACCAGTCATTTATGAGCGGGAACATTATAAAAAAAGTGACTATGATCAATCGATTGTCCAAAACCCACTTTTTCAAGTCGCAGTCACCGTAGCTGATAATATTCGGGACGATATGATTCGTAGGGGTATGCCCCCAGAAAAGATTATCAAACTCCATAGTGGCTTCAATCAGTCTTTTTTAGTAAGACAACCAGAACAAGCCTCTGAATGGCGCAAAAAACTTTTGGTGGATAACCGTCAAAGGTTAGTGGTCTATTCAGGAGGACTCTATCGCTTCAAAGGGGTAGACTTATTAGTTGATGTTGCTAAAGAATTACCACAGATTCAATTTGTCTTTGCTGGTGGCAATCAATCTCAAGTACAGTCTTATCAGCAGCTAGCTAGGGAAAAACAAGTTAACAATGTTACCTTCTTAGGTTATATTCCCCACCAGCAGCTTCCCAGCTTACTCCAAGCTGCTGATGTGTTGGCTCATCCTCACTGTTCTGGTGAGGCGGCTACCTTTACCTCTCCTCTGAAGCTCTTTGAGTATATGGCTTCAGGAACTCCGATTGTGGCGACGGAAATTCCCCCGTTGATGGAATTTAAATCTTCGAGTGCTATTGCTGGCTGGTGTGAACCAGATAACCCAGTTCAATTGACTCGTTGCCTCCAGCAGGTATTAGAAACCTATCCCAGAAACGTGAATGGTTATGCCGCTCAAATTGAGTGGGGGCGTCAGTTCTCTTGGGAAAATAGAATTGCCAAAATTATGAGCAATGTAGCAGAATCTATACATCCTATAATATCTGATTAATACGGTTACCCTTAGGGTTAAAGTAAGCTATCAGCTATCAGCTATCAGCTATCAGCTATCAGCTATCAGCTATCAGCTATCAGCTATCAGCTATCAGCTATCAGCTATCAGCTATCAGCTATCAGCTATCAGCTATCAGCTATCAGCTATCAGCTAATGCGCTACGGATGGTGCTACTTGAGGTGCTTTTGAATCAAAGAGGTAAGCATTCGAATAATGCTGAGTTAAGTCACAGCGCTTGTGGCCTATAGCAAAAACTAGAAGCTTGTGCCACAAAGCACCTCAATTAGCATGGCCAAAGGCTTTTCACCAGACTTTCAATTCTCATCAATCTCTCAATAATTAAATTCTATCGTTCCCGTAGCGTGGCCATAGGCCTGCATAGGTTTATGTTAAGCTGACAGCTGACAGCTGACGGCTGACAGCTGACGGCTGACAGAGGAGTACCCACCAGCCCCTGATAAGTGGGTATAAAAAACCCACTTACTGATCTCAATTTCGGTTATGCTTACTAGAAATACTTTCAGATCTCGAGATCTCGAGATCGGGTGATGAGGTGATGGGGATATCAGGTCAAGAATAGGAAAGAATAAGACATGACCACATGACAAGGTCAGCCCCCCTCTCCTGATCATTTAATGTCTAATCTAAGGACTTGATTAAACACCTTCTAAGATCACTTTATCAAGGAGCAGTTAACTAGATAGACTCATGACAATGCCGAACTTTTTAATCCTAGGTGCAGCTAAGGCTGGAACTACCTCAATTTATCGATATCTAAAGCAGCATCCGCAAATCTACATGAGTCCTTCCAAGGAACCTAGGTTTTTTGCTTTTGAAGGGGAAACTTTAGATTTCCGTGGGTTGGGAGATGAAAAAGAAGCTGATTTTATTGTCACTGATATTGACGCCTATCGTCAACTATTTAAAAAGGTAACTAATCAAGTAGCTATTGGTGAAGCATCTACAAGTTATCTCTACCTTGCGAAATCTGTTGAACGCATAAAGTACTACATTCCTAAGGCAAAACTGATCGCAATTGTTCGAGATCCAGCAGAAAGAGCCTATTCCAACTATTTACATTTACTCAAGCAAGAGCGCGAACCACTAACGGATTTTGCTGAGGCTCTTGACCAAGAAGAGAAGCGCATTCAAAATAACTGGTGGTCCTTCTGGCACTATAAACACCAGGGACTTTACTATGTCCAAATTAAGCGTTATTATGAGGCGTTTGAAAAAAAACAGATTAAGGTTTATCAATACGAAGATTTGAATAATAATCCTCTAGGTATGCTGAAAGATATGTTTGGTTTTTTGGAGATAGACGATACCTTTACCCCAGATATATCTGAAAAAGTTAGGCAAGCTCCTCGCCTTCCCAAAAACAAAGCGTTGGAATCATTTTTGAACCAACCGCACCCAGTTAAATCAATTCTAAGTCCATTGCTTCCTACTAGCCTAAGGGATAAACTAGTTAACAAGATTAGATCTTTAAATCGTGGTAAACCTAAGTTATCACCAGCAGTGCGGAAGCAATTGATTGAATTCTATCGCGAGGATATCCTCCAGCTTCAAGATTTGATTGGTCGGGATCTTTCCCCATGGCTAAAGTGTTGAAAATTAAGTGAACAAGTAAGTTGACAATTATAATTTGACAATTAAGTTAAGTAAGTTAAGCTGTAAGCAGTCAGCCGTCAGCCGTCAGCCGTCAGCCGTCAGCTTATTTGATTCAAAAGCACCGATTGCGCTACGGGCACGCTGCGCGAACAGTAGCACCTCAAGTAGCGCATAGGCTGATAGCTGATAGCTGATAGCACCTCAAGTAGCGTGGCCAACGGCATTTAGCTGATAGCTAAATGCTTACGTTAAGCTGAAACTAAGCTGATCAAATTATTATCAACTTCCACTTGATGAGTTAGGAAATTAAGCTATGTCCAAAACTATGGACAAAAAAGTTATCGGTATGATCAGTAGCTATAAGGCACTGAAACCCAGTCCTGTTGATTGGCTATGGAAACAAACCCCTCGTCCTTTGGGGGTTTGGAAAAATATTCAAATGATAGCTACTGCACCTCAACCGGATTTTTTACTGCTATACAACTTTAACGAATTTTCTGACATCAAACCAGTTAAACCCAAATTTGGCAATTTTTTTGGGCTAGCTCACAAGCCCGCTGAGCCTAAGGTCGCAGATCTCAAGACTCTCTTGCGGGGAGTGCCGAAAGAACGGATTATTTCTTTGGTGCGAGAACCTCCCTTTCCAGAACGGGAAGAGATCCGAATTAATGAATATAAACAAGCTCAGGAATACTGTGGCTATGTATGTGGTCCTGATGATTTTGCGCCAATTCCTGACTATATGCCTGCTATTTCATACCACAACAATTCGTTTCGTGAATTGAATGAAATGGGACCGCCTGAAAAAGCTCGTTCCTGTTGTTGGATTACCTCCGGTATTGCTCGCACGGCTAATCATCGTCAGCGTTTGGCGTTTTTGAAGCTGTTGAGGGACAGTGATCTAGAATTTGACGTGTATGGACGGGATTTGCCAGACTGGGTAAACGGATATGGAAAAGTAGGGAATAAGTGGAATGCGATGGCTCCTTATTACTACAACCTGGCGATTGAAAACTATGCTGGTAATGATTGGTATGTGAGTGAAAAGTTGTGGGATGCTTTATTAGCCTGGTGTTTACCCATCTACTATGGTGGTCCTGCTGCTGATAAATTATTGCCTCCAGGAAGCTTCTTGAGACTGCCAAGTGAGGATGAAAAGGGCTTAGCGTACATTCAGGAGGTGACGGCTACACCGGATGCATGGCATGACGCTCTAGATGCGATCGCAGAAGCACGTCAAATCATTTTACATGAGTTGAATTTACTCAACTTCTTGTCTAAAGTAGTGGAAAAACTGGGGTAAGTCTAGATGAGCACAGGAATTTATACATTGGCTAATGATCTGGTTTACAACCAACTGGTAGCACTGCTCAACAGCATAGAGGTTAATGCTGGGAAAGAGACTCCAGTTTGTGTAATTGCCTACAATGATCAATTAGACAACGTCCGTCAAGAAATTGCCACCCGAGATAATGTCACCTTGCTGGATAATCCAGAACTATTTGCCCGTTGGGAAGAGTTTTCCTACCGTGTTTGGAAAACTCACCCTGACGCTTTACAAGAATGGCAGGAACAAGGCATGAAGACGAAATTCTATCGGGTTGGTGAAAATCATCGTTACTGTGCGTTTGATCCAGAGAGTCCATTTGAAAAATTTATCTATCTCGATGCTGACACTCTGCTGATGAATTCCTTAGATTTCGTCTTTAAGCAGTTAGATGAAAGTGATTTTGTGGTTTATGACTTTCAGTATAAAGACCCAGCACATATTTTTAACGTAGCCTCACCGAAGTTACTGGAAGTATTCGATGAATCCCAGATTAATTCAGAAATTTTCTGTTCGGGATTTTATGGGGCTAAGCGGGGATTATTTCCTGAAGAGCAGCGAGAATGGTTAGTTTCTCAGTTAGCTAATGGGGAAGCAGAGGTTCTGTATAAGCGAGCGCCTAACCAATCTGTACTCAACTACATGAGGATGAGGTCTGGGTTATCGATCCATAATTTTGCTCTGAGTTTGCCTAAAGATCAAAGAACAGGCAATTCGGTAACATCTCCTCACTTTGAGGTTCGGGATAATCTACTTTATGATCATGGAAATCGGCTGACTTATCTTCATTACATTGGAATCAAGTCAAAAGTTTTCAATAAACTGTGTGCTGGGGATAATATTGACTTTCCCTACCGAGATATTTTCTTACATTACCGATATTATCATCAACCAGAGAAACGTCCTCAGTTTACCACTAAAGCTAAACCTTACAACCAGCCTCCTAGTTTAACCGCTCAAGTATTCAAGAAGTTAGGATTCACTCGTTGAGGCAGATTTTATGAATCGTGGAATTTACATCACTGCTAATGACCGGGTGATTGAGCAATCTATTGCCTTACTAAATAGTATCCGCTGTTATGATATCGATACCCCAATTGTTTTGATTCCCTATGATGACAATTATCAAAAGGTGGCTCAAATTCTCCAAGAGTCTTATGGGGTAGAGATTTATCCAGATTTGGCGTTTATCGAACGCCTGTCTACTAAGCTACACGAAATTTTCGGGGAGGGATTTTTTGCTAGACCGAATCAGTTCCGGAAACAGGCTTGCTGGTTTGGAAGCTTTGATGAATTTATTTATATCGATACCGATATCGTTGTTTTTGAGAAGATAGCGGATACTCTTGACTACCTGGCTGACTATGATTTTATTTGCTGTGATTACCAGCATGTCGGGGGAATTGCCAATGTTTTCACCCCTAAAGTTATTGAAGATAAGATTTTTAGTGAAGCGGAACTGAAGGATATCTTTAATGGGGGGTTTTGGGGAGCCAAGAAAAATAAGATTAGTGAAGAAACCTTATATGAAACCTTTGCTGAGTGTGCGGCTCATCCCGAGTACTTTGACTTTTCCCAGAAAACCTCCGATCAGCCGATTATCAACTATATGATATTGAAGCAGATGCACCACCGATTTAATATTGTGCGTAGACCAGGGGGAGCTCCAGGAAATTGGGCAGGTAGTAAACAATTTCAAACCCAAGGAGTACGACTTATTGATCCAAATTTGAATCAACCCCTACAATATCTACACTGGGCTGGTATTCGTATTCAGCCTGGTTGTCCTTACTGGGATATCTGGAAACATTACCGCTATTTGAATGAACCTATGCCAGAGGATGAGTCTTTGCAGACTAAAACTCAGAAGAGCTTATGGGAACAAATTACCAACAAATTACACAAATCACTGAAAAAATAAAGCGGATTTAGTCCTAAAAGGGTGACAAAAAGGATTAATGGAATAGTGTCAGATGTCAGTTTGATGGTAAGTGACTCACAACTTCCTCTGTCAGGTCTGATGCCGGAGGAGCAGAAGATGTTGAGTCGGTGCTGATTAAACCGAAATCTGAAGATAAATAAAGTACTAAGGTGAAGGTTATAGCTAAGATAAGTTTTTCTAACATTTTACACTCCTCTAGTAGCAACGTCATCTAGTAGTAACGTCATTAAGTAGTTACCCCTATCTTCAGTATCCTGAATTTTTCTTCGATCGTAGGTGATCCTGTGGTAATAGGGGTTGTGACAATTGTCATAAGGTCAGGTGACGTAAATCATCGACAAATAGTTTCTTTTGTGCGAATAAAAATAGCTAGAGAGTTGGTTCACTCAGAGATGGGGTGATGGGGTGATAGGGTGATGGGGTGATGCGGTGAAGTTAATTCAAGTTAATTCAAGTATGGGGAAGAATTTGGGAGATCAAGGATTTTGATATCGGTATAGTTGTGTCGAAATACTTTGTCCTAGTCATGGTTTCTCAAGTTTGTGAGAAATCTGGGGTTACTGGTTACCACTACACTGCTATAGTCAAAGCTACTCAATTGCTCGGTCAGCAATAGACCTAACCCTCCAGCTCCTACTAATCCGACCATGACAGTCTCCCGGATGCAGACTTCCCAGCGATAGAGGATATAAGCTAGGAAACGGGGCAAGTTAATCGGCAGTATTCCATAGAGAAATAGCAGGGTTCCTGGAGTTCCCTGGGCTTTTAAGGCTTCTAAAGGAGACTTGTCCAGGTTTTCATTGGTTTCTGTCATTAATCTGCCTAGAATACCGAGGTTGTTTAATCCGAGTGCGATCGCACCGGGTAAAATTCCAGGAAACAGGACAAACAGCGCTACTATTGCCCAAATCGGTGCGGGAATGGCTCGGCAAAAGAGTAGGACTATCCGAGTTAGCACCAGTATTGTCCAACCTTGTACCGACGCAATAGTTAATCCCTTGGGATTGGGATTGAGCAATCCACCGGGAAGGATAAAATTATGGGCTGCTGGAAAAGACAGCACCATCCCAGCAATACCAGCACCAGCAATCGCTAGTATCGACATGGCAAGGGTTTGGATGGAGAGAGTCAATAACTGTGGGAATTGCAGTCCATTAATTTATGGTGGTAATGACCTTTGGGCAATATCTCCCAAAAGTTCCTGAGTACGGGGAGACCAAACCTTGCTGAGTCGGGGACTGACATACCAAAAGCCCAAAAAGCAAAGGGAGACTAAAGCCATTGGGACAGGAACTCTCTTTGCTGCTAATATGCGCTATCAAGCCAAAGGTCCCTGGATTGAGCAGGCAGTGGAATCGATGTTACTATCCAATCAAACCAGTGCCCAAGTCTTTCGTGAATGTGGCGCAACAGCTTGTACTGATATTACTGGATTTGGACTGTTAGGGCATCTCCTGGAAATGGTTAACGCCTCAAACGTCAGCGTGGAATTAGAGTTAGCAGCGATTCCGATTTTACCAGGAGCAATAGAAACTGTGCAAGCAGGAATAACTAGTTCTATTCTCCCTAAAAATTTCCGTTCGTCTATCTACATCAAGAATTCATTAGAGGTTAGTCATTTAGCTAACTACCAGTTGTTATTTGACCCTCAAACCTCTGGCGGACTCCTAGCATATATTCCAGCCGAAAAAGCTGATCAATGTATTAATAAGTTAAAAACTTTCGGTCATAAACAAAGCTGCTTAATTGGTCGGGTCATCTCAGCTCCAGAAGCTATGTCGAGAGCGATTATTATTATATAGGAGTTCTCACCCATTAGAGCTAAACATAGGGTATCCACCAGCTATCCTCACTTAGTCATGGTATTTCTGTACTGACAGACTACGCCATCAAAGCTTTACTATTTCTTAAACGTCCTCTAATACCGAGTTGCATTCAAAGAGAGTAGATTGGTTTGATAGGAAAATTGGCAGATTGGCAGATTAGCGGAACAAAAAGTTGTAGATTTGACCACAACTTAGTATTAACCGATGGGGATTATTTCAATTTGTTAATAAATTAACAAATTGAACTCAAATAAATATAAATTTATCAGTTTATTTCAAGTTTACCGGTCATATTGCTGGTAATATATAGTATTTGCTTGCTAATAAATCAACCATTTATCTTGCTGAAGCATGATAGTAGTGCTCGCAAACCAGAAAGGGGGTGTTGGCAAAACAATGGTTACCATCTGACCCAAAAATTGGCTCTTGCACACTTTTGGCCAAACTTCCGCGCACCCCATAGGGGTTCCTGGGGGATATCTAAGAAATTTAACACTATTTTTAGATGATGCTCATTTCATCAGCAAATCCGGGAGAAGCAACATCCAGCGGAGCTCTTCGAGGTGGCTAATATTGCTAAGAAATGTAATGCTATTGTTCGAACATGCTCATGTTATGAGAAAATCGAATAGATGCAGCTGACCGTAGTGATTTCTGATGTTCTATGATCATCAACAGGATAATTACAAGCTACTACTACAACATCTATTACCGGATTTTTTTGTGTTAAGCTAATCACTGGCAATCTAAATTCACAACACAATGAATTAACAAAATTCGTTCAAACCAAGTCCCATAAAGCGGTTTCCCTAATTTTTAACTATCCGACCGAAAAAAAACATAGCCATTACCAGCGATCGCTAAATTAACGGCAAGCTTCAATAGTCAGTTGAAGCAAAAGTATTCATTGCTAGGTTATTGGATTGATAATTTTTTTGTCAACAGAGGAAATCCGAGATTAAGAATAGTTTAAGGAGAAAAAAATTGACTGTTTCCCAAGACAAAACGCAACTGAACAACCATGGTTTAGGTTTAAATTCCGTAGATCCAGAGGTCTTTGCGATTATTGAGCGGGAAAACCAAAGGCAAAAAGACAATATTGAATTAATTGCGTCAGCTAACTTCGTTAGTCGCGCTGTGCTAGAAGCCACTGGCTCGATTTTGACCAATAAGGTGGCTGAAGGATATCCAGGTCGTCGCTACTTTAGCGGCTGTGAGAATATTGACGAGTTGGAAAACTTAGCAATTGACCGTGCTAAGGAATTATTTGGAGCCGCTCACGCCAATCTTGAACCCTACACAGGGTCTCAAGCCAATCATGCAGTTTATCTGACTGTCCTGAAACCGGGCGATCGCATCTTAGGGATGGATCTCGGTCATGGAGGACATCTGAGCCATGGTGCGAAATTTACCATGACAGGTAAGATCTACGATTGTCATTTTTACCAAGTTGATCGAGATACTGAGCGTTTGGACTACGATCGGATTCTCGCCCAAGCTCAAGATATTCGTCCCAAACTGATTATTGCGGGTGCGAGTTCCTATCCCCGCATCATTGATTTCCAACGCTTTCGGGAGATTGCTGATCAAGTCGGAGCCTATTTATTGGCTGATATTGCCCACATCTCAGGATTAGTTGCAGCCGGATTACATCCTTCTCCCGTTCCCCATGCTCATTTCGTCACCACCAGCACCCAGAAAACCATGCGTGGACCCCGTAGTGGCATGATCTTGCTGGGGCAACATTCCGCACCAGAATTTGCTCGCAAGATTGATAGTGCAGTCTTTCCTGGGGTACAAGGCGCTGTACATGTCCATGCGATCGCTGCAAAAGCTGTAATGCTCAAAGAAGCCATGTCTGACAGCTTTGCTGCCTATCAACGTCAAAACCTCGAAAATTCCAGGATATTAGCAGAAGATTTGAAGTCAAGGGGATTCCGCCTGGTTTCTGGCGGTACGGATAACCATCTGATGCTTCTCGATCTCACTGAGAAAGGTATCACCGGTAAAGAAGCCGAAGATCGCTTAGCTAGCGTCAGGATTACTGTCAACAAAAACTTGCTTCCCTACGATTCCCAGAAGCCTAACGTCTGTAGCGGTATCCGGGTAGGAACATCCGCAATCACAACCCGGGGATTTAGTTCTGAGGAAATCCATTGCATTGCCGAACTAATAGATAAAATGCTGAGCAGCGAACCGACAGTTAATACCATTGCAAAGGTTAAAGATGAAGTCAGTCGGTTATGTCGCCTTCATCCCCACATCGATTCGATTTATGAGCAAGATGGGGACAGGTTTGCCCTCGAATCCCAATACCAACTTCAAAATTAATTCTCAATCCAGGGTTTCTCTGAATTTCCTGCACATCAAACTCTGAAAACATCAGCTATAGATCCATATCATGACCACAACAACAGCAAACTCTGAACAAGCCACAGAACGCGCCAGAGTACATTACAACAGTGAAAATGCTCGTAATTTGTATGAAATTGCCATTGGCAGCGACACCTTAAATTTAGGGATGTACGAGGACGATCCAGACCGTCCCATTGCAGAAGGTATGGCCAAAACCACTGAGTGGATGGGAGAACAAGTCCAGAACATCAATCCCGATTTCCGGGTGCTTGACCTGGGTTCTGGATATGGGCCAGCCGCACGGCATTTAGCTGGCAAATATGGCTGTCATGTCACCTGTCTCAACATTAGCGAGGAGCAAAATCAGGAAAATGAGCGACGCAATCGTGAACAGGGTCTTGACAATCTGATTGACATTGTGTATGGCAATTTTAAAGACATTCCTTTTGAGGATGGCAGTTTTGACCTAGTTTGGTCTCAGGATGCCCTGTTCCACTCTGACGGGCAAGATCGCGTCCTAGAAGAAGCCTATCGGGTACTCAAACCAGGTGGACAGTTAATGTTCATGGATATTCTGCAAGCAGATGATTGTGTAGATGGAGCCTTAAAGGATTCACTTGAACGGCTTAATATTCTTCACGAGCGTTTGGGTTCTTTCCATTCCTATACCAGTAAAGCCGAAAGCCTGGGTTTTGATACTATCAACGTGATCGACAAATCCTATCAGTTGCTGGTTCATTACACTAAATTGAGGGATTCGGTAATTGCCCATTACGACGAACTCAGCCAAAAATGTACCCCAGAATTTTTAGAATCTTCTAAGAATGGCTTATGTCAATGGGTTGAATCTGCCCAGCAAGGTCTGTTTACTTGGGGCTTATTTCATTATCGCCGTCCTAATGCCTAGTTATAGCACTGTTGTCAGGTAATAGGTAATAAGTAATAGGTAATAGGTAATGGGTAATGGGTAATTGCTAATTTTATCCACACTTAATTACTTATTACTTATTCCTTGTCTACCTTACCCTGTACTCAAAACCTAGAGCCAACTTGTTGGAGTTACGCCCAATAAATTATTAGGCGTTTTTCAATAGGTAATGATAAGTGTTGCAAAATAGAAAGATTCAAGTAATGAACCCACAAGAAATTGTTAAAACCCATCGCGACCACGTCTTTTTTTCCTGGGTACCTCAGAAAAACATCCAAAATCCCATCGTTATGGATCGTGCTGAAGGTGTGTACTTCTGGGATAAAGATGGCAAACGCTACCTGGATTTTTCCAGTCAGTACGTCAACATGAATATTGGCCACAGCCACCCCAAGGTGATTGCAGCCATAAAAGACCAAGCCGATAAGCTTGTATTCGCCCATCCCGGTACTGCTACGGAAATTCGTGCCGCAACAGCGGCTAAGTTAGCAGAAATCACACCAGGGGATCTGACCAAGACTTTCTTTACCCTGAGTGGGGCTGAAGCCATTGAAAATGCCATCAAAATAGCACGACTGTACACGGGTAGGCATAAAATTGTCACCCGATATCGCAGTTATCATGGCGCTACCCTCGGTGCAGCGATCGCAGGAGGGGACCCCAGACGCTTGGCTCACGAACCGACTATTAGCGGGATTGTTCGGGTTCACGACCCCTATGCTTACCGTTGCCCTTTTGGCTACGCACCAGAAGGAAATCCCCAAGTTTACATCGATCACGTGATTCAAACCATTGAGTTTGAGGGGCCAGAAAACGTGGCAGCAATCCTGATGGAAACTATTACTGGTTTCAATGGTGTTATTATTCCCCCCGATGGCTACTGGCAAGCCCTACGGGAATATGCTGATCAGCACGGCATCTTGCTGATTTGCGACGAAGTTATTGCAGGCTTTGGTCGCACTGGGAAAATGTTTGCGATCGAGCATTATGGGGTGGTTCCCGATATTATGGCAATGGCTAAGGGACTGACCTGTGGGTATGTTCCCATGGGTGCAGTGATAGTACGGCAGCATATCGCTGATCACTTTGAAACCAACCCCTTCGTCTGTGGGCTAACATTCAGCGGTAATCCCATTGGTTGCGCTACAGCCCTGGCGACCATGAAGGTTTATGAAGAAGAAAATCTGGTGGAAAACAGCCGGATTATGGGCGATCGCATGGCAGAAAAATTACAGGAAATGAAGGCAAAACATCCATCAGTGGGGGATGTCCGTAGTTTGGGACTGTATGGATTGATTGAGTGCGTCAAGAACCGAGAAACAAGGGAACCTTTAGCTCCTTGGAATGCTAAACCCCACGAAATGGTAGTGATGGGTAAAATGGCTGCTCGGCTTCGGGAGTTGGGTTTGCACGGTCTGATGCGTTGGAATTGGGTGTTTATGTCTCCCCCACTTTGTATTAATGAAGAGCAGCTTGAAGAAGGGTTTGCCATCATTGATGATGCCTTGAAAATTGCTGATGAAGCCTACGAGGGCTAATCAGCGGTTAATCATACCATCGATAGTTTAAATAGGAGAAAGTTCCCATGCAAATTGGATTTATTGGTCTGGGTAATATGGGCAGTGGTATGGTTGCCAATCTGCTCAAGAAAGGATTTGATGTTTCGGTGTACGACATCCAACCGGACAAAGCAGAAGCCTTAATCGCAGCGGGAGCAAGTTGGCGCAATTCCATCCCAGAGGTAGCAGGTGATGCAGATGTCGTCATGACCAGTCTTCCGGGACCAACACAGTTGGAAGCGGTGATGTTAGGGGATGCTGGAGTTATTGCCCATGCCCGCCCTGGAGCGATTTGGCTGGATACTGGAACCAATTCCGTAGAAATTATGAACAAGATTTCTGCCCTTGCATCCGAACGAGAAATTGATTCCATTGCAGCCCCTGTTTCTGGAGGCGCACCAGCAGCTCAGAAAGGAACAATGTCAATGTATGTGGGGGGAAATGAAGCAACGTTTGACAAAATCAAAGGGATATTGGAAGCGATTGGTTCCCAAATTTATTATGTGGGGCCACTTCCCCATGCCATCCTTTCCAAATTGCTGATTAATTATCTTTGCTTCATCAATACTAAAGCCCTAGGAGAAGTCCTGTCTTTAGGACAAGAAGCAGGAATTGATCCCAAACAACTCACGAACATGATTCAAGCAGGTTCGGGTAGTAGCTGGGTCGCCGAAAAATTGCTTCCCTCTATATTAGAAGGTAATCCTGGTCCAGCATTTACGTTGAACTTAGCTCACAAGGATGCCTGTTTAGTTAATGAACTCAATCAAACCTTTAAAACCTCTCTAGAATTTTCAGAACGTCTATGTGAGGTCTTACAACAGGCTTGTACAACTTATGGTGGGGATAAAAGTTTTACTCGGATGATGGACTTGTAGTAGCAAGAAGAAAGCGATGAGTTATAGTAACTTGGCGATTGACCTTTCCCAACAATATCAAATCTCCAAAGTCCAACAAGACCACAGAAAAATGTTCGTTGATTGGGGCGACGGTCATCAAAGTACTTTTCACTATATTTGGCTTCGGGATAACTGTTATTGCTCTGGTTGTGGGGATCCCAAACATGGCGAAAAGCGTTTTCGGCTCGTTGATGTTCCCTTAGATATAAAACCCCTGTCAGTTCGTTGGGATAGTAGCAACGCACTGGAAATAGTATGGAAACCGGACGGTCACAAAAGCATCTATAATGCTCAGTGGTTGCGACAGCACTGCTATTCTGCTACCGAGAGAGAGCATCGTCAGCATCGACCTATTCTTTGGGATAGCAATATTGTTACTAACCTGCCCCAGATTGCCTATGAAGAAGTCCAAACTGCAGATTCAGGTCGCTTACAACTACTAAAACACCTGAGGGATTACGGAATTTGCTTTGTGCGAAACGTGCCTCCTCAAAGGATCGAACTCGAATCCTTCGCCCAGTCATTTGGGCCTTTATTGGAAACCAATTACGGACGTGTGTTCGAGATTGTTGTAGACCCAGAGGAAAGCCAGAAAAGTGTTGCTAACTCCCAAATTAACCTCATACCCCACACAGATGATGCCTATCAATATGCACCACCGGGAATTATTTTTTTCCACTGTTTAATGGCGAACAACGATGGTAGCGGTCAGTCTACCTTTGTGGATGGTTTCCAAATAGCAGAGGTGCTACGTCAGGAGGATTCAGAGGCGTTCGAGCTATTGTGCCGTTACGAAGTTACCTTCCGAAAATATTATAGCGATCGCATTGATATGCGGTTCAGCAGTCCAGTTTTTTGCCTCGATAGTGGTGGTAATTTGAAGGAAGTTCGGATTAGCAATTTATTTCCTGCTCCCTTGGACTTACCAGAGGAGATTATCGAGCCATTTTATGCCGCATACAGAAAGCTAATGCAGCTCTATACCCATCCGAAATACTGCCTCAAACAAGGTCTACAACCAGGAGATCTGGTGATGTTTGACAACCACCGTATCCTACACGGACGCAATGCAATCGGAATACAAAACCAGCGCCGCCATTTGCGCTACTGTTCAGTAGACCGGGATTATTTCCAAAGCTGGCGACGGCTTCTTGAGAAAAATCTCAGCTTTCAGGGATAGGTTGCAAATCAGGAATGGCTTGGCGGAGTTTCGAGAAAGACCAGGCACCCTCGCGCAATAGCTGAGCCGGTGACCCTGTAAAATCAACCAGGGTAGAAGGTTGTTGTTCGGGGTTTGGCCCTCCATCCAGAACCAGTGGAACTCGCTCTCCCAATTGTGCAGCTACTTCAGGGGCTGTTTTCTGAGTCTCCATCCCTGAAACGTTAGCACTGGTTACCGCTAGGGGAGCCCCAACCTGACGCACCAATTCCAAACAAAGGGGATGGTTAGGGATTCGGACTGCTACTGTGTCTTTACCTGATGTCACAAATGGTGGCACAATGTCAGTCTTGGGGAAGATGCCAGACATTGCCCCCGGCCAAATTTTACGGAGTGACTCGATGGTACTTTCAGGAATTTCTTGAGTCACTTGTTGCAGTTGTTCAAAACTGGCGACATAAATGATCAGGGGTTTATCTGGCGATCGCGATTTCACCTCGAAGATCTTTTTAATACCTGATTCCTTAGCAATGCTGGCTCCAATGCCATAAATAGTATCGGTTGAGAAAACCACTACATCGCCCTTTTTGAGCAAATCAACTGCTTTATTTCGTGCCGCTTGATCATCAGCAGGTAAAATCTCTGTCATAGGATCTTCAAATTTTTGTCGAGCTATTGAATGTTTCTATGGTATTATAAAATATTGTACAAGATTAGCTTGCCACAAATTCTTCTTTGAGGAGCTGTATGGTATCTAATCCCGAAATATTATCAACTACGAAAAGTACCCTTAGCGCGATCGCACTAGGTAGTAACCTCGGTGATTCTCAAGCCACATTAGAAGCTGCTCTGATCGAACTCGATCAAACTCCAGGCATTACTGTCAAAACCCGCTCCAGTTGGTACAAAACTAAACCTATTGGACCTGTGCAACCAGATTATATCAATGGTTGCGCCCTAGTGGACACACAACTAAGTCCCCAAAAGTTGCTAGAGACTATGCTAGAAACAGAGCAAAAGTTTGGTAGAGTTCGTGTGGAACATTGGGGAGCAAGAACCTTAGATTTGGATTTAATCTTGTTTGGTAACCTGATTCTAGATACTCCTGATATAACAATACCTCACCCACGCATGAGAGAGAGAGCCTTTGTGTTAGTGCCGTTGGCCGAAATTGCTCCTGATTGGGTAGAACCAGTCTGGGGAATGAAAGTATCCCAACTTCTCGAAAGGTTAGATATTTACGGAGTTACTCGGTATTAATTTTTAGGATATCAAATCCGGTTGATAGACTATAATAACAACCGAAAAAAATAAGGCAAGGCAACCTAACCTAATGCCGATGAATGATAGTCTATAGATTTGTATATAGATTTGGTTTAAAACCAATACAAAAACAATGCTGATGGAGTAAATCAAGCAGTATAAACTGAAAAACAATGGTGAACAAAGACAATGCTGAAAAAAGCTTTAGTGACCGGATCAGCAGTGGGAATTGGAAAAGCGATCGCTATTGATTTAGCTAGTAAGGGATTTGATGTTGCATTTCACTATAACCGCAGTGAACAAGCAGCCAAGCAAGCTTCTCAGGAAGCAGCGACTCACGGAGTAAAAGGGATCGCCCTACAAGCAGATATCACCAAACCTGATCAAGCCAAGTCGTTGGTAGAAAATGCAGCAGCACAACTAGGGGGTTTATCGGTAGTTGTTAATAATGTGGGCAACTATTTGAGTAAACCTACTAGCCAAATCTCAGTAGAAGAGTGGCATTCTGTAATTGATTCCAACCTCAATACTACTTTTTATGTCACTGGAGCCGCAATTCCCTACCTGAAGTCCGCAGGTTGGGGTCGCATTGTTAATATTGGTGCTGCCAGTGCCCATAATGTCACTGCCCGTGGTACTAATACAGCTTATATGATCGCTAAAACTGGCATCATTATTTATACTAAGTCCCTTGCTAAAGAGCTAATTACAGATAAGATTACTGCCAACGTGGTATCTCCAGGAATAGCAGAGAATTCCTTTGAATACGATGATGATTGGCAGGATGCTATGCCTAAATTACCAGCAAAACGCCCTGCTACATTGTCAGAAATAGCCCATGCTGCTTGGTTTTTTATCAGTCCTGAGGCTGATTACATCACAGGACAAGTAGTAGAAGTTTCTGGCGGCTGGAGTTTATAGTATTACCAAGCGATGCAGCGCGGTCTTGGGGGTTTCCCCCATGAGCGACTGCATCAAGAGAAGATAAAAACATTTTTAATAGGATAAACATGCTTACTATAGAACATCTATACGAAATTAATGAACAGTATAAGGATTCCTTAAACGTAAAAGTTGAAGAATTTACCATTGGCAACAAACATTTGAATTTTAATTATCAAAAAGCTATCTTAGGAGTAGTTAATCTTTCTAGTGATTCTTGGTACAGGGAAAGTGTCTGTTTAAGTTCAGAACAAGCGATTCGTCGTGGCATAATGTTAACAGCCCAAGGAGCGGATTTTGTAGATATTGGTGCTGAATCTACTTTGCCCCATGCTGAGAGGATATCTGAAAAGTTGTTTGATACTGAATTTTGCCCCCCTATCCCCCCAATTCTGGGGGGAAAAAGAATTTATTTGCTGGTAAAAGTCCCCCAAAATTGGGGGATTTAGGGGGCTTTGATGTAGCAAATGAGACTTCTCAGACAACCTCTGAGAGAGTAGAAGATGTGAGGCAACAAAGTAAAATTTTGCCTGTGCTGGAAGCCCTCCATCAAGAAGGTGTATTAACTTCTATTGAAACCTATTATCCTCAAGTGGCTAGGGAATGTTTAAAAGTTGGAGCAAATATCATCAATTTAACTGGTTCCCAAGACAATCAGGAAATTTATAAACAGGTATCCGAGTTCGATGCTGGGGTTATCATTTGTTACGTTCAAGGAAAAAACGTCAGAGAAGTTGATGACTTTAATTTTGGCAACGACCCAACCGACTTAATGTATGATTATTTTGCCAAGAAAATTGAAATAGCTACTCAACTTGGTGTTAGGAAAATTTTTGTTGATGCCGGGTTAGGTTTTTACTACAAAAATCTCGAAGATAGCGCCCTACGCATCCGTTTTAAAATGAAAACCTTTTTAAATACTTTTCGTCTTCGGAAATTAGGGTTTCCCGTGTGTCATGCCCTCCCCCATGCTTTTGAATGTTTTGGAGAAGAATTCAGAAGTGCTGAACCTTTTTTTGCAGTGCTAGCAGCATTAGGAAAAACCGATTTGTTTAGAACTCATGAAGTTCCTAAGATTAAAGCGGTTTTAGATACTCTTAGTTTATTTTAAATATTGGTTTTTATGTAACATTTTTTTTAATTTATTTGATTTTTAATTGTTAAAATATTACTATATTATATAATATATAATATATAGAAATTCTCTTCACGAGTGAGCTACAAATTTCCGGGTTTTAGGAAACAGCGGATCACCGGAACAGCGGATCGGGTAGCTAAGGCCGTGAGCCACGCTTTAGGCTTTGCCGACGCTGCGCGTTCGCGTTTGGCCGTAGGCCAAACGCGAACGGAGCAGGGCATAGGTAATAAGAAAAAAAATCTCTGTACCTCATAGCTATGAGAAAAGTTATATATCATAGTGATTATAAATTTTATTTTCCAGATACTCCTCAATTAACAGGCGAGTGTAGCTATTGAGAGGATACTCCAGAGCTTTTTGGGGAGTCACCCATACCCATTGCTCAATTTCTTCGTTGGGAGTGATGGTTTCCCTGGCAGAAAAGGCATAGTAATTAACCATGATGAAATGGGCTTCTCGCACAAACTGTGAGTCCAACACTGCTTCCTGTAGCAACCCAAAGCGTACCTGAGTTAAATCTAGACCAACTTCTTCCCGAAACTCTCTGAGCAGTGCCTCTTCGAGGGTTTCACCCCATTCTACTTTACCTCCTGGTACACCCCATTGACCCCGCCATTTAGTGGTTTTCACAATCAAAATTCGTCCACTTGTAGTTAAGGCAAGTGCCCCTACCGTAGTCAAAGGAAACTGCCCCTGCACAGATAGCCCTCCATTTATGATTTTCTTTGGAATCCCATTGCTTAGCTTGTTTTGTCGAATTTTTTGTTCACAGACCTACTTGGCATAGGTGAGCGCAGTTTTCAATCTTTAAGGATCACCATCTGATATCACCAATCACTAATCGTGATTTCTGGGCTAGTGGCCAGTAAATCACGATTATGTCAATTTCAGGGATCAGGTCGAAGCTATTTCCTGTATAAAACTTGATTGTCCCAATAATCTACCATGCCCAAACGCGCTTATCGTCCGGTTGAGCAACAATGAACCACCCCTTAGTGAAAAATCTTGTATCCACTGGCAAGGCATTTCAGGGGAAGTCTGATACGCTAACTCTCTAGACCTTGAATAACTTCCAGGCTATCAGGAGGTGTTATATTGAAAATTTAAACTCCCCAGGCAAGATTCGAACTTGCGACCAATCGGTTAACAGCCGACCGCTCTACCGCTGAGCTACTGAGGATTGCCAAACAATTGCTCTTCACATCTACTGATTATAATCATAAAGTACAAAGTCTGGCAAGTACTTTCGCAAATTTTTTTGAAATCACTGTTGTGTCGGGAGTTTTGAGTACAGGTTACAGTCAACAATAAATAGTTAACAATAATCAGTCCAGTAAATATAAGCCAGTCGGTAGTCAACAGTCAGTAGTCAGCAATAATATCCTAATGGTTGACTTCTTGCCACTGTAACCCATGCTTGAGTGGGGAACGGCTTGATTCAACGTTGACGTTGAGCAACGGTTTTTGGTTAACCCCTGATTGCCTTTGTTTTTCTAACACTGCTCTAGCTAATGCAGCTTGTCGTTCCACTTCTTCCTTTAAATGCTGCTTACGGGAATACTCAGCTATCTTGATTCTCGCTTTCTGGTAGGTGGGGGTTTCTTTAGGGATTTGAGACAAATACACTAGCGCTTTAATAAAGTTACCCTGTCCTCCTTGTTCATAGGCTTCTTGTAACAAGTACTCTGCTCGAATCTGTTGCTTTTGCTGATATTCCTTCAGCTTTGGTTGGACTTTAGCACCGGTGCGGGTTTCTGGATGGATTTGTTCGAGTAGTGCGATCGCATTGGTAAACTCTTGGGCTAATGCTTGTTTGTAGGCTTGCTTTAATAACCCTTGGGCTTCTGCCTCAAGGCGAGGTTTTGCCTTCTTGACTAATGGCTCCATCTTCTTTTGCCAAAAGCCAATTGAGGGCATTTTATCGTATCCCTCAAGCACATCTGACCATCTTCCTTGATCAAAGGCTTGCTCTGTAGCCTTAAACAGAGCTTCAGCACTTTGCCATTGTTGCTGCCACTGTTGAACCGTATTTAGGGATTGTTCATAGATCAGGCTATCGCTAGGAATCGATTCTGCTAGTGCGATCGCTTCCTCCAAATCACCGGCTTGATAGTGTTTGATTGCCTTTTGTAGAATATCAAATTCAGAACGAGACGCAGAAGCATTCAGTAAAGCATAAAGTCCGATTAAAATGGCTATAGCATTGGAGCTTGCTGCTCCCACTCCGATTCCTTTCAGTAAAGGTGGCAATTTTGGCCAGCTATACAGGGCGAATTCACGGACATACACTTTCCAATCTAATGGCGGCTCATCAGTGCTAAGTGCTAAGTTATTATTAAGATTTTTTGATTCTTTAGTGTTATTTATTGATTCGTTATTACTACTTTTTGATTCTTGAATAATAAATTTTGATTCGTTATTACTACTTTTTGAGTGTTTTTCCAGGAGTGTTTTCTGCTCATTTTTGACTCCTGAGTCAGACAATGGCGTTGCCTGTTTTAATTGTTGTGAGCTAGACTCCCTAGTCAGTGCTGAGTGTTCAATGGTAACCATTGAGTCAGACTGAGTATCTAGCACGTTTAATTCAAGAGTGTCATTGTCACTAAACTTGATACTGAGTGGTGAGTGCTCCGTTATCAGTTCTGAGTCAGACTTAGCAATAGATACTTTTAACTCAGGACTTTGAGTACACATCAGTGTCTTAAGTACGATTAAGGCATCAGTTGCTGACTGATAGCGTGCTTCGCTGTTGTAAGACACCATATGGTTGAGTACAAACGCCATTTTATCGCTAACCGATACATGTTTTCGCCAATCAATCTCACCAGTCTCAGGGTCAGCCAATTGCATTGGGGTCATGCCTGTGAGGGCGTGAATCGCAATCATTCCTAGGGAATAAATGTCACTGTTAGGAAAGGATTGACCAGCAAGTTGCTCTGGGGGTATGTAGGCGAAGGGACGAATTGTGCTGGATGGATCAGACGATGGGATCTTGGTCAGATGGAGTTTGATTGACTTTGAATTAATCAGCTCAGCAGCACCAAAGTCAATCAAAACTAGCCTACGGTCTGACCCTCGTCTGATTAGGTTATTGGGTTTGAGGTCCCTATGAATTATCCCTTGGCGGTGAATAAATTCTAGGATGCCTAAAACATCTTGTAATAGTTCAATGCACTGGTTTTCCCTAAAGCGTTTATTACTGTTTTGGCTGATCGGCAGTTCAGTACTAAGAGTTTCTCCGATAATTAACTTTTGAACTAAGTAAAATCCGTGGTGATCTTCAAAATAATCAACTAGACGAGGAATTTGGTTATGGCTACCCAGTTTGATCAAGGTTTGAGCTTCATTGAGCCAGAGACGCTTAAGAAATTGCCATTTTTGAGGATCATCGCTTTTGGGCTGAAGATACTTAATCACATAGCGGGGATGGCCCTGTTGTCTGGTATCCTCTGCGATATAGGTTTTGCCAAATGCCCCAGCACTTAGAGATTCAATGATTTTATAACGCCCATTTAGGAGCTTTCCCCATAGGGAATGATTTGGATTAATTTTCAAAGAATTTTTTCCTACCAGAATCACTTCTATTTAGTTTTTTTCAAGAAACCAACAGTGTTTCCGGAATTAGTGGTTTACAGAAGTAATTGGATTTGCTGTAGTGTCACCCGGTAGGAAATCGGATGTAAGCAATCAGCTATATTAAATCAGCTATATTAAATCATATATATTAAATCAGCTATCAGTGATCAGCCATTGTAATGATCGGCCTTACTCCCGTTGCGGGATGATCTGACAATTGTTGACAACCCCAAAGCTTCCACTCTTCACCCCTCTCCCCCCTCCCGATTTTGTCCTCATTTGCTACAACAGAAAGCAACTGGGTATAAAAACTATATGCCAGGATAGATATTAGATGTGTGTTCTTCGGTGGTCATCATATCCGCTTCTCAAACATGGAAAGTTGAAATTAGCACTATGAGCAAGGATCTAGACTTTAGCCCCCAGGGCTATGAAATTAAACAAGAGTTAGGACAAAATCACGCTGGGGGTAGAGTCACCTACCTGGCGACACAACTGGAGACTCAGCAAAATGTTGTGATTAAGCAGTTGCAGTTTTCCCAATTAGGCACTAGCTGGGCAGAATATGACACTTATGAACGAGAAATTAAACTCCTGCAGCAGCTCAATCATCCTAGCATTCCTCGCTATATCGATTCTTTTGACACTCCCACTGGATTTTGCTTAGTCCAAGAATATAAACCAGCACCTTCCCTCGCGGAAGATTACCACTGGACACCAGAAGAAGTTAAGCAAATTGCGATCGCTGTTTTGGAAGTCTTGGTTTACTTGCAACGGCGGCAACCTCCTGTGATTCATCGAGATATTAAACCAGAAAATATTTTGGTTGATAGACAGGGCAACTTGAAGGTGTATCTAGTAGATTTCGGTTTTGCCCGGATAGCAGGTGGGGATGTGACGCTTAGTAGCGTTGTTAAAGGTAGTGTAGGGTTTATGCCACCAGAGCAGATGTTTAATCGGCAATTGACCAAAGCATCTGATCTGTATAGCTTAGGGACAACCCTGATTTGCTTGCTGACAGGGACAAAATCTAGCGAAATCAACACCTTAGTTGATGATAATTATCGGATTAATTTCAAACCACTGTTGCCCAAGTTAAATCCTCAGTTTATTCATTGGCTCGACAAAATGGTGGCACCTAACCTCAAACATCGCTATCCCGATGCAGCAACTGCCCTAAAAGCCCTGAAGCCGATTGATGTAGTGAATGATGTCACTCCTCTAAAAACACTGTTGCGGGCTATACAACCAACAAAGGCAGTAGTAAAACTTGCCACCCTCAGCCTTGTGGCTGCTTCTTCATCGGCTATAACCTATGCCTGGCTCACCAGTCCAGCCAGACAGTTGCTAAGCAGTGGAGAATGCCCAGGCTGCAATCTCCCAAATATCAACCTACAGGATAAGAACCTCAAGCAAGCTAAGCTGGAGGGGGCGAATCTTAGTGGTGCCGACCTAGAGGGGGCTAACCTGTGGAGAGCTAACCTTAGGGGGGCTAACCTGTGGGGAGCTAACCTAGAGGGGGCTAACCTAAACGGTGCTCGCTTGCATGGTGCTAACCTGGGCGGGGCTAACCTCAAGGACGCTAACTTTGACATCAGGAGGGCTAAGCGCCAGGGCATTAACCTCAAGGGCGCAACTATGCCTGATGGCTCTGTACATAAGTAGTCCGATCCTGTCTGGTTGAATACTTATCATTCTGGGTTTTTCGTCAATTGAAAATCGATAATTGAAATTGAAATTGAAAATTAACAATTAACAATTAACAATTAACAATTATCGATGAACCTAAATAGTAAGTGATTAACCTGACTCGAGATGACTAATTAAATTGAAAGATGTGACCAGAACGAGCACGAGAGTATTTAACTGTTGCTATCTGGTTGGAGGAGCGATCGCGTACTGTGATCAATCCTGATTTATTGCTCAACTGCATTGAGGATTGAGTTAAACGGGTGATTGGGAAGCGCTTAACTTCTAAGGGCTGAAGAATCCCACTCAGGAGTTGGGGACGACCTAGTTTATCTGCCATCTCCCAGCCAGTGAGGTCAATGGCTTCACTGGTCACATTCTTCAACTCAACCCATTCGCTTCCGCCTTCATCGGAGCCTTCTGGATTAGGTAATGCGGCTACGATTATCACAGCACCATCATTCTTGATGATATCATCTACTGGCACAACTACTGGACGATCCATATCCGGTTCTTTTGTGCCATCCTTGCTCAGGAAGATGGGAAAGAAGGAACGAATAAACTCGCCACGGCTACCATTGGGATTGGTACTGCGGTAGAGGACTAAATCGTAAGTGGCATCATTGATAGTAATTCGACGCTTGTCACGAATTTTGCCATAGATACTTTCATAATAGGCAACGGTTGCGATCGCGATTTCACATTCAGGGCTTGGTCCAACAAAAAATCCCCCTTTCTTCTTGAACAATTTAGCAATAACATTGCCTCCCATATCAGTCACGTTTTGGTTCATTTGTAACGTGACAACGTTGGGATTATTCGGTCCTTCATTCCCTCGTAAGTCATACTTGTAGCCGAGAAAATTTACTCGCTGATTTTTTTCATCTAGGTAGAATTTTACCCATGAATGGTAACCAGAAATGGTGCCAAGAGTTTCTCGTTTATCTCCAGAGCGGATATTGTATTTTCCTTCCCCAACAAATACATGCTCAAAGCCAGAAGCGAAGTGAGTTGATTTGCCCTTGTAGTAATTGGTGTAGTGTTCAAACCAGATTCGCTGTAGCTTGATTCTAAATTGCTGCTCCGAAAGATTTTCACCTAACTCTTCGTTAATATAGTTTCGGGCAAGTTGGATCGGTTTGGTAGAGAGAATCAGAGAAATAAAATCTAATTGCTCATGTTCTTCTTCCTCAGGAGTAAATTCTGGGTCAAGAGAGCGGATGGCGTAGTTATCTAAGAGTTTAATGAAACTGCTATAGGTGCGGGTTTCATCGAACAATTTGTCTTCATTAACTTTATAGAATAAGGGTCGGGTAGCTAAGTCGATTTCACGTTGACCGCTAGCTTTGACCTGCTCATCTAATAGAATGTCAGCAGTTTCGTCTTCCCATTCTCCGGAGCTAGTGCGAGTGCTAACCGAGAATTGGTTTTCGTCACTTTCCCAAATTTGTTGATAAATATTGGTTTCGCTCATGTCTCTATTTTTTAAGTCAAATGATCTAAAGGTTGTTGAGGATATCTATGCCAAGTTGAATGATTGACGGTCAACGGTCAACGGTCAATAAATCTATCCTAGGCTCACTATTTTCAGGAGACAGTACCCTTGAGGGTACTTTTTTCTTGCTCCTGCGGGGTAGTTTCAAATCTGATTTGTAATTATACTCAAATCTTGCACCATTATCAATAAGCTTGGTTCATGTCGGGTGGGCAGTGCACCAGACAGATAATCAAGCTTGCAAAGCGCTTTGGTAGGCACTGCCCACCCTTGGTTCATGTCGGGTGGGCAGTGCACCAGACAGATAATCAAGCTTGCAAAGCGCTTTGGTAGGCACTGCCCACCCTACTGCTTGGTTCATGTCGGGTGGGCAGTGCACCAGACAGATAATCAAGCTTGCAAAGCGCTTTGGTAGGCACTGCCCACCCTACTGCTTGGTTCATGTCGGGTGGGCAGTGCACCAGACAGATAATCAAGCTTGCAAAGCGCTTTGGTAGGCACTGCCCACCCTACTGCCCACTACGATTAATGACTGAAGCAGGGGGTAGTTTCAAATCTGATTTGTAGTTATACCAATTCTGTAAATTACAGCTAGAGATCAATTTCGTCTCCCCATTTCCCCCATCTCCCCGCGCCCGATCCTGATTGAGATGGCGACAATGCAATAGTTTTACAACACCTACACCACCGATTAAACTCGCTTAACCCACTACACCCACTCCGGCTACTTTTTGTTACCACAATGCAATAGTTTTACAGCACCCACTAAACCCATTACTCCTATTTAGTCTACTACTCCTATTGCTAGCACTCCACCCATCCTTCCCCCGATACTCCTTAAGATGGCGACAATGCAATAGTTTCAAAGCGCCCACACCACATATTTAGCTCACTTAACCTACTCCACCCACTCCAGCTCCTTGCGACAATGCAATAGTTTTTCTAATCCCTTGAATCTTCTCCAAAATGTGGTTATAATAATAGTATCGTTAAAGCAATGGTTATTGCCTCATGATGATTTCTACCGCACAAGCCGCTGAATTACTGGGTGTTTCTGCCACTCGGGTTCGTTTCCTTCTGGGCAAGGGCAGAGTCAAAGGAGCGTATAAGGTGGGTAGAACTTGGGTGATTCCTCTGTTTGATGGCATGCCAGTGGTCACCCCTGGCACTCGTGGACCAAAGCGGAATTGGTCAAAGCGTACAAATTACACGAAGGCTGTGATCCACGTTAATCAGAAAGTCATTCGCCAAAATCACAACACCGGGGAACGCAATCCAGTGATTACGGTAAAACGAGGCTCTAAAAACATTTACGGTCATACGGTAGAAGTCAATGGCCCTTGTCGGGTGATGTATCGCCCTGATAATCCGTTACATTGTGGCGCAAGGGTGTGGATTGAGACTATCTCGGATTTTCAAGTTATCTGAGCCAAGACTTTCACGGGGTGACAAGCAGCTTGAAAGCATGAACCAGCGAGGTTTGAATCACATCGACCAAGAGTAAAAAGCGATTTTTTTGATCATTTTCATAAAAATGGCAGGTATAGCATTTTTATTTGAGATGTAAACCTAAGAGGTATTTTTTTATCCAATAAAACTCCGTATATCTTTCCCCTCTTGCCTGCCCCCCTTACTAGATACCGTTGGCGAAATTAATATTTGTTTACACAAGGGTAGCAGATGGGTAACTTTAAGTTCATGCTCCCCCAGAATTGGGGGTTGGGGGGCTATAAAGACTGCTGTCTTCAGGCTGATATTTCTAAATGTTAAATTCGCCAGCAGTATCTTACTAAGGGGGGTTAGGGGGGATTCCTCTTGCCTTTTGCCTTTTTATGGAATACGTGTGTTTACAACCCAGATACAAACGCGCTTATGCGATTGACCTTTGGTCAAGCTACGCGAACGCTTAAGAACGATGAACCCTCACCCGCTTATCAGGCTTTTGCTTTCTGACCCAGGCTAAAAACTTCTGCATCTGAGGGTCATTTTTCAAAGCTTCACAGGTATTCAATTCCAGAGCTAAACGAGTATTTGGGAATAAAGCATGTATTTGTCGATGACAAGCAGGGCAAATAGTAATCGTTGGACCAGGTTTCATCTTTTTTCGCTTAGTGTTTTGTCTAGGAATCAAGTGATGAACTGTCAATCGCTCTACATCTCTTCCACAAAGTTCACAAGTCATTGATAATGATAGCAATTATTAGTTTGGTGAGCTCCAAAGTCTTAGGGAGTAGGGAGTAGGGAGTAGGGAGTAGGGAGTAGGGAGTAGTAAAGTCAGACTAGGGAACTTCGGAATAAGGAAAAAATCCTGTAGACCTCATTACTACGAGAACTGTAAAATCCTAAGTGTTTAACATCTCAAATAAAAATGCTATATCATGAAAGCTTGGTCAATAATTTCCTATCTAGTTATCGGTATACTTATCGGTGCTTTTTTAGGTATTATACTACAAAAGTCTGCTCAAGTAGACCAGTTGTTCAGACGCTACGGTATCCTCAGCACTTCTACCATTAAGGATAATCAAAGCAAACCAGTTCCTGCCAATTTTCAAGGCAATATCTCCTTATTTATTTTGGCAGGACAGTCGAATATGTCAGGAAGTGGTAAGCTGACACCTGCTAGTTCCATTACTCACCCCAGAGTTTTTGTCTTTGGAAACGATTACCGCTGGCATCTAGGCAAAGAACCGATTGATTCACCAAGTGGACAAGTTGATCACGTCTCGGAAGATAAGTCAGCTGGAGTCAGTCCAGGTATAGCATTTGCTACTGAATTGCTCAAATACGATCCTGAGCTGATTGTTGGTTTAATTCCCTGTGCTAAATGGGACACTACTATTCAACAGTGGCAAAAAAATCTAAGTGAAGATACTTTGTATGGCTCTTGCTTAAAGCGAGCCTATGCTGCTTCACCAATGGGAGAAATTCAAGGTTTACTATTCTTTCAGGGAGAAAGTGATGCCCTTAATCCTCAAGCCTACCCAAGTCGAAGATTCTTCCCTAATCAGTGGGCTGATAAATTTGTTAGGTTAGTAAAAGATTTCCGTCAAGACCTAGGGAAACCTGAGTTACCAGTAGTTTTTGCTCAAATTGGCACCACTACTGATCCAGAAAAGCTCCCGAACTGGGAAACCGTGAAAGCGCAACAGGAAACAGTCCAGTTACCAGCTACTGGGATGATTACCACAGATGACTTGGCTTTGCAAGACCATGTCCACTTGACAACGGAAAGTTATTTGATTCTTGGAAAAAGATTTGCTAAAGCGTTTTGGAAACTTACTGATCAGTGACATCATGTTTTGAATTTACTATTCGAGGATTATGGCATCAATTAATTAATGGAAACCTGGACAGTTATTTTCGTTCTAGCTATCGGTCTTTTTCTTGGTATTATTCTCCAGAAGTATTATCCAGTCGGTAAGTTGATCAGACGCTACGGTATTATTAGTCGCTTCTTAGTTAAGCGGAAATCTGAGTCTCGGGAAATCAATGTGATTCCACCAGATTTTCAAGGCAAGATGTCCCTGTTTATTTTGGCAGGACAGTCGAATATGTCCGGAACAGGTAAGCTAACACCTGCTAGTTCCGTTACTCACCCCAACGTTTTTGTCTTTGGAAACGATTACCGCTGGCATCTAGGCAAAGAACCGATTGATTCACCAAGTGGACAAGTTGATAAAGTCTCGGAAGATAAGTCAGCTGGGGTAGGTCCGGGGATGGCGTTTGCTACTGAATTATTGAAATACAATCCTGAGCTAATCATCGGTTTGATTCCTTGTGCCAAGTCTGGCACTGCCATTCAACAGTGGCAAAGAAGCCTGAGTGAGGATACCCTTTATGGCTCTTGCTTAAAGCGAGTAGGTGCTGCTTCTGTGATGGGAGAAATCACCGGTATACTTTTCTTTCAAGGGGAAAAAGATGCTCAAAAGCCTTCTCAAGACGATGAGATAACGTTTTTCCCCAATCAGTGGGCTGATAAATTTGTTACCTTGGTAAAAGATTTCCGTCAAGACTTAGGGAAACCTGAGTTACCAGTAGTTTTTGCTCAAATTGGCACCACTACTGATCCAGAAAAGCTCCCGAACTGGGAAACCGTGAAAGCGCAACAGGAAACAGTCCAGTTACCAGCTACGAGGATGATTACTACAGATGACTTGGCTTTGCAAGACTATGTCCACTTAACAACGGAAAGTTATTTGATTGTTGGAAAACGATTTGCTAAAGCATTTTGGAAACTTGTTCAAAGATAAAAGGGTATATCAAGACAGGGAAAACTAGAGGAGACGTAGCCATTGATTCCGGTCAAGCTTGATGAACATCTTATCTAAAACAGTTCCAGGGTTTTTAGTTCCAGGGTTTTTAATTGGGAGCATCGCCATCATTGCCGCAATTCCCACAGTGGTGATATCAACACCAGCTGCTAAAAATATTGCGCAACAGATTACTGTCCGGATTGATGGCCCAAAACAGGGAGGGAGTGGGATAATTGTTGAACGCCAAGCAAATATATATTATATCCTGACCAGTGCTCATGTGCTACAAAAAGCTGGCATCTACAGGATTCAAACCCCTGATGGCAATCGTTATCCTGTAGACTCCCGCTACATCAGACGGATGCCAGGGGTAGATTTAGCGATCTTACCTTTCACTAGCACCTCTAACTACCCAGTGGCTAGGTTAGGGAATTCCCAGCAAATCAGTGCAGGTCAAAGGGTTTATGTGGCTGGATGGCCCCGTTCTGGAGGTGCTTCTCAACAACGGCGGTTTATTAATAGCGAAGGACTGCTCACGGATGCTAGTTCTAAACTTCCTAGGGGATATGCTCTGAGTTATACCAATTTGGTGAGAATTGGGATGAGTGGTGGACCAGTATTAGACGATCAGGGGCGGGTAATTGGCATTAATGGTATGGTCAGATTAGTGGGCGATTCTGACACAATTGTGGCATCTGGGATTAGCATTGACACCTATTTAACCTGGCGCTCTCAGCTGAAACTGCCAACTCCTGTAAAGACTCCTCAAGTCGGTGTTTCTCCTACAGCTGCGTCTGCCAAGACCGGAACAGTTTTCTACAAGTTGACGAATACTCTCAAAGTAGGGACTGGCTCAGTGAGTTCTGTGGCGATTGGCACCGTTGCTCAAGGGAGATCAATACAAAAATCAGTACAAAAATTGATGGCCGCTAGTGGTCATAGTGATGGCACTATCTCCCTGTGGAATCTGTCCACTGGTCAATTAATTCGTACCTGGCGAGGTCACGGTGGTGCAGTGAATGCTGTGGCGATTAGTCCGGATGGTCAAACTTTAGTCAGTGGCGGTGATGACCGTATGATCAAGACCTGGAATCTTAACACGGGTAAACCTTTAAGTACCCTGACTGGACATCAAGATACAGTGGCGACTTTAGCCTTCAGTGGCGATAGCAAAACCTTAGTTAGTGGTAGCTGGGACAACACTATTAAGATTTGGCAGCTGCCTAAGGGTAAACTGTTGCATACCCTTACCGGACATTTAGGTTCGGTGAATTCTGTTGAAATCTCTCCTGATGGCAAAACCTTAGTCAGTGGTTCTCAAGATACAACTATTCGGCTGTGGAATCTAGCTACAGGTAAGTTAGTGCGTATCTTCAAGGGACATTCTCGATCGGTGTCGTCTGTAGCGATTAGTCTGGATGGGAAGACTTTAGCCAGTGGTGGAGGAGACGGCACGATTCGCTTGTGGAATCTTAACACTGGTAAATTGACTAGGACCTTGACGGGTCACACAGATGGGGTGTGGTCAGTAACGATGACTAGAGATGGAAGCACCCTGATTAGCGGTAGTTGGGATAAGACCATTAAGTTGTGGGATATGAGGAGCGCTCAGTTGAAAAGCACCTTAAATGGTCATTCGGGCTATGTTGTTGCTGTTGCTTTGAGCCAGGATGGTCAAACCCTAGTTAGTGGTGGTTGGGATCAGCAGATTAGAATTTGGAGCAAGCAAATATCTAATTAACCTGAGTTCAAGATAAGCGATTCGGCAAAGCCGACGCTTGGCCGTAGGCCACGCCAAAGGCGAACGCGAACGCACTCCTAAAGCAGTAATTGATAGCAAAGGGAACAGCGGATCTGGGAACAGGGAGCAGGGAGTAGGGAGTAGGGAGTAGGGAACAAAAATTATCACAATTCCTACACGGATTGCTAGATATCTGGTTAAAATTGGGTTCTGTTAATTGATAGGGTTGATCGCACTTATGAAGTAGAGTCTTTTTTGACGCTGATTCCCTTAAAACCCTCTTGACTATTGCCTATTGCCTATTGCCTATTGCCTTAAAAGGATAAGCAATGTCGCTCAAACGTTGCTGATAATTGCTATAAAAAATTGCTATAATAGATTTAGGTGTTGTCTACACCATTAACCGGTCAAATAATCCCAGGCTTTAATAAATTCAACAATTTGGCTCACTGGAGGCAGGGTTGATACTGGTCTTGATGGTGTTGTAGTGTCTTCAGATTGCTCGCTCCAGCTTGATTGATTCATCAGATACTTCCCAAAATCTTGATTAGAATAAATACTTAATGAGTAGTCTCTAGAGTTAGTAATAATTGTCTGAGTCGGAGCAATAAAAAAGTTAGCCGATGATTTAATTTCTGGTGCTAACTTAACGGTTTTAATTGGTTTAATCTGCTCAATAGCTTGGCAAATATTTGTAATTAATTTATTGATTTGCTGTTTGTTTTGATTACTTAAAGTGTATATTGATCGTGAGGGTAGGCTATTTAATAGGGTCACAATATTGCGATGAGTTTGACCTCCATCTTTGAAGGGGACAATGGCCAAGTAAGCGATAATGAATAAGTCAGCGTTGTTGCTCGTAAAGGTAATGGTTGTTCTGCGGACACCCACCTCAATGCTGGGCGGTTGATTGAGGACTTCAGAAACATTGGCTATCTGATTATAAATCGAGGCTAAAGCCAAATTCCCTTTGAGGTCTAATGGTGTATCAACGATAATCTTTACTGTTGGGAGGGTCTCGTTGAAAAAGGTTTTGGCAGCTTCGGAAGACAGATGGATAATTTGACTTTGATCACCATCGGGACTTAAGTCAACCCATTCACAGATCAGTCCTTCGGTTTTGAGACCAAACCGGGAAACAGCATATAGTTTTGCCCCAGTCAGGGTAGCACCAGTCAAATCCGCTCCAATCCAATTGGCTTTAATCAGCCTGGCCTTACTAAGATCAGCGTGTACTAAACTGGTATTAACTAAATTGGCATTGCTCAAATCAGCCCCAACTAAGGTAGCTCCACTTAATTTAGCGTTGCTCAGATCAGCCCAACTGAGGTTTGCTCCACTTAAATCAGCCCAGCGTAGATTTGCCCCACTGAGATCAGCTCCCCTAAAATTGGCACAGGTGAGATTTCCTTGTCTGATTTCAACCCCTTTGAGATTGCTACCACTGAAATCGGCTTTGTGCAGATTTGTTCCGTTTAAGTGCGCTCCCTTCAAATTGGCTTGACTAAGGGTTGCCCCCCCTAGATTGGCTTCATTGAAGGTAGCGCGGCTGAGATTGGCTTGTCTGAGGGTGGCTTCTCGTAAATCAGCACCAGAGAGGTTTGCCCCAGTTAGATTTGCTCCACTTAGGGAACCACGAACCATCTCAGCACGAATCAGTGATGCCTGAATCAGTTGGGCACCTCTTAAATCAGCCCGAATCAAATTTGCGACATTGAGCTTTGCTTGTGTTAACTTGGCTTTATAGAGATTGGCACCACTGAGTCTAGCAATGTTTAAGTTGGCTCGGCGGAGGTTTGTGCCGCTCAAGTTAGCACCACTTAAGTTAGTTATACTCAGGTTAGCTTCACTCAAGTCGGCACCACTAAGAGTAGCGCCGCTTAGGTTCAGTTCCGTAAGATCCGCAGCTGTAAAATCTCTTACCCCTGCTGCATATTGTTGGATAATTTCCCTGACATTCATTACAATCTAACAAAAATTAATATTTATCATGGCATAGGCTCAATCTGGGTGAGAGATAATGAAAATTGGTATTGTAGGACTGGGATTGATGGGTGGGTCCCTGGGATTGGACTTGAGAGCACAAGGTCATCAGGTCTTGGGAGTCTCTCGTCAACCAAAAACCTGTCGATTCGCACTTGATCACGGCATTGTTGATGATGCGAGTATTGACTTAAGTATCCTAGCCACAGCAGAGGTTGTGTTTATTTGCACCCCAATAGCCGCGATCGCCTCTACTGTCAAGCATTTAGTCAACTATCTTTACAAGGATACCGTAATCACTGATATTGGTTCGGTCAAAATGCCAGTGGTTAGAGAAATAGCTCCCCTGTGGGAAAATTTTGTAGGTGGTCATCCGATGTCAGGAAGGGAATACAGTGGTGTGGAAGCTGCGGTGTCGAATCTATTTGTAGGAAACCCTTATGTACTGACCCCCATTGAGACAACACCACAACCAGCACTTCAGAAGGTGGAGGAGATTGTGCGATCGCTTAAGTCATTGGTTTACATCACAAGCCCGGAAAACCATGACCAAGCGGTAGCATGGATTTCTCATCTACCGGTGATGGTGAGTGGGAGTTTGATTGATGCTTGTATGCAGGAGACTGACCCAGTGGTTTTGAGGTTAGCCCAACAGTTAGCTAGTTCTGGTTTTCGTGATACTAGCCGTGTGGGGGGTGGTAATCCAGAACTGCGAGTAATGATGGCTCGTTACAATCAGGAGTCGATAATGCGTACGCTTGTAGGGTATCGCGATCGCCTTGACCAGATAATTGAGGTGATTGAACAGGAAGATTGGTCGAGTCTGGAAACAATCTTTGAAACTACTCACGTAGCGCGGAAAAAATTTGTTTCCTGAGTTTGTTTAGTTTGTTATTGAGCTTAAGTTTTTATAACCTTTTTATCCGCTCCTCTTCTTGTCTCTTAGACTCAATTGCATATTCATAGAATTTTTCCCAGCTCCAATTATTGACTATTTCTAAGGAGATAGTTTGACCAGACATGAGTAAGATGTACTGATAGCCAGATTCCTTTTCTGCAACATCCGCAATCAGGGAGTTACGAACATCTTTTCCTAATTTTTCTGCTGCTTTCTCCCACCAAAGCTGACAGGGGCTCTTGAATTTGGGGTTGTCCAAGTACTCATTAGACCATGACTTAGGTGTCCACTGTTGGTTAAGGGCTTTTATAAGGAAAGCACTTGGATATTCAAACTTTTCGTAATTATTTTGTTTCCAAATCCAGTAAGAGATAGTTGTTTGGAAGGCGGGCTCCATACCCTGAGAGCAACCGATCACAGCAGCCTGGACATCTTCCCTGTCAAAGTCTACCCCGATATAAGCTAAGGCGTATTTGTACTGCTGGAAAATTTCCTGAGTTACAGGGTCTACTTCCAAATAGTCAACCTGGCTTGGATTCCACATGATTGGGACACCAAAAATCTCTCTACTTTTACTTTTATATTAAATTCATAAAGTCTGTTTTTCAGAATTTACGACCTAGCAATATCCGATTATGAAATTCCTGATTGACTGACAAAAGTTATTCCGGAGCATATTGGTAAGTGAGTAATTTGAATTTACCCAATATAGTTAGTTGAGGAAATAATTTGCCGTTCACCTAGCGCGACCTACGATCAATCCCTGGTTGTGTAATAATTTGAGGAGCAACGAAATTGAAAAATGTCTAACTAGTCTGACCCAAGATACATACTATCACAATTAATGGACAAAAAAAAGGCAAATTACCAATTACCACAGCACTAACTATTTCCAATCCCTTGACCTCCTAACCAACCCGTTGTCCAAGCACTCTGAAAATTAAATCCCCCAGTAATTCCATCAATATCCAGAATTTCCCCAGCAAAGTAAAGACCTGGACATTGGCGGCTTTCCATAGTCTTGAAATTCACCTCTTTGAGACTAACACCACCACAAGTAACAAACTCTTCCTTAAAAACCCCTTTACCTTGAATCAAATAGCGTCCCTGAGTCAGTTCTTGAACTAACTGATGTACGGTTTTTTTCGATAACTCAGCCCAACGGTCTTGTGCTCCCACTCCCACACTAGTGACTAAGCTCACCCAAAGGCGCTTTGGGATAGGAATGGGACAACTAGTAGTAATGAAGCGTCGAGGTAACTGGGATTTAACATCGAGGAGTAATTTGCGCAATCGGTCTGGATTATACTCAGGAAGCCAATTCACCAACAAGGGCATTTGATAATGGTGTTCGTGCAACACTCTCGCCCCCCAAGCAGAAAGCTTGAGTACCGCTGGACCACTTAAACCCCAGTGGGTAATTAGCAATGGTCCCGTTTGTTCCTTCAAAGTTTTACCAGCATCGGGTAATTTGAGGCAGACCTGTTTAACACTAACCCCAGCTAAATCTTGTAAACGGGAGTCTGGGATATTAAAAGTGAATAGAGAAGGAACGGGGGTTTCGATGGTGTGACCTAAGGCTTTTGCCCAACGGTAGCCTAGGGGATTGCTACCAGTAGCAATCAAAACGCGATCGCATTTTATAGTCTCACCATTCCTCAACCCAATTTCAAATCCTCCTGGGGTCTGGTGTGGGGTGTCAGGAGTCGGGTGTTGGGAAGATTGCCGAGAGATCCACTTAACGGGATTACTAGTGCGAATCGTCACCCCTGCGGTCTTAGCTACTTGTAAGAGACAATCAACAATAGTTTCGGAAGTATCAGTAATCGGAAACATCCTGCCATCTGCCTCAGTTTTCAGCTCAACACCGTGAGCCCCAAACCAAGCAATGGTATCCTTAGGTTGAAAGCGGGTGTAAGCCCCTCGCAATGCTTTGCTTCCCCTCGGGTAAGCTTGCACCAATTGGGCTGGATCAAAACAAGCATGAGTAACATTACAGCGTCCACCACCAGAGATGCGCACTTTCGATAATGGCTGGCGTGAGGCTTCTAGCAGAGTGACATTGGTATGGGGATGAGTAGTGGCACAGGTAATTGCCCCAAAAAAACCAGCGGCTCCACCACCAATGACTACGACATTGAGATTTTGTGAATTATCCAACTGGCTGAACTATCAATATATATTCTTCACAAGTTTAGGGAATCGGGAATCGGGAATCGGGAATCGGGAATTGGGAATCGGGAATCGGGAATCGGGAATCGGTAAAAAATCTTGTTTACCTTATTACTATCAGAACCGATAATTACCCTTAATAAAAATCTCCCCATCTCCCCACACTTCCCATACTTCCCACACTTCCCAATTAGGATCGTCCTGGCAAATAGTACTTAAAGTCCCTTGAGCCTTTATAGTCAGTGACATTAGCCAATTCTTCTAGAGTTTGGACACCAGGAAGCAATTCGCCATTAATTTGCCAAGTAGGATAGGATTTAATTCCAGCATCGATACAGGCTTGTGTCTGAGCATTTTTGCCATCACGAGCACACTCTATATAATTTATTTGAGAGAATGCCTGTTTTCCAAACAGTTGCTTCTGCTCATAGCAGTGGGGACACCAGTAAGCTCCGTATTTCTTAGCACCAACCTCAGTCAAATGACGCGCCAGATCAATTTCCGATTGACCAGAGGTTGTGTTAACTTTCCAGCCACCAATCGCTGCGTTTGGCGCACCAGTGGCTGTGGGAATTGGACCACCATTATCTGCTGATGTAGCCACGGATTCCCCAACATTCGCATAAACCCCTAAGGTACCCACCAAGGTGATCATGCCCACGATCATACCGATAAAGAAAATTTGACCAATATCTTCCCAACTGCGACCCACAAGGGTTAGGACTAGCAGGCTAATGGCAAATAATGCTGAACTGATGCAGTATAGACATACTGCTTGGATCTCAAACGCTAGCAAGTACATCAAGTAGCTACTGAAAACTGTCATAGCTGCTGCACCTGCCAACAGCAATAACCAAGTCCAATTTTCTAGTTTTGAGCGAAGTCCCTTCTTTGGGTCTCCCTTGACTAACAACGGAGCCAAGGCAAATGTAGCCATACTGGTGTATGCCAGGAAGCCAAACAAGGTTAGTGGCTGACCAAATATACTAGCATAAGGGCTGGAAAGGACATCATTACAGCTAGAAGCATTACCTGCACCCGCGCTGCAAACTGCAGTACCACCTGTCAGTTTAACCACAGTCAGATAAGCAGTTAACAGGGCACCCACGACAGCGATCGCAGCAATCAGCTGACGGGACCAACGATAAATCCAGGGGGCAGAACGCCTGCGACTCACACTCATAATCTAGATTAATGAGGAATAGGGGTTGCTTGAAAGTTCTAACTACTACGTTATCAAGTCAAACAACCAATAGACAGAAACCAAGGTGAGATACTGTTGATGCTCAACCTTGAACCTACCCTAGGGGAACGCCAAGGGCCAACAACATTTTTTAATTTAGAATGTAGAATTTAGAATTTAGAATTCTACATTCTGCATTCTACATTCTGCATTCTGACAGACAACCTACCCTAAGGGAACGCCTAGGGCGAACAACCTTCAACCGGCCAACCTTCAACCGGCCAACCTTCAACCAGCCAACCTTCAACCGGCCAACCTTCAACCGGCCAACCTTCAACCGGCCAACCTTCAACCGGCCAACCTTCAACCGGCCAACCTTCAACCGGCCAACCTTCAACCTTCAACGGTCAAACAATTGGTTTTTGTTCTTGTTTAGCAGACACACTACTGCGTACTGCTTCCACAAATTGACTGACCCGAATCGGGTCAATAGGTTGATCAATTTGTCCACGACGCTTGAGGGAACTAGAAACAATTACCCCATCAGCATATTGCATCAGGGTGGAAATATTTTCCCAATTAGCGCCACTGCCAATAAACACTGGTTTGCCCTTAGCCGCCGCCGAGGCTAACACCAGGTCTTGGGGATTAGTAGGAGTACCGGTTCCCCAGCCAGATAGAATCACACCATCAGCTAACCCCCGCTCTATAGTTTCTTGTACAGCTATGGTGATATTCGGTGATTCCAAAGGTTGTCCATGTTTAACTAAAACATCAGCAAGAATCTTAACATCACTACCTAGTGCCCGACGGTAGCGCAAGAGTGTATGAGCCTGTCCCTCAATTAAGCCCTGATCTGTTGCCATAATCCCAGTCAGAACATTAACGCGGATAAATTTAGCCCCTACACAAGTAGCAATTGCCAAAGCACTATGAGCATCATTGCGTAAAATATTGATCCCTATTGGTATGGGAACCAGGTTCATCAGTCGCTGGACTATGATCGTCATGGTACTGACTACTGCTGGATCGACCTGGTTTTTGGTAAATGGGGCGTCGAAAAAATTCTCAACAATCACCCCATCCACTCCACCAGAGCCTAAGGCGGTGACCTCTTGCTCGGCTCGGTCAATCACAGCTTGCAGGCTACCGCCCCAGCGCGGGGAAGTAGGGAGTGGCAGCAAATGCACAACTCCTATGATTGGATTCGGTGTCTGGAAAATTTGCTCTAAGTTCACAATCCTGGGATGTTTGGAAGCCCCATCTCATCAGGGAGCGGGGAGGAAAAGGTACAGATAGAGCGGACCAGCGCCCCCTGTAGAAAACTTGGGAATTGAGAGTAGGGTCGGATGCCGTTTCTGGCATCGGTCTACCACTGGCATTAATGGTGCGGTGCGACAAGGCGCGAGGTTCAACGCCCACACCGAACGCGCACCAAGAGAAAAGCTATGGTGCTTACTCTTTTGATCAAACCTGGGATTTAGTTCGACCGGTTGCTAAAACCAGTCGCTCAAACCAATTGTATCGGTCAGTGCTATCCCCAAAGCAAGCACCAAAATTCCTGAAGACCATTTCTAGTGGTGCTAGGTTAACAGCGGTGCGACAGCGATGCAGCGAGGTAGCGCGGTCTTGGGGGGAACCCCCACTCGCGCTTTGCATCAAGACAAGGCGCGAGGTTCCCTCGCCAAGGGAACGCGCACCAAGAGAGAGGTTAGCCGTAAAACTACTGCATCTGTTTTTGATGCGTACTTATTCTAGGTCAAAGGTAAAATAGGATTATATATATTACCAGTAGATTGTACCGATACTTTTTAGCTACCAAAGTCTACCAAGATAGACCCTAGCCCGCCAATGCAAGATGCTTTCACATCCAGGGGGTATCTCCGCGCTTCTCTGACGGAATATCCCGCGAGCGCCATAAAAATTCCAAAAAATTTGGTTCCACCGTAGGTCGAGAGCGCAACTATTAAACCCTTGGTTTTCGGCTTTAATTTAAGTTACATAATAATCCCTGTCGGTGTTACCCTAATTCAATTCTAACAAATAATAAGAGTTTTTGGTAGACTCTGCAACATTTTCTCTAGCTGTTTACTAACCTTTGTCCTGTCAACTTTGAGCTTTCCGACCGCAATTGCTTAACAGCCGAGATCAGCACTACTCGATTTAATAACTGTAGTAGCGCTCCCCCGCTCCCCCATAGAGGAATATTACCAACGGGGGTCTGTTGGAGTCACGATCCCGACGATGGCATGATTGGCTGTGGGGAATATTTTTAGATTTCCTAATATTTTTTTGAATATTTTAATAAAATTTAATTTACAATTAGTGTATAGGTTTTGATAGTGAAATCAACATGGAACATCAGTACTAGTAAATTAGGAGAGCAGATTAGGAGTTGAGCACATCACTGACACACCAAACTCAATCACACCAAGCTCAATCACACCAAGCTCAATCACACTAAGCTCAATCACACCAAGCTCAATCACACCAAGCTCAATCACACCAAGCTCAATCAATGGTGTAAGGTGCGGCTATTGGGCAGTAGGTTATGTGACTAAGCTGTAGTACAATATAAGATGATGAATGAATGGGCAAAAAGCCAACTGTAGCAATATCTCACTTGGGCTGCGAGAAAAATCGCATTGATACCGAACATATGCTGGGTCTGCTGGTTCAGGCAGGATACCAGGTTGATGCCAATGAAGAATTAGCTGACTATGTTATTGTAAATACCTGTAGTTTTATAGAAGAAGCGCGGCGAGAATCAGTCCGGACGCTGGTAGAACTGGCGGAAGCTAATCAAAAAATTGTGATCACCGGCTGTATGGCTCAACACTTCCAAAGCCAACTACTGGAAGAGTTGCCTGAGGCAGTGGCAGTGGTGGGAACCGGGGACTACCATAAAATAGTAGATGTAATCCAAAGAGTAGAAACAGGCGATCGCGTTCAAGAGGTTTCTACTGAACCAAGCTACATTGCTGACGAAACAACGCCACGCTACCGAACAACTTCTGAAGGGGTTGCTTACCTGCGGGTGGCAGAAGGGTGTGATTACCGCTGTTCCTTCTGTATCATTCCGCACCTCCGGGGAAAGCAGCGATCGCGTACCATAGAATCCATTGTTGCGGAAGCCGAGCAGTTGGCATCTCAAGGGGTTCAAGAGCTGATTTTAATTTCGCAAATCACCACCAACTATGGTTTAGACATATACAGTGAACCAAAACTGGCAGAACTGTTGAGAGCATTAGGTGAAGTAGACATCCCCTGGATTCGGATCCACTACGCCTATCCCACCGGTTTAACCCCATCCGTCATTAAAGCCATTCAGGAAACTCATAATGTTCTTCCTTATCTCGATTTGCCTCTACAGCACTCCCATCCAGAAATCCTCCGCTCCATGAACCGTCCTTGGCAGGGACGAGTAAATGACGCTATCATCAAGCAACTCAAAACTGCACTTCCTGATGCAGTGTTGCGAACCACCTTTATTGTCGGGTTTCCCGGCGAGACAGAGCAGCACTTTGAACACTTGCTGGAATTTGTCCAGCATCATGAATGTGACCATGTTGGAGTGTTTACCTTTTCTGCGGAGGAGGGAACAGCAGCATACAAATTGCCTAATCAGTTGCCCCAAGGGGTGATGGATGCCAGACGGGATGCCCTGATGGCAGTTCAGCAACCGATTTCCTTAAAAAAAAATCAAAACTGTCTGGGCAAGATAGTTGATGTTCTCATAGAACAAGAAAATCCCTTAACGGGTGAATTAATTGGTCGTAGTGCCAGGTTTGCTCCTGAGGTGGATGGATTGGTCTACGTTCAAGGTGATGCCTCTTTAGGAACCATAGTATCAGTAGAAATTACTGATAGTGATGTCTACGACTTGTATGGTTCTGTAGTACTACCTCCTTAAAAAAGCTACAGGCTTTAACTAGGGGCTGGAATTAAACACTCCACCACTAGGGGAAGTAATCTGGTCAATCCTGAACCAGACCTGATCCAAGGTCTTTTAGATTATGGAGCTGTAGACAAGGTGTCTAGCCTTGTGAAAAGCCGGTGTCTGTCGCCCATAGTTCTGTCGCCCATAGTAATGGCAGACTAAACGGCAGACTAAACGGCACAGTAAACGGCACACTTAAAAGACCTGCTTAGGGGGTAAAAACTAGCTGAGCGGTGCATCAATTCAGCTTTGAGGGTCAAATTTGGGATGATTTACCCCACCCGAATCCAACGGGCAATACCTAGCTAGCGATGCAGAGGTGCGACCCGTGGCGAATTTAATTCGCCAAGGTCAAACGCACCATTACGGTCTTGGGGAGGCAGCGCGGTCTTGGGGGTTCCCCCCATGAGCGACTGCCGTGGTTTCCCCCACTCGCTATTGCATCAAGACAAGGAGCCACCCTCAACCTGACAAGCGATGCAGAGGTGCGACCCGTGGCGAATTTAATTCGCCAACGGAAAGCGCACCTAAGCGGTCTTGGGGGTTTCCCCCACTCGCTATTGCATCAAGACACTGTGTCTAGGGCATTAACCATTGCGTCTGTAAGACGTGTTCTTGTGGGATGAACCTACTCTCAAGCTTTTAGGCACACTAAATAGGTCGCAACAGACCCCAGCTGATGGTGACAGCCATGCAGAGGTGCGACCCGTGGCGAATTTAATTCGCCAAGGTCAAACGCACCATTACCGACCTGAGGGGGGTTAACCCAAAGCGCGACTGCATCAAGACAAGGTGCAACGCGCGGAGTTGATGCCTATCAACACCAAATGGGTGGAAACTAAACCGCTTTCTACTCATGTAATCTCATCATAGGTGTCTCAAGGCAAAAGCCATGGTGAGTCAAACTTGATGGCTCACTGTCTTTATAGCCATGACAATGTTTCCTGACACGTTCAACTACTAACTTAACTTTCTGACTTACCAGAAAAAAAACCACAACTAACCAACGAAAAATCGAAAAATAACTTATGACCGTTTCTTTCCAAAGCCTGGGATTGTCTGAATCTTGTGTAAGCCAACTCGAAAAAATCGGCTTCACTACACCTACTACTATCCAAGCCCAAGCTATTCCTGAACTGCTCAATGGCCATGATGTACTCGGTATGTCTCAAACCGGTACTGGCAAAACAGCAGCGTTTTCCCTACCAATGCTAGATCGCATTGACTTGGACAAGCGAACCGTACAAGCCTTAATTCTAACCCCAACCCGAGAGTTAGCCCAGCAAGTTAACCAAGCGATTCGGGACTTCAGTGAGGACCGTCGATTGCATATACTAACCGTCTGCGGTGGTCAGTCCATTGAGCGGCAAATTCGGATGCTGTACAAAGGCGCTCAGATTGTGGTAGGAACTCCCGGACGGGTGATTGACTTGCTAGACCGGGGAGACCTTAAGCTGGAAAACCTGAGCTGGGTGGTACTTGATGAAGCCGATGAAATGTTAAGCATGGGCTTTATCGATGATGTTAAGAAAATCCTGCAACAGACTCCCGAAGATCGTCAGACTACTTGCTTCTCAGCAACTATGCCCCGGCCAATTCAGGACCTAGTCAGCAAGTTCCTGAAATCCCCGGTCACTGTTAAAGTTCAGCAATCGAAAGCAGCACCAGCGCGCATTGAACAGCGAGTTTACATGGTACCCCGTGGCTGCTCAAAAATCAGGGCTCTCCATCCGATTCTGGAACTGGAAGACCCAGAAGCTTCAATCATTTTTGTGCGGACACGAAAAGCTGCTGCTGAACTAACGAACCAATTACAAGCGGCTGGTCACAGTGTAGATGAGTACCACGGTGATTTGAGTCAGAGTCAGCGGGAGCGGTTATTATATCGGTTCCGGAAAAATCAAGTGCGTTGGGTAGTAGCAACCGATATTGCTGCTCGTGGTCTAGATGTGGATCATCTCACCCACGTGATCAATTTTGACCTGCCAGATCAAGTCGAAAGCTACATTCACCGCATTGGTCGTACCGGTCGTGCTGGTAAGACAGGAACAGCAATTACCCTGATTCAACCTTTTGAACGCCGTAAACTCTACCAGATTGAGCGCAAGGTGCGGCAACGGTTGGAAGTTACCCGGATTCCGACCCGCTCACAAATTGAGGCCCGGCGCTTAGAAAGACTTCAGGCAGAGTTACAGGAAGCTTTATCAGGGGAACGGATGGCTTCTTTCTTGCCAGTTGTACGGGAGTTGGAAGAAGAATATGATGCTCATGCGATCGCAGCGGCAGCATTGCAATTGTTCTATGACAAAACTCAACCCCCCATTAGTGACGATCTCGAAGAACGAATGGTGGAACGTCCCAAACTGCGGCTTAACACAGATAAACGCCATCGCACAGAAAAACCCAGAAAGCCTGTGATTCAGAATCAGTCAAGATAAGATAGACAAAGATGAAGTGTAAAGGATGAAGGCGTATTGGATGAAGTAGCAAAATATACCAGTTGCTGAGTAAGCAATAAAAATCAATGGAAGGGTTGACATCTCATAACCTTCATGCTTCATGCTTCATGCTTCATACTTCACACTTCACACTTGATACTTCACCCTTAATACTTCCCTAACCAAACGTGGCTTCAAGTCTGTCTGTTTCTGATTCGTCTACTGTGAGTGGTGGCATTTCTACTTCACTCAACTGGCCTGGCTTAGTTGAGGCTTACCGTCCTTATTTGCCAGTCACTGACTCCACACCAGTGGTAACCTTACTCGAAGGTAATACTCCCCTAATTCCTGTGCCCACTATTGCCAAAATTATTGGCAGAGGAGTAAAGGTACTGGTGAAATATGACGGTCTCAATCCTACCGGTAGTTTTAAAGACCGGGGAATGACCATGGCGATTTCAAAAGCTAAGGAAGCAGGAGACCAGGCGGTAATCTGTGCTAGTACCGGAAATACCTCGGCATCAGCAGCAGCCTACGCTAGTCGGGGGGGAATGCGGGCATTTGTGATTGTTCCTGATGGTTATGTGGCTCTGGGGAAATTAGCCCAAGCGTTGGTATATGGAGCAACAGTAATAGCGATTAAGGGAAATTTTGATGACTGCTTGAAAATTGTCCGGAAAATGGCATCAAAGTATCCCGTGACCTTGGTCAATTCCGTCAATCCTTATCGCTTAGAAGGTCAAAAGACAGCTGCGTTTGAAATAGTGGACAACTTAGGTGATGCTCCTGATTGGCTGTGCATACCAGTGGGGAATGCTGGCAATATTTGTGCCTACTGGATGGGATTTTGCGAGTACCATGAACACGGGAAATGCGATCGCTTACCCCAAATGATGGGATTTCAAGCATCTGGAGCATCTCCGATTGTCGCTGGCAAAGTCCTAGAGCATCCCGAAACCATTGCAACCGCAATTCGGGTGGGCAACCCAGCTAGCTGGGAAAAAGCGATCGCAGCCCAAGAAGCTAGTAAAGGGGCATTTAATAGCGTTACCGATCAAGAAATTTTAGATGCCTATCGGTTATTGGCATCCCAAGAAGGAATTTTTTGTGAACCAGCGAGCGCTACATCAGTAGCTGGTTTGTTGAAAGTAAAAGACCAGGTACCCACAGGAGCAACCGTGGTTTGTGTACTGACAGGTAATGGTCTCAAAGATCCAGATACTGCAATCGAACACAGCAACAACCCATTGACAGAAGGGATTGAGCCGACAACTGCTGCTGTGGCAGAGGTGATCGGGTTAAAGCCAACAGAGGGTTAGGGATGGGTCGTAACTTCGGTGGTTAGGTTGAACGCGATCGCTTGGCCTATTGGCCAAGGTTATTTGGTTGAAGGTTATTTGGTTGAAGGTTAACCGGTTGTTAGGTTAGTTGTTAGGTTAAAGGTTATTTGCTTGTTCGCCTTTGGCGTTCGGTGTAGGGTAGATTAACCGGTTGGTTGAACGCGACGCGCGTGCCTATTGGCCAAGGTTTAGCGCCCACATCTACCAATTTACCTGGTGCTGGATATTTCAGACCTAAGTAGATTCTTGAGCAACGGTCATAGAGGACTTGCCTTAGGAGTAGGATGCTCACTGCTAGCATAACACCTAGTAAAATCCATTTCAGCCAAAATATCATTAGACTAAATTGAACACGGAAACAGCAACTGCATCCCTACTCCCTACTCCCTACTCCCTACTCCCTACTCCCTATAACCCAGGACTAAAGTCCCTGATCCAATTGAGAGCTGCTATATAAATTGGGATAATCTAAGAGTCGAGTTCTCTCAAACCCAATTGGTAGTTGATTTAATCGACTTAATTCCTGATCAATGTGATTAATGAAGTACTTCATTTCTCTAGGATTGCCATGGATATCTTGACCTGTGACCAAGTAGCTATTTACCTCATTCTTTAGAGATGCATAGTTCAGGTATAACTGTTTGTTATTGACAATACTGTCCTCATACCGGAATAATCCAGGAAGATTTCCAAACATAATAGCTGATGCTGAAACCACTACGAAGATATTAATCACATAAGGGTGAGTACTATTCCAACCTGCTCGAATAATAAAGAGTAAACAAATTCCTGCTACAATCGCTGTACCATAGGTCATTAACTTAGACATATAGTAATTGTTGTAGAAGAATGTCATCATTTTAAAATGTCTTTGGTCTCGCGCTTGGATTTCTTGGATTTGGTCACTAATTCTTTCTTGTTCAAGGGGAGCAGCCTCAGCGATGGTCTCAGTATAGGCAACTGGTGCTCTTGGGGGTAACAACCACTTTTGGGTTTGGTAGTTACCTAAGGAATAGAGAAAGATTACTCCTACAGTAATCAGTAAAACCAATACAGAAGTTAAGGCGATATGTCCAATCAGTGGCTTAGACCAAAATTTTGGCTGAGTTAAGCCTATTTTATTAGTTTCCTGATTCTCCGTTTTGACAACGGTTTCAATGGTTTCATGATTATGAGTTGTTGTCGAATTTCCTTTCTCGATGTCGATAGCTGAAGATTTATTAAACTCTAACATTAGCTTGACCTCCAAGGGGCGGACATTTGGTTTTTTATTGGGATTCGTTTTTTGATTCGGATATGGATTTAGCACCATCAACTTTAAAAGGGTATTCAATCACTACTCGTTTGTCAATTTAAGGCAAAGGCATAATGGTAATTAACAATTAACAATTAACAATTAACTAATTACTAATCACTAATCACTAATCACTAATCATTAATCACTAACGTAGAGGAAGCCGACCTGCCAAATTCTTCTGGGGCATAGTTGAGGTGTGCTTGGGCAGGGGGCCATAAATAGGTTCCTGGTGTAACTGAGCGCACCAGATAATGTAAATTATAGACACCAGCCTCCAATCGATCGGCATAAGCCACAATGCGATCGCGATGGATTTTCTGATAATCTATTTGCCAGCTATCCTGTTGAGCTTGGAAGTAAGGAGTAGCAGTTTGGAAACTAGTATCCACTGCTTCCAACCCAGCTGGTAAGGGATCTTCGATCACGACATGATCCACTGGATGATCGGTAATCACCTCCACGCCAATATCAAACACTTGTCCTGCTGGTACTGTTAATGGGTCTTTGAGAGCATACAGTCCAATCTTTCGTAACACCTTTTCTTGATTAGCGGGACGTATGGTCTTGTTTACTCGTAATCCATTAAACCGACCGGGTTGATTGCCTTGTAAGCGATAACGATAGCTGGTTAAGTAGTGTAGAGTCCCTGAACCAGATTTTTTGACAATCAGGTCATGGCGACCTCGGGGTAAGTTATCCATGGTAACCTGAATCGATTGACTAGGTTTCTTATACCCCTGGAACTGGGCTGAGCCAAGTTTTTTGCCTGCTAGTTGCACCGTTGCTCCAAAGCTGGGGGGTGTAGGCTCTAATAGACTATAGTCTACTAAGGCACTCAAGGCTTGGGCATTATCGTAGCTAGTTTGCCAAGTGCCATCTCGCCGTAACTCTAATAACCCTTGTAATAGTTTACTGCGAACCTCGGCTGAACTGTTTTGGGCAATAAATAGACGCAAGGCTTGAGCTTGTGCAGTAGTAGACGAATCCAGCCAACGCCAGCTTTGGGGTAAATTTATCCGAGCTGAACGCCCAGTTTGATAGATGCTTTCCTGAAACTGATTAACTAGAGTTTGGGCTTGGCTCCGCCACTGAGGAAACTGTAATAAGTAACGCGCTAATTTAATCTGAGTGACCCGGTCGAAGTTACTGCTCTGTTCATAAAGGTATCCTAGGAAGTCACTGCGGGTCTGACCGAGTTCTGCTAAACCCATCAGTGCTTCTAATCGCACCTTACTCTTACACACTACGCTCTTGCAATAATCATACTGACCAGGATTTGCCAATATTTTCTGCAAGTAGTTCTGGAGACGGCTCACCATCCCAGCATCTACTGATAATCCTGCTGATTTAGCCCGAGCTAGAGCAGTAGCAGCATAGGGAGACACGAAGGGGTCTGAGGATTTTTGTCCCGGCCATCTGGCAAAACCACCATCTGGTCGCTGGAGTTTCTGTAACTGTTTGATAGCGTCAGTGCCTTTTTGGCTAGGGTTAAACTCAGCAAAGGTCTGACCATATTGTTTGCTGAGTATTTCCAAATTGGATGCGATCGCTAATTTACTTGCTACCGGTTCTAAGAAAGGTAAGTCTTCGTTATCCAATACTTGCTTAGCGGGAGCAGTAATCTCAGGAATCAGAGTGCTAGCTAGGGAAATCTCTAACCCTCCTGCGTCAGGTACCACGTTACTAGCTATATTCACTGGGATTTTTACTTGATTCCTGGTTACTCCCGATTCCACCACTTGCTCAGTAATGTCAACGGGTTTAACAGCTAAGGGCACTTCAAACCCATCCTGATTACCATTGAGCTTAGTCGTAAACTTGACTTTAGCTTTATCCAAGTTATTGGCTACCATCGGAAAACGATAACCACTGGTTCCGGTCTTGGCTGAGGTTTTTTGATTCAGCGTAGGCCCTTTACCATCATCAAACTGAACGGCACCGGTCAGTTGTCCATTAATCTGTAAATCTCCCGTTTGCCCAGTATTATTAATAACTGATATACCAGCTTTAAAGCGATCGCCTGGACGAGCAAATTGAGGTAATACTGGATTAGCCATCAGCCGCTTGGTGGTGATAAAGGTAGCCTGGCCATTACCAAAGTGTAGGTTGCCATCCGTTGCTACTGCCATCACCCGCCAAGTGGTTAAATTATCTGGTAGTTTAAAGGTTACCGTTGCTTTACCATTGGCATCTGTTACTAGAGAACCATTGTAGTAGGCTAAGGGTTTGAATTCCGTGCGAATCCGAGTACTAGCTGCGCCAGAAGACTTTCCTCCACCATACCCCCAGCCTTTGTCCATCATTCGCGTCGCTAGGCTTTCTAGGACCACCTTAGGACGGTTATCACTGAAGCGAGTGGAAATATCTTGCTGAGCATACACGGTCTCTACTAAATCCGGTACTTGGTAGCCACTCAGTTGCAAGATGGCTTCATTGACAACCATGACGGTCAACTGTCCCTTTACTGGTTTACCCTTAGAATCTTGCAATGCTAATTCCACTGTTTGCTTAGCACCAGGTTCAATGGACTTAGACTGCAATGTCTCTGTTACCTTGAGATAGTTATCATCCAACTTGGTATTAAAGGGAGCAAAACCAATCCGCACCAGATTTTCTACACTCCCCGGCTCCACTTGGGATAGGGGTTTGCCTTGGCGCACTACTACTGCTTCTACTGCTGCATTAGGTACCATCTCCGGAGTGACTTTGAACTTAATCTCTGGCGCACCCCCTTTAACTTTCACTACTTTGCGATAGAGAGTATTGTTGCGAACTACTGAAAAATACAATTCTCCTTCCGCATAGGGAGATTGAATCAAGGCTGTGGCTGTTTCCCCCGGCTTATAGCTATCCTTGTCTAGTTTGATATCCAGGCGAGAGTTATCATAGCGAGACCCCCAGTACACTGAGTTTCCACCGGTTGCCCAAATTTGTAAGTCTGTTGCTGCTAAGTCATTTTTAGCTTTAGCTAAATTAGCGCGAATTCGATAAGAACCGGATGAGGGGGGAGTGAGCTTAATGGATTTCGGACTACTACCGGAACGGACAGTTACCTCTTTAACGGTTTTGTATTCCACCTGATTCTTTTCTCGCTGACTCCCTGCCAAGACCTGGGTGACACTGCTGTATTTCATCTCTTGCAGTTCCAGGCGTACTGATTGTCCTTTGATAACTTTACCAGTGGGGTCAGTAACAATCACTTCTACAGGGAATGGTTTTCCGGCATCCGCCACCCAATCCCCTTTTAATCCAATTAGTTTATCGCTAGGTAAAGCTGTAAATGTTTTAGAATCGGATACCGACAGATTTGAAACATCGGTAACTTGGGAATCTACCCGGTAAGTCATGGGATAGGGCAGGTCTTTCGTCACCGGAATAGTTAGACTACTTTCCCCAGACTCACTCAAGGTTTGATTAGTTTGGAGTACATCACTGGTAACTTGCGGTCTTTCCTGGGGCCAAAACCACTGCTGACCAAAGGAAAACTCTTCCCATCCTTCTGGAGTAAAGTAGACGGGGGTGCGGGTGACGTAATAAGCCACCTTGCCCCCATCTACATTTGAACCAAACCAATAATTTCCTTGGACATTAGCGTCCACCTTCTCGCCCATGTTAGCAAATTTTTGAGCAAGGGTTAGGTCAACTTTAAAGTTAGGAGGATTAAACTCAGCTACTCGGAAACCACCTGAAATTTCTCTGCCATTGCTTCCCCTGGCCTGAACGGTATAGAAACCTAGGGGTTGATTCTCTTTCAGGGGTAATTCTAGGGAGAAGGTACCAAATTCATTGGTTTTCTTAGTGCCTAAACCTGTCTTCTTACCATTGGGTTCTACCAGCGTGACCTGATAAGATGCATTTTTGTCTTGGGTGAGCTTATCTTTTTCTAGATAATAGGCTGCTGCGGTGAACCAAGCCTTTTCTCCTGGTTGGTAAAGCTGTCTGTCTGAGAAAATAGTGCCTCGGGATTTTGGTTTGCCATTGTCCCAGTCTGAATAAATCCCGTAGCCATAATACCCACTATATTCATTGGTTCGAGTAAATGCCCAGTCTTTGCCTTCTTTAGCAATTACCAGTAATTGCGGACCTTTATTAAAGCGCGTTGCCCCATTCATACATTGCCGAAGAGCCTGGGTATTTAGGGCGATGGTGCCAGTTCTGTCAGTTTTTGCGATCGCACAAGGTTTTGGTGAGCCTCGATAGGAAGCATTCAGCTCAGACTTATATATCTCTACCGTTGCTGCTGCTGGTGAGCCATTGGACAGATGATTCACTTGCACCAAACCGGAATCAGGAAACCATTGCGCAAACACTCCCAAATTGGTCAGCTGCACCATGCCATAAAAGGTTGGTTCCCACCACTTTTCGTTTCCATTCCCATCCTGATAGCGATTGGCTTTCCCTTGCACCCCATAGGCCAACATTCCCGTTGGACCTCCCAGTCGTTTCCTCAGGGAAACCGCGATATTAGTGGTTTTATTTTTCTTTCCCGCTACCCGGAAACGTTCCCATTGAGTTGGCTTCGGTAATAAATCATTGCCCTTGCCACTGGGATAAGCAGAATCTTTATAGACTAAGTCAGTAGGTTGAACGATGCGATAAGCCGCTTTATACTCTGGTTGCGGTAAATTGACCGTAGAAATATTCAACTGTAGGGACTCGGAATTGCTTTTTAGGGTAGAGGGAAAGATATGCAAATCCGAGGGAGCCCAGATATCCCCTGCTAAATCCCCTGTTTCGTACTTAAAGGTTATAGGTTCACCCAAGGTTTGCCCAAATTGGTCAGTGAGATTAGCACCGAGAGTAACGGTATAGGTAGTTTCTGGTTCTAATGCCCAAGGATTAAGGTTAACGAAGCGATTACCATCATAAGCTTGCACCAATTTGGGAGCTTCCTTGGGAGCAGGCTCAACCGTAATATTCTCCATGGCGGAAGAGGCCAGCAAACCATTATTAAATTCCAACTGAGCTGCCCCTTTCACAAACCGTCCATAAGCGCCTCCCGCCTCTGGCTGTCCGTAAAATGTGGTTTCCTGATAGGTCAAGGGGTCAAAGGTTTTGACTTGACTAACGAAAGGGGTTTCGGTCGCGATATTGCCGCGAGCGGGACGCACACCAGGGGCAAAGGCTAATTTGTAATCGGTAGCTTTAGTGAGGGCTTGCTTAGGGTTGATCGTATAAATCCATTGCCGCAAGGAGGGGTTAAATTCCTGAGCGGGTTGCCTATACTCTGAGGAAACATCCTCTTGTTCCTTAAGGGCTACATCTAGCTTGACACTCTGAGTCTGACCTTTCGGTGTCATGGTCAAGTGCTGGTTTACTGAAGCGACATCCAATTGAGTATTGGAGGTAAACTCTAACTTAGGCTCCAGAGCAATCGGTTCTGGTTCAGCTTCTGGATTCCTCTGAGTTGCTGGCAAATTGGTTAACTGGATCGGGGCAGTATTGAAGGTCCAGGCTAAGTCTTGTTCTAGACTATGATTGTTTAGGTCAGCTAATCCAGCTTTGAGGGTAACTTGGACACGAGTGGCTAGAGGCAGAGCTTGGTCAGCTTGGAATCCTACCATCCGTGGGGTTAAGAAACGAAATTTCCCAGGGATAGGGGGTATGATTTCAAATTTCTGTAATATTTCCCGCTGATTCGGACTCCCCAAGCGTTCAACGGGAATCAGGGGGTCTTTGAAGCGAATCCGAATTTGGGAAAGGGGCTCAGCCATGCCGATGGGACTAATTTGCTCAATCCACTCTGGGATTTGAGGCATCGGTAGGGGAGCAACTGCTGGTAATGGTTCAAACCCTGAAGTAAGTTTAGCGCTATCACAGCTTACTAGACCTAGGATCACAGATAATCCCAGTAATAACCCTATGGCTGTTTTAATTACCCTACCCATGGTGTGCCTAGATTTTCCTCTTGGAGCTTCCATTTTTGATTAAAGCTCAGATTTTTTAATTTGGCAGGATTGTGCTAAGTTTCGTTTACTCCTGGGGGTAGGGCTGGTGTAGTAGGGGCGTTGGTTAATAATGGAATGATTCAGCAACGCCCACTTTGTTTACCAAAAATTTTGGGTTTAAAGCCCCGTCCTTCTAGGACGGCTTTTTTTTTGAGGAGTAGCCTTGACACTTTTATACACACATGTTAGTATAAAAGCAAATTGTTCGCGTAGCGTCGGCTTAGCCGTAAGCCATGCCAAAGGCGAACGCCGAAGGAGGTCGAGATTCGGTGATTATTTTAGAGTTCAAAGCCAAAGGAAAAGAATCTCAATATTCAGCTATAGCCGAAGCTATACGGACAGTGAAATTTATCCGAAATAGCTGCATTCGTCTATGGTTAGACAACAAAGGAACAGGAAAAAGTGACCTTAGCAGGTATTCTAAAATCCTTGCCAAAGAATTCTCTTTTGCCAATGAACTCAACTCTACTGCCCGCCAGGCTGCGTCTGAGAGAGCATGGTCATCGATTGTTCGCTTCTACGATAACTGCAAGAAAAAAGTTCCAGGGAAAAAAGGATTTCCTAAGTTTCAAAAATGTGCTCGCTCTGTCGAATATAAAAAATCAGGATGGAAATTATCTCCTGATCAAAAATCGATAACGTTCACAGATAAAAAAGGAATCGGGAAGCTTAAACTCAAGGGTACCTGGGACTTGTGGCGCTTTGATAAAAAGCAAATCAACCGGGTTCGGATAGTCAAGCGGGCTGACGGGTACTATGTTCAGTTCTGTGTTGCGGTTAACGCAAAAGAAGAAATAGACTCGACAGGTAAGACTATTGGCTTGGATGTGGGACTCAAAGAGTTCTATACAGACTCTGATGGGAACTCTGAACCTAACCCTAGGTTTTATAGAAAAAACGAAAAACGATTAAAATTTTATCAGCGCCGGGTTTCTCGGAAAAAGAAAGGCTCATCCAACCGGAGAAAAGCGGTTAATAGATTAGGTAGGCAACACCTCAAGATAAGTAGGCAACGTGAAGAACATGCCAAGAGACTGGCACGTTGCGTAATCAGATCTAACGATCTGGTCGCCTATGAAGACTTGAGGATAAAAAATCTAGTTAAGAACCATTGTCTTGCTAAATCTATCAATGACGCGGGTTGGTATCAATTCAGGAAATGGTTGGAGCATTTTGGGACTAAATTCGGTCGGATAACTGTTGCAGTAAATCCTGCCTATACCAGTCAAAATTGCTTTGATTGTGGGGAAGTTGTTAAGAAGTCCCTATCTACTAGAACTCATACCTGCAAATGTGGGTGTGAGCTAGACAGGGACCACAATGCCGCACTAAATATTAGAACGAGAGCCTTGAGTACTGTGGGGCACACAGGAACTCGGATCATTGATCCGTTCGCGAAGCGTCGGCTTCGCCGAAACGCTTCGGGAGATTTGACCTCTACTGTTCTTGGTTCCGGCCAGGTTCAGCAAGTCGAATCGTTGAGCGAAGAATCCCCGCTCCTTTAGGACGGGGAGTGTCAAGGCAGTGACTCACAAGCGATACCATCTTTATCACGGTCTAGCCGGTGGGGGTCGCCGGGAAAGCCATCAAGAACCTGTTGGGCTTCAGCTTGAGTACTGAAATCTGAACAATTGCAATCTGAATTCACGCAATCGGGAAATTCAGGTTCTGCAGCAGCAGACGAGATAGGTGTTGTGTTAGTAACCATCTTGGCAAAACGAACCTCAGATAAGCCAATCAGACTTGTCGGTCCATAGTTGGAGACAACATCGATTCTGGCAAACTGAGCTTCCACATTAGGAAAAGAGAAGATAGTAGCCGGAATATTGGTTGCAGGTCCTTTAGGCAGAGTTAGGGTTGAAGATTCAAAAACTGGATCACTAAAATCTGAATTGTTAGAGAGAACTAAGATAAAGTCTTTGATGCCCCGATTAGTTGCCGTTGTATTGAAAGCATTGTAATTCCAGAGGGCTAGTGTATTGAATAGGACTGGGCTGCCAAAGTCAAAGTCAAAGTTGACATCAGCTGCGGTTGCACAATGATTTAGCTTAGCTGAGAGAAAGTTAGCTGAATTTCCTCCAGCTACGTGGAGTTGATCCAGTTCCGTGCCGCTACCAGTCAGTCCATTGCCATTGAAAATGTTAGCTACAGCTCCAAAATTAGGTGTGAACGAGCCATTATTTAGGTTAACAAAAGCAGTTGGATGTAGGATTTCAACCTGAGAACCAGGGCTGGAGATGTTAGAATCTGTTTGGGCTAGGGCTATATCGGGGTAACTAGTCAGTGATGCTACTATCGAAAGCATCAACAGAACTGTCATCACAAAAGCTTGAAAGCTTCTCAGGAAAATTTGTTTCACTATTCTATGGTTGAGATTACTTTAATGACTTTACGTGAATTTGTCTAATTTTTCAAGCCCATTACATACTTCAATTGTATTATTATGTCACACAAACACCGCCAGGAAATTACCAGAATTTTTTTTAGTATAAATCATCATTGTTTCCTTTGCGGTAGTTGTCTGATTCATCGGGATTGAACTAGAGGGGAAAACTAAGGTTGGCAGCAAATATCCCCTCTTTTAGACGTTTTTTATGGTTTAAGTCCCGATATTCCCAAACTAATCAATTCCCAAAATAATCCCCAAAAAAACATCAATCCCTCTCCCTATCCCTGACATCCGTTAAGCCATCCGTTGCCAACAGTACCTTATTTCGAGTGCTCGGAGTAATCTTCAGAAGATTCAGGGTTCAGCTCCCAGCGGAGGTGATCACGAACCTCTAACTTGTCTCGAGTTTGCACAGCTTCACCATCAACTGAAGAAATCCCCATGGACTCCAGCAAGTCTTCAGTTACATTTTGGTCAGGAGTGGGCGTTTGTCCTCCAACTGCTTCTTCCCCCACTACTTCAGCCTGATACCAATTATCATAAATATCGCCACCGGTCACATTGCCACCGGATAGTTTGCTAATTCTCAACTTCTCCAAGGTGCGTCCCATCCCAGTGTCACGGTCAACCACACCCTCAAAAATCCGGTCAGGGTCTTCTATTCCAGTCAGGTCTGCTAACAAGACTTCTTCAGTATTACGGTTGTGAGTATACCCTTCCTCTCGGTTGACAATTTCATAAGAGTTGACTACATCGTTGTTCTTGTAATCTTTCATAATCGTTACTCCTGATTAGTGTCATTGTTTGATTCATTAAAATTCTCCTTATAATTAAATTATACTGCTAAAATAATTAAAATTCACAAGCACTCTCCCCATCACCATCACTCCCTTCACCCCAGCATTATCAGGAATATAACGCTATGCTATCAGTTAGCAAAACTATGAAACATTACTCAATAAATTGTAAACTTCTCACTGCTTACGCCTTCCCTAAGGGTGCATCTCATTTTTGCTGTTTGACACGGTGGTGCGTTACGGGGCGGCCTATCCAAAGCCTGGCTACGAGGCTGAAAATAAGGCTCCCCTAACGCACCCTACGGAACTTTTTTACAAAAATGAGATGCACCCTGTAAATTATGCGATCGCTCTTTTTTAATACAGATAAATTACAAGTCGAATTACCAGTGATGTAAATTATGCGATCGCTCTTTTTTAATACACATAACTGGTAATGTTTCAAGAACTAATTTCAGAGGGTTCACCTGAGAAATTCTAAAAAATTGCTCCTCTTTTAATTAGCTCAAGCTTGGTGGATTCATCAATTCCTACAATATATGCGAATCGGGCGTTTTTGACTTTAGCATCACTGAGTTTGGTACCACTGAGGTTGGCACCACTGAGGTTGGCACTACTGAGGTTAGTACCACTGAGATCCGCACCAGTGAGGTCGGCACCATTCAGGTCAGCACCACTAAGGTGGGAACTACTAAGATTGGCACCACTAAGGTCTGCAGCATTCAGGTTGGCACCACTAAGGTTTGCAGCACTCAAAGGGACACCATACACGATCATAGGATGCAGGTAGGCACCACTAAGGTTGGCACCACTGAGGTTGGCACCACTGAGGTTGGAACGACTAAGGTTTGCAACACTAAGGTTTGCAGCATTCAGGTCGGCACCACTAAGGTTTACATCACTAAGGTCGGCACCACTAAGGTCTGCAGCATTCAGGTTGGCACCACTGAGGTTTGCAGCACTAAAGCGGACACCTTTGGAGGTGATAGGATTCAGGTAGGCACCACTGAGGTTGGCACCACTGAGGTTGGCACCACTGAGGTTGGCACCATATAGGAAAATAGCTGTGAGGTTGACACCACTGAGGTTGACACCACTGAACTCAGTACCTTTAACGTTGGCACCCCTGAGGTTTGCACCAATCAGCTCAGTACTCCTGAGATTGGCATTACTGAGGTTGGCATTACTGAAGTTAGCACTACTGAGATTGGCATTACTGAGGTTGGCATTACTGAGGTTGGCATCAATCAGCTTGGCATCAATCAGCTTAGCACCAGTGAGGTTGGTACCAATCAGCTTGGCACCAGTGAGGTTGGCACCAATCAGCTTGGCACGAATCAGGTTAACACCACTGAGGTTGGCATGACTGAAGTTGGGGCGAATCAAATTAGCATGAATCAGGTTAGCACTACTGAGGTCCACATCACTCAGCTTAGGACGAATCAATTCCGCACCACTCAAGTCGGCACCACTCAGGTCGGCACCCCTCAAGTCGGCATCACATAGGTTGGCACCACTGAGCTTGGCATCACTGAGGTCCGTATCACTGAGATCCGCACCCCTCAAGTCTCGACCCACAGCTCCACTGTTAGCAATCTCTGCGACTAGACGCCATTTATGATCAAGCTTGCTATTGTCTTCATCATCTGACCTTTCGTTCAAAATTTGAATATCTTTTATAGGAAAACCGCTTAATTGTTTTAGGTCTTCTGATTTTATCCGAGCTTCAAGCCGTTCGATAGCTTCTTGAGACCCCTCTAGGATTAAGCGGCTTGGTTTAATATCAATAATGTTGATCGTGTATCCTGAGGATTCTTGTAAAATAGATTCAATCAGTTTTGAAGGTTGAACTGAATTTATATCCCCTTGTAATAAAAGAACAGCTTTTATTGTTTGACTTTGTCTCTGGATTACAGTTTGTTGGTGCGTCAGGGGTTGACTTGGCTCCACACCCTGCACCGGTTCTGAGCTACTGCCATCATTTTTGTTTAGCTGTTCTGATGATTTTTCTTCTGCTATTCCCGCAATTTCTTTCCAGTCTAGGGTCAATCCCTCGCATATCCGTTTAAATAAATCAAGCTGAATTGCCTCTGATTTAAAAAATTTGGTAACTGTATAGTGACTTATTCCTTGTGACTTGGGAAAGTTACTTTTTAGCTCAAAGCCTAGCTTGTCCAAAGCCTTTTTCGCTGTTTCTACACCTTTTGAAGAAGCGGCGATAGTTAGTTTTTTAGTTTTATTACCCTGGCTAAACTCTGTCATTGTCTTGCTGATTTAGCATAACTCTAGCATCAGAAGTATTGAACAGAGAATAGGCAATAAGGAATAGGGAATAGGGAATAGGGTAAAAACTAGGAAGTTTGGGGAGGGTGAGGAGAGTGGGAAAAAACCGGGTATTTATAGCATGGTTTTAGCTAATTCAGATCACTCAGTATTTTCACCCTACCCTACAAGGGACGCCAAAGGCTAACAACTTTCAACCTCTAACCTCCAACCTCCAACCTTAAACCTTCAACCTCCAACCTCCAACCTTAAACCTTCAACCTTAACCCTTAAACCTTACTAACCTGATCGTAAATAATCAAATATGTACCAATTTGGCATAACAAAATCAGCTGATACCCTTAAACTACAATTAGTCCAAATATAGCCCTGATCATAATTATGAGGTACAGTAAATTTTCTTACCGCTGCTCCCTACTCCCTACTCCAAATAAAAATGCTATAGCTGATAGCTAAAAACTGCTCCCTAAGTCATGAATGATTCAAAAAACGCCATCGATATATTTGCAGGGGCAGGTGGCCTTTCTCTAGGTTTCCATATGGCTGGGTGGCAGATCACCACAGCAATAGAAATTGATAAGTCTGCTGTTTCCACTTATCGAGAAAACTTTCCTAGCACTAATGTTATTCGCTCCGATGTTCGAGCTATAGACTTTACTCAATTTCAAGGTATTGACCTAGTAGTAGGTTCACCGCCATGTCAACCTTTTTCTGTCCCAAACCAAGAGCGAAATAAACAGTTATCCCGAGCCAAGCCTAAGGATTTAGTTCCAGAATTTATTCGAGCGGTAAGGGATATTCGACCAAAGGCATTTTTAATGGAAACTATGCCTGGGTTGCAAAGGTCTAAAAAAAATCACTATTATCAATGGATTGAGCAGCAGCTTCAAACCCTAGATTATTCAGTTTATGTAGAGGTGTTAGAGGCAGCATCCTATGGAATTCCCCAGTATCGTGAACGTCTATTTTTCGTCGGTTTAGCCACAAAAAATGATTTTACGTTTCCCCGGAAAACCCATGGTTTAGGGACATCTAATCCCTATATTTCATCGGGTTCAGCCTTAACTGATGTTCCTGACTATGAGCCCAATACCACTAAAGTTTCCTATGCCAATAAACCCGTTATTCGTCCTACCCCTTGGACAGCAACTCTAGTCAAAGGTGGGGGAAAACCCATCAATTTCGATGCACCAAGTCCTACCATTACCGCTACTACAGTCGGTTACTGCACCCACATTATTGATCCTGAAGGTGTTTTACTGGTGTATCACCGTCATTTAATGAATGGGGGAAAGCCGAGATCAGGAACAGTTGAAGGGGTAAGACGGCTGACGGTACGGGAATCAGCTAGACTCCAATCCTTTCCTGATCATTTTGTATTCAAAGGTTCTAAAACATCACGATACAGACAGGTTGGTAATGCTGTACCACCACGGTTAGCCAAAGCAGTTGGAGAAGCAATCCATAAAGCCATCTTCCCCTCTGAGGTATCAACGACAAAAGACTTTCAATCCTATTTTGATCAGCTTTGCGACAAATTGCATCTGCGGCTGTAGGGGATAAGAGTGTGGGAGGTGTGGGAAGTGTGGGGAGATACAGTCAACTTAGTTACCCCTACTCCCTACTCCCTACTCCCTTAATGGAGTGTGGGGAGATGAAAGTGATGTGTAACAACCTGATTTGCGTTCACGTTTGTCCATCAGAAGTTAACGTTTTTTGTTAAGTTAAATTATTAAATATTGAGTTTTTACGTATTATTATTAATATTTTTTTATAAGCAAGGCTAACATTCCTCTTGATGGCAAGAGGAATCCCATAAACAGCAGAAGATCTAAAGGCAGGACAAAAAATTTAATGTTTTTTTAAAAATTACTCTAGACCTAGTCGTTGACTTCCTGGGATATACTAGAGATTGCTAGCTAGTCATAGGTAAGTTCGGTTAAAGATCCACAAGTATTAGACCAAATAGTATTAGGCCAAATAGTATTAGGAATGATATCGATAATCGGAGAGCCTTCCTTCTAGAACTCGTATAACTGTTTATAATCCTGGATTAAGGTCAGAGAATTATGCTAGGAATAGATTTACCAGCACAACAAACCAGATTGGATCACGAACCGATTCATGTAATTGGTCAAATTCAGCCTCATGGGACACTGTTGGTACTGGAAGAGCCTGAGCTAAAAATATTACAAGTTAGCAACAATACCTCTAGGGTTTTGGGGATCCCTGTCGAAGCAATACTAGAAAAAACTCTAGAAGATGTACTTGACCCATTCCAAGTGGAGAGAATTAAAGCTGGGTTATCTGAGGAAAATCTAGACCTGATCAATCCTACTAAAATTTGGGCGAGGAAAAAAGGTGATGATTACGCAGTATTTGATGCTGTGTTTCATCGTAACTCAGATGGATGTCTGATTCTGGAATTAGAACCAGCAGTTTCCCGGGAGACTATCCCATTTTTAAGCTTTTATCATCTAGCAAGAGCCTCCATCAACCAGCTCCAACAAACCTCAAATCTCCGCGATTTTTGTCAAATTATTGTCAAAGAGGTGCGAAAGGTCACTGGGTTTGACCGGGTGATGCTATATAAGTTTGAAGATGATGACCATGGAGCAGTTATTGCGGAAGAAAAACTAGACAGTCTGGAATCTTACCTAGGCTTACACTATCCAGAATCCGATATTCCTAAACCAGCTAGAAGATTATTCTGTTCCAATTGGATCCGCTTAATTCCAGATGCAAATTCCCAACCTGTTGAGATTTTTCCTAGCGATAATCCCATCACCAATCGCCCCCTTGATTTAACATTATCAATTCTCAGAAGTGCTTCCCCCTGTCATATCAAATACCTCCACAATATGGGAGTTGGGGCGTCTTTGACTATTTCATTGATTAAAGATAAAAAACTATGGGGACTTATTGCTTGTCATCATCAAACTCCTAAGTATGTATCCTATGAGTTGCGCAAAGCTTGCGAATTTTTAGGACGAGTGATTTTCTCAGAAATTTCAGCCCGAGAAGAGACGGAAGACTATGACTATCAGATGAAGTTGTCCTATATTCAATCAATATTGATTGAATATATGTCCCAAGAAGAAAACTTTATTGATGGCTTAGTTAAGCATGACCCCAATTTACTGGACTTAACCAGTGCTCAAGGTGCAGCAATTTGTTTTGGGGATAATTTTACGGTTATTGGTGAAACCCCTAGTGAAGAAGACCTGAAGTTTTTGGTGCAATGGCTGAAACAGAATGTTAATCAAGAGGTTTTCTATACTGATTCTCTGCCTCGCATTTATCCTGATGCACAACGGTTTAAAGATATTGGTAGTGGCCTGCTAGCCATCCCCATTTCCAAGAGAAACTATGTACTGTGGTTCCGATCAGAGGTGATTCAAACGGTTAATTGGGGGGGTGACCCCAATAAAGCCTTTGAAACAACCCACACAGAGGGGACTTTGCAACTGTCGCCCCGTAAATCCTTTGAACTGTGGAAAGAAACCGTTCGCTTAACCTCTTTACCCTGGAAACAGGTAGAAATTAAGACAGCACTGGAACTGAGGAAAGCACTGATTAATATTGTTCTGCGCCAAGCTGATGAATTGGCTCAATTGGCTCAGGATCTAGAACGTTCCAATGCTGAACTGAAAAAGTTTGCTTATGTGGCATCCCATGACCTGCAAGAACCCCTGAATCAAGTGGCGAATTATGTGCAGCTTTTAGAAATGCGCTATAATGACAAGCTTGACGAAGATGCCAGCGAGTTTATTACCTTTGCGGTTGAGGGAGTCAGCCTCATGCAAACCCTAATTGATGATGTGTTGGCTTACTCGAAAGTCGATTTGCAGGGCATTGAGTTTAAACTGACGGAAGTGGAAACGGCCTTAGACCATGCTCTGGCTAATTTGCGGGGACGCATCCGTGAAACTGGAGCAGTGGTTACCCATGACCCCTTCCCAACAGTTATGGCTGATAGCACCCAGTTGATGCAACTGTTCCAGAACTTAATCGGTAATGCGATCAAGTTCCGCAGTGAACAGCCACCGGAAATCCATGTGGGGGCAAAACGACTCGAAGATTCATGGCTATTTTCAGTGCAGGATAATGGCATTGGCATTGAACCGCAGTTTAGCGATCGCATTTTCGTGATCTTCCAACGTCTGCACACCCGGGATGAGTATCCTGGCACAGGTATGGGTTTGGCTATATGTAAAAAGATTCTGGAGTGCCACCGGGGCAAAATTTGGGTAGAGTCAGAACTAGGTCACGGTGCCACCTTCTATTTTACAATTCCAGTAAGGGGACGCGAGCGTGAGCGTAGAAACGGAGGTGTAACTATGAGCATTTAATCTTATCAAACCTTGTCATACCTTTACAAATATGTAAGTATAGATTTGTAAAGGTTAAGCTGTTATGAAAAAATATGTCACCCCAAAAGAGGCAGCCCAATATTACGGTGTCTCCATTACAACACTCAGGAGATGGGATAAAGACGGAAGACTTGACAGCATCAGGACTCAAGGGAATCAAAGAAGGTTTTGTGTTGAAGGACAACACACGCAGAGTAAGCCCATTGTCGCTTATGCAAGAGTCTCTACACACTCCCAACGAGACGACCTTGATCGACAAGCTGAATTTTTACGGTCAAAATACCCAAACGCTGAAGTTATTTCAGAAGTTGGATCGGGACTCAATTTTAAACGGCGAAAGTTTCTCAAAATATTGGAACGAATATACAGCTGTGATATCTCGGCATTTGTCATTGCATACCCAGATAGAGCAGTCCGATTTGGATTTCCGTTACTTGAATGGTTGTGCCAAAAAAGTGGAGTTAAACTCTTGGTTCTCAATGAACGTAAATTATCCCCAGAGCAAGAACTCGTCGAAGATATCTTGTCCATCCTCCACTGTTTCTCTGCTAGGCTTTACGGACTCCGAAAATACCAAAAACAAGTCACGAAAGCGGTACAAGAAAAAACCTCGGAATCAGACGGTGAAGTTGACACCCAACAGTGTCTCAAAGATCAGGGTGTTTCCGTCTAAAGAACTTCATAAAATCTGGAAAACTTGGCTTAATGCTTATCGTTGGATCTATAATTGGTCAGTAGCCATGCTTAAAAACGGTTATAAAGGTAGTGCTTATGATTTACAAAAACTAGCGAGAAAAGTTGATATACCAGATTGGGTAAACCAACTTCCAGGTCATCAATTACAAGAAGCAGTAGCCGATGCAATTGATAGTTTCAAGCAAGCCAAAGCCAATCAGGGTTATGTTAAGTTTAAATCTTGTCGAGAAACAAGGCAAGTTATTAAATTTAAAGCGGGAGACTTCAAAAAAAAATGCTGGTACCCAACAAAAGTAAAAGGCTTGTCTTATCGTTCACCTCAAGGTTTCCCTGAAGAATGCATATATGGAACTCAGTTAGTATGGATTAAAGGGAAATGGTACGGGATTTTTCCGGAATATATTGAACCTATCCCTACTGCTCAGGATAAAGTAATAGCTTTAGACCCAGGCGTTAGAACATTTATTACCGGTTTTGATGGTAAAACTTATGTAGAAATAGGTTCTGGTGATATTGGCAGGATTCAAAGACTCTGTCAGCAACTAGATCGGTTGATGAGTCGTATTGACTTAAGCTCTGCAAAAAGACAGAGACGTTCGCGAAGCGTGCGCCAAAGCGCAGCAATGAAAAATGCTGCTCATCGTTTACGCCAAAAGATTCAAAATCTAATCAAGGACTGCCATAACAAGTCAGCTTCTTTCCTTGTCAATAATTACAAGCTTATCTTTTTACCAACGTTTGAGACATCTGTGATGGTAGTAAAGTCAGCTAGGAAATTAAACAAGAAAACAGCTCGTAACATGCTCACTTGGAGTCACTACAAGTTTCGCCAGCACTTAACTCAAATGGCAGATCGTCATGATGTTTTGGTTGTCTTAGTTAACGAATCTTACACCAGTAAAACTTGCCCAGAATGTGGTCAAATTCACGAAAAATTAGGCGGCAGTAAAAAATTCCAATGCCCAAAATGTGGCTTCTCTTTACCACGGGATTGGAATGGCGCGCGGAACATAATGATCCGCGCTTTGTCGGCAACAACCACCAGGTTTTCACCTGGTGCTATACAGATCATTCCTGCTGATGGGTAGGTTTAGAGAGGTTAAATGTTGCACGAAAGACACAAAATCATATTTTTGGTTGAAGACAATAAAGCCGATATTCGCTTAATCCAAGAAGCGTTAAAAAATAGCTCGGTACCCCACCAGGTAGTAACAGTCCGAAATGGCATGGACGCTATGGCTTACTTACACCAAGAAGGAGAGTATGCTGATGCCGTCCGTCCAGACCTGATCGTGCTAGATTTAAACTTGCCAAAAAAGGATGGTCGAGAGGTGCTCGCAGAGATTAAGGCTGACTCTAATCTCAAACGAATTCCTGTGGTGGTATTAACTACCTCAAGAAATCAGGATGACATTTTCCAGAGTTATGACTTGCATGTGAATTGCTACATTACCAAATCCCGCAATCTTAGCGAATTATTCAAAATCGTCAAAGGAATTGAAGACTTTTGGCTCTCCACTGTCACCCTGCCATCACAATAAAGGGATTAGGGATTACAGATTAGGGATTACAGATTAGGAATGAACCATGAGACACTAAGGATTAGACATCAGGGTTGACTAATACAAAACAAGGAAACCAATCAGGATTCTCGATCAAAGGAGAAATCCAGACCAATAAGCCCACAGAATAAATACTCAAAGGTAATGCCTGAAGGCTCAGTAAAAATCTTGTTAATTGAGGACAACCTGGCAGAAGCCAGATTGTTACAAGAGTTTTTGAAAGAAGCTCAGTTCAGGCAGTTTAGTCTAGTTCATGTCAAGCGGTTGCGGGATGCACTCCAGGAAATCGCTGAGGCTAGAGCAATCTCAATTCCCTACGATGTGATCTTATTAGATCTGACTCTACCGGACAGCCACGGACTAGCATCCCTCGGACCCTTGATGAAGCAAGCGCCTAGTTTACCGATTGTAGTGCTAACCAATACCAATGATGATGAATTAGCGATTGAAGCAGTTCGTCAAGGAGCACAAGATTATCTAGTCAAGCGGCAAGTCAAGGCAAAAATGCTGGTTCGTTCCTTGCGCTATGCTATTGAACGTAAGCAGGCAGCAGTTGCATTACGACAAGAAAATCAAGCCCTAGAAAGTCAGGTTCAGGAACAAACCGCTGAGTTGGTTAGAGCCAAAGAAGTCAACCAGCGCAAAGCTGAATTTGTTTCCATGCTCTCTCACGACTTTCGTAATCCCTTAAATACAATCCTCCTTTGTTCTGGATTGCTCCAAGACAAAGAGGAACAATTACCTCAAGAAAAAAAACTGGTTCATTTGCGGCTAATTCGCTCGGCCATCAAAAACATGGCCCAGTTGTTGGATGAGGTTTCATTAATCAGTAAAGCTGATTCCGGTAGACTCCTGTGTCAACCTACTCGGTTGGATTTGAAACGGTTTTGTCACCAATTAGTGGAAGAGTTACAAATCAGTACCAACAACAACCATCAGCTAGTTTTTACCAGTCAAGGGGAATTGAGGGAAGCCCTATGGGATGAACGATTGCTGCGACACATTTTTAGCAATTTGCTCACCAACGCTATTAAGTACTCACCCACAGGGGGAACAGTTCAGTTTGAACTGATTGCTCAGACAGAATGTGTTATCTTCCGGATTCAAGACCAGGGGATGGGCATTCCTCCAGAAGACCAACAGCAACTGTTTCAGCCTTTCCATCGTGCTAGCAATGTTGGCTCAATTCCTGGTAGTGGCTTAGGACTAGCTATTGTTAAACAATGTGTGGAAGCTCATGGTGGTGAGATTTCTCTCAAGAGTCAGTTGGGAGATGGTACTACATTTACCGTTAGTTTACCGTTAATCATGTTGACACTCCCCGGCCTATAAGGACGGGGATTCTTCGCTCAAGCGAAACATTCGCCTGGCAATTTCGGAAGCAATTTGTTGACCTAGCCGTTGAGTTTCCTGCTTTAACAAAAGTTCCAGCATCTTCGGTACCGATTCTAGGTCAAACCTAGAGGATTCAATAATCATAGCCCCAATCTTTTCCATCCGCTCCAGGTTAGGAGACTCTAATTTTCCAGTTACATTAACCGCCAAGCCCACCGATGCAGTTATCTGGCCAAGAGTCTTGTATGAGAGATTCTCTAAACTGGTAACCATCTCTTCAACCAGAGCATTACGCAATATACTCCCTTGCTCGGAGTAGAGAAATTCTAAACCCTGGTGTAAGAGCGCACTAATATCAAACTTCCTACTGGTGCGCACCTGACCTAATAACTCCTCCAAAACATGCCATTGAATTTCATCATCCTGATAGACAATCTCCTGTAAACAAGTCCTTAATTCAGGGGATGAATCCGTTAACAGCCGTTGAGCAACATAGGGATACGTTTGATTGAAGGGCTGAAAATTAGGATTGAGCTTAATTGCTATCCCTTCTAAGGTAGCGGCACTGCGGAAAATCAGGAGGTAGTAAGTGGGTAATTTAAATGGATATTTATAAAGTAACGGGGATAGCTTCCGAATAATACGATTAAAGCCGAATGTTGACACAGTAGCTTCCATCACCCCACCAAAAATATCAGTGAGTTCAGGAATCAGCGAGGTCACATCTGTCTCCGGTGGCAAAAAGTCGAGTTTCTTATAGTCTTTTGCTAAACCTTCAAAATCACCAATAACAATATGGACAACCGATTCCAGTAAGCGATACCGATAAGACGGTTCTACTGAGCTCATCATGCCAAAGTCAAGATAAGCCAATTTCCCATCAGGGGTAGCCAATAAATTGCCAGGGTGAGGGTCAGCATGGAAGTAACCTTCTTCTAAAAGTTGCCGCAAGCAACACTGAAATCCTACATCGATCAGGGTATTCGGGTCTAATCCCTGGGCTTTAATGGTTTCTAGTTCCGTCAATTTAGTCCCAGTGATCCACTCCATGGTTAACACCCGCCGCCCCGAGTATTGCCAGTATATACGTGGTACAGCGATATTGTTAATGTCACCGTAAAGTTCGGCAAATCGTTCCGCATTGCGACCTTCCTGGTTATAGTCCATTTCTTCAAACAAGCTAATAGCTAGTTCGTCGATAAGTGCTACTAGGTCGCTGTGAACAAAGGATATTGATTCTTGCGCCCATGCTGCTATTTTCCGCAAGATATAGATATCTAGGGAAATACACTCTACCAGACCAGGGCGTTGCACCTTTACTGCTACAATTTCACCAGTTTTGAGTGTCCCTTTGTACACTTGTCCTAGGGAAGCAGCAGCTACGGGTTTATCGCTCAGGGAGCCATAGATGTTGTTATAGTTATCCCCTAATTCTTCTTCAATTAACTGATAGGCAATATGATTAGGGAAAGGAGGTAATTGGTCTTGTAATTTAGTGAGTTCCTCTAAATAAATAGGAGGAACAATATCCGGACGACAGGAAAGGATTTGTCCCAATTTAATGAAGGTTGGACCAAGTTCAGTCAGCTTTTCGCGAAATTCCCAGGCTCGTTGAGGCTGATTTTGGGTAAGGCTACCGGTGACGAAATCCCACGCTAGCCTGATGCTAAAGGTAATCAATGCCCCTACCAAAGCCATCCTGCGTCCCCAGACTAGCCGAGAACGCTGGCGGTAGTAGTCAGAAATGGTTCTTGGCTCGTACTGCAAGGTTAGTATTTTAAGATTTGTTAAATAATTACAAGAAAATTATCTCCTGAACTTTGCGGTTGGTCAAGGGGAGTCGGGAGTCGGGAGTCGGGAGTCGGGAGTCGGGAGTCGGGAGTCGGGAGTCGGGAGTCGGGAGTCGGGAGTCGGGAGTCGGGAGTCGGGAGTCGGGTGTCGGGTGTCGTCAAGAGCGGGAAATATTGATGGATGCCGTGCCAGTGTTGAGTTTCCCTAGACTGGTTTAAAAAAAGCGATCGCACTATGCCAAGTCAAGCCTGAGATTTAAGCGATCGCATGTATCTTGAGTCTAGTGAACTAGTTATTTTTATACTGTTGTTAATCAAGAAGGGAAAATTGAAAATTTTCAATGGTCAATTGCCAAAGGGATTTACGCGAATCTGTTAAGACTCTGACGCCAGCGGCTACCCAGCCATAACAACCCACCGATAGCAAGTAATCCTCCAGTAGTAGAAGATTCTGGCACTTTCTCGACTTTAATACGTGCTATCTGGTAGCCATCCACTGTGAAGTCACCTTGAGCAAATGTCTCAGTTGATAAAATCGGTCCACCTGGGATAAAACCTGGATGCAGGGTGACAACTCCGTTTTCTGGTGTACCGGTATCAGGAATAGTTTGACCGAAGAAGGCAGTAGTCGTCTGCTGCTCGTCGTTAACTTCCGTACCTGCATCCAGAACTTGAGAACCGAGAACGGTAAAGTCAGCTCCAGTGAAATTACCTTCTTCATCAAAAATCTCAAAAGCCAAGGGGTTGCCATTAGCAATGAAAGCATCATTACTGGGAAGAATCATTGCTGCGTAGCTGAAGTAACGGCTAGTAGAATCTACAGTAAATGTGGCTTGGGCAATATCCCCAGAAGCAACTGGACCATTTGGACCAGGAATTACCCCATCAACTGAACCCGCACCACTAGCAAAAAACTCTTGACTAAGCACTGCTGCATTGCCATCCTCTGCAATCCGCTCAAGTCCTGGTGAAGCTGCCTCACCCCGATCATAAATATCAAACAAACCATTATGAAAACCAACCCAGACTGGAGTCAATAACGTGCCGTTTTCCGGTGCCAGGCTTTCAATTGTCACCTTAAGGGTGGCTGCTGTTGCCCTAGATGCCATGGCTAGTGTAGAGGTTACCGTAACCATGGTCACGATTTTGAGTGATTTAATAATTGAATGCTTCATGGTGATTCTGATCAATGAGATCAATATGGTAGATTTGTCAATGAGTGTGTTGCTCAACTATCTATACAGCTACATCATTATCCGTAGAGTGTAAGTATTCAGCTATCAGCTAATGCGCTACGCGCACGCTACGCGAACAGCTAAAGGCCTTGGCCGTTGGCCACGCTACGCGAATGGCCACGCTACGCGAACAGCTATTAGATGCTTTAACTGCTCGGGGTTGGATGAGTAAAACAAGCAGGGATTTTCAAGCAGCCGTATCAGCAGCCCCAGCTTGTTTACTACCGACCGTTGATTAGCTGACGACTGACGGCTGATAGCTGAATGCTTACCGTAGAGTTAATCAGCTAAGTGTTCAAAACTTAGTGTTCAAAACTGATTTTGCTGGCACCGTATCAAGTGGTTAATCCTAGGTTAGTAGCTTGACTAGAATTATTGGTTTCTTGGTTTAATTGTTGCTGAATAGAGGCTGAAAATTTGCTGATAATTTACTGATAATTTTCCGCCTCTCTCAGCCTTGTCTCATGACGTGATATTATCTAGGGTTGACTACTTATGCTGGAAGGGTGTTCGTTAATTTAATTAAAATTAACCATTTAAAATTAACCATTTACAATGGTTAATTAACACATTACAGGTGACATATCACACTTACGTTGAAGATTTCTGTAGCGGTCGTGGTTCATCTTGAGCAACGACAATTAAATAGTCACCATTCTCAAGTTTATAATCTGTCGGTGGATTGGAGATAACATCTCCTTCAATTCCTTTTTGTACTGCTAGGACAATACTTTGATAGGCTTGCTTCATATACGTAAATACTTCCATAAAGGAACTACCCACCCGAGATTCAGGTATCGCAATTTTATAAAGCTTGTTGCCACTTTGAGTACTTAATATTTCAGAGACAACTTTGGTAATTCCATGGTTAAGAGCAGCTTGGGAAATGAGCATGCTACTTAACTCACTGCTAACGATTATTTCGTCAACCTTAGCCCGCTGACAGGATTTAACATGAGTTTCATCTACCAGCTCCACAACTGTGTAAGCGTTGGGATTAATACTTTCTACTGTCAGGGTAGATAGTATAACTTTGGCGTCGCGAGCTGTTTCATCTATGCTGTCATCCCCTAAAATTATAACAGTTCTAGCCTGGATCAAGTTGGCTCGATTCAAGGTTTCATCACATACGTTGCCCTTAATAAAAAACAAATTATTGTCTTCGATAGGCTTCCGGTCTATATTGGCAATTAAAATAATTTTATCATCTTGAGTTTTAGGAAACTTTCGCAACTCATTTATAATAAATTGTGCTCTAGAATTCCATTCGGAAATAATCAAGTGATTGTTAAATTTATAAGACCCCATACCTAGATCATTTTTAATTTTTTGATCGACAAAAATACCAGCGAGGGTAGCGGTGAAGATGGCTAAGAATCCAATCCCCACAAACATATCGAGAATAGCAATAAAGCGACCACCAACTGTGACAGGTGTGATATCACCATAGCCAACAGTTGTTAGGGTGACGATGCTCCACCAGAAAGCATCTGCTTTTGAGATATCTGGTTCCAGCCATGATATAGTGATGGTGTTAATAGTAATAATTATAATAATAATCATCATTACTTTATCAAGGTTTTCACTGCGCAAAAAATTCCAGAATTTTCGATTCCATAGTAAGATCATTTGACTTAGAGGTAATGGTTAGATCATGTCGGTTTAAGTAACTATAATATCCCTTCACGGGGATCTATTCTCGGGTAATGGCTAAGCTGCGGGTGCATCTAATTTATAGATTGAATCGGCAAGGGTGCAGGGGGGCTCAGGAGCTCGGGAGTGGGGTTTGGAGTGTTTCAAGTTTACTGAAAACTATACAAAAACTATACAATTTCAATCTGCGATCGCTCAAGCTGAAAGCTAGAGGGCGTTCGGCAAAGGTCTGAATGCTTAGGTTTAACATTACTATAGGAACGGATAGCGCTACTATTGTTAAGGAGTTTAAAGCCGCTGTCGGTCATGCCAAAATCCTCTAACCCCAACCACACCCAAGACCACACCCCTAACTCTGCTCAAAACACCATTCGGATTCGGGGGGCTAGACAGCATAACCTGAAAAATATTGATCTGGAACTGCCACGCGATCGCATTATTGTCTTTACTGGTGTTTCCGGTTCCGGCAAATCCTCCCTGGCATTCGACACTATCTTTGCGGAAGGACAACGCCGTTATGTAGAATCCCTTAGTGCCTATGCTCGTCAATTCCTGGGACAACTGGATAAACCGGATGTGGATGCCATCGAAGGCTTAAGCCCCGCTATCTCCATTGACCAGAAATCTACATCCCATAACCCCCGTTCCACCGTTGGTACAGTTACAGAGATTTACGATTACCTGCGATTACTGTTTGGAAGGGCTGGTGAACCCTATTGTCCCCGATGCGATCGCAATATTGCTCCCCAGACCATCGACCAGATGTGCGATCGCATTATGGAACTGCCTGACCGGACTCGCTTCCATATCCTGGCTCCCGTTATCCGAGGCAAAAAAGGCACTCACAAGAAACTATTATCCAGCTTAGCCACCGAAGGATTTGTGCGGGTCAGAGTCGATGGTGAAACCTTTGACCTATCCGATACCATCGAATTGGATAAAAATTATACCCACAACATTGAAGTGGTGGTTGACCGTCTCATCAAAAAGCCTAGTATTCAAGAACGGATTACCGATTCCCTTGCTACTTGCCTAAAACGTTCTACTGGAATTGCAGTTATCCAAGTTTTAGATAATACATCAGCACAGCCAGCAGATGTCAAATCTGATCATAATTATAGACGTACTCCTCCAAAAAATGGCAGTTCATCTGACCAAGACATTCCCCAAGAAATCGTCTTTTCAGAAAACTTTGCTTGCCCAGAACATGGGGCAGTAATGGAAGAATTATCTCCCCGATTATTTTCCTTTAACTCCCCCTATGGCGCTTGTCCATTCTGTCACGGTATCGGTAATTTACAAACCTTTTCTCCAGAACTAGTAGTACCTGACCCTACTCAACCATTATATAGTGCTATTGCCCCCTGGTCAGAAAAAGACAACACCTACTACATCTCCCTACTCTATAGCGTAGGACAAGCCTATGGTTTTGAAATCCAAACTCCCTGGAATCAGCTAACCTCTGAACAACAAGACATCCTGCTCTACGGCACCGACGAAAAAATCTACATTCAAAATAATTCTGCTTATGGCAAAGAAAAAGGGTACTACAAACGCTATGCTGGCATTATCCCAATCCTAGAAAAACAGTATAAAGACACTAGCTCTGAAGCATCAAAACAAAAGCTAGAGCAGTATTTAATTTATCAACCTTGTCCAGAGTGTCATGGTAAACGGCTTAAACCAGAATCACTATCGGTGCGGTTAGGACAATATCATATTGATGATTTAACTAGTGTCTCAATTCGCCAATGTCGTCAACGGATTGATAACTTACAACTCTCCCCCCGCCAAGCTCAAATTGGTGACCTTGCCCTCAAAGAAATTAAAGCCCGATTACAATTTCTGCTTGATGTAGGATTAGATTATCTTACCCTTGACCGTCCAGCCATGACCCTTTCCGGTGGAGAAGCTCAGCGGATTCGCCTAGCGACTCAGATTGGAGCAGGCTTAACTGGAGTTCTATATGTATTAGATGAACCGAGTATTGGATTGCACCAAAGAGATAATGGACGGTTACTGACTACTCTGATCAAATTGCGGGATTTGGGGAATACCTTGATTGTTGTAGAACATGATGAAGAAACCATTCGCACTGCCGATCATATTGTCGATATTGGTCCAAAAGCAGGAATTCATGGGGGAGAAATTGTTGCTCAAGGGGATTTAGAGACTGTAATCACAACTGATAATTCCCTAACCGGAGCCTATTTATCAAAACGGCAAGTAATTGAAACCCCTAGTAAACGTCGAGAGGGAAATGGTCGTTCCTTTGTGATTAAAAATGCTCATCGTAACAATCTCAAACACATTGAAGTAGAGATACCACTAGGGAAATTAGTCAGCATTACAGGTGTATCTGGTTCTGGTAAATCTACGTTAGTAAACGAATTACTTTACCCAGCATTACAACATCATCTGACTCGTAAAGTACCCTTTCCCAAAGAATTGGGTCAAGTTGAGGGACTCAACGCTATTAATAAAGCAATCGTAATCGATCAATCTCCCATTGGTCGCACTCCCCGGTCTAATACTGCTACCTATACAGGAGTGTTTGATACCATTCGAGAGGTATTTTCCAAAACTATTGAAGCTAAAGCTAGAGGTTACAAGCCAGGGCAATTTTCGTTTAATGTAAAAGGGGGACGTTGCGAAGCTTGTTCGGGACAGGGTGTGAATATCATTGAGATGAACTTTTTGCCCGATGTCTATGTACAATGTGACATTTGTAAGGGAGCGAGATATAATCGAGAAACGTTGCAAGTGAAGTATAAAGGATATTCCATTGCTGATATTTTAAATATGCCAGTGGAAGAAGCCTTGGAGGTATTTAAGAATATTCCAAGAGCAGCATCTCGGTTACAAACCTTAGTAGATGTGGGCTTAGGATATATCCACTTAGGGCAACCAGCACCAACATTATCTGGTGGAGAAGCACAGCGGGTGAAGTTGGCAACAGAATTGTCACGTCGGGCAACGGGAAAGACATTGTATTTAATCGATGAACCGACAACAGGATTGTCATTTTATGATGTTCATCACTTGTTGAATGTATTGCAGCGCTTGGTAGATAAAGGAAATTCTGTTTTGGTGATTGAACACAATTTAGATGTGATTCGCTGTGCTGATTGGGTAATAGACTTAGGACCAGAAGGTGGGGATAAAGGGGGAGAAGTAATTGCCTCAGGAACACCAGAGGAGGTAGCAGAGCATCCTAAGTCCTATACGGGGCAGTATTTGAAGGAGGTTTTGCAGGAGTACCCGCGACAGGAAGGACTGCTAAGTGCTTAGTGCTTAGTGCTTAGTGTTCAGTGGGTTAGTTGTAGGGCATGTTTCAGGGATGGCTTTTCTGATGCGATCGCTATTTGAGTTTCCATCCTAGTTGAGGATGATGCTAGAGGTAAAAGATTGACATGGCAAGGCGAGACATCTACCACAATACGGTTAAGCGTGCCTTACAAAAGGATGGCTGGACAATTACCCATGATCCATTTCCCCTACAGATAGGCAACAAACGCTTATCTGCTGATCTTGGTGCGGAACGTCTAATTAGTGCTGAAAAAGGAATACAAAAAATTGTTGTTGAAGTCAAGAGTTTTGTAGGAAAGTCTGATGTAAAAGATTTAGAGCAGGCTTTAGGGCAGTATATCCTGTATCGTCAAGTAATGGATGAAATGGGTGTAGAGCGCCGTCTTTATCTTGCCGTTTCTAGACTAACCTTTAAAAACGTGTTTACCATAGAATTGGGAAAAGTATTGCTAAAGAAGCAAATTATCAAATTAATTGTTTTTGATCACGATAGTGAAACACTCATTCAATGGATACCAGATTAAACTACCAAGACATCATCAAAAAAGTATTAATGGAACACGCTGACTATCGTGCTTCCCTACCTGACAGCTATGATTCTAAAGTGCTTTTCGATGATCAGCGAGGACACTATTTAGTATTAGACATCGGTTGGAATGATGACCAGTACCTACACGCTACACCAATTCACCTAGATTTAATTGGTGACAAAATCTGGATTCAATACGATGATACGGAAGAGGGGATTGCTACCGATTTACTGGAAGCAGGTATTCCCGCAAACGATATTGTACTTGGTTTCCGCCATCCTCAAGTAAGACAATATACAGGTTTTGCAGTAGGCTAAAGGTGGAATGCAGAATGTAGAATGCAGAATGTAGAATGAGGTAAAATTCAAAATTCTAATATTCTAAATTCTAAATTCTAAATTCTAAATTCTAAATTCCCTAATCCCTAATCCCTAATGACTGTCTATCTAGGCATCGATTTCGGAACTTCTGGCGCACGGGCAGTAGTGATCGACTCTGTTGGTACTATCTTTGCTGAGACTCAATATCCCTTTCCAATCCAAGCCATCACCATCGATACCGCAACACACTGGCAGAAAGTATTATTTTCCCTGATTGAGCAAATTCCCCAGTCAATCAAGGGTGAAATTAATGCGATCGCAATTAATGGCACCTCCGCAACAGTTTTGTTATGCGATCGCATCGGTCAACCTGTAGATGCACCCATCCTTTACAACGATCCACGAGGAGTAGCTGTGATGGAACAACTTAGAACCATTGCTCCTCCCAACCATGTCGTTTTAAGTGCTACCTCCAGCCTTGCCAAACTTCTCTGGTGGTATGACTGTACAGATCTGATCAGCAAAAGCTCTGCTGAAACTAATCCCCTATACTTCCTCCATCAAGCGGACTGGTTAGCCTTTCTATTGCATGGAAAACTAGGCATAAGTGATTATCACAATGCCTTAAAGCTCGGTTATAATCCTGAAAATCTTTGCTATCCTGACTGGCTCAAACAGCTACCGGTGTCACCCATGCTACCCAACGTCTTGGCTCCCGGTACACCAGTAGGAGTTGTAACCCCTGAGGTAGCTCACGGCTTGGGATTATCACCAGATTGTCTAGTCTGTACAGGTACCACCGATAGTATTGCCGCATTTATCGCTAGTGGTGCCAAACAACCAGGTGAAGCGGTAACCTCCCTTGGGTCTACCGTGGTATTGAAACTATTGAGTACCACTCCTCTAGAAGACGCCAAATTTGGGATTTACAGTCATCGATTGGGAAATTTATGGCTTACCGGTGGCGCATCCAACACGGGTGGAGCAGTACTACGCCACTTTTTCAGTGACAGAGAATTAGAAAGTCTCAGCTCTCAAATCGACCCGGAGCAAGAAAGTGCCTTGGATTATTATCCCTTACTTAGACCAGGCGATCGCTTTCCCATTAATGACCCTGATCTCCGGCCAAGATTGGAACCCAAACCCGATAATTCCGTGGAATTTCTCCAAGGAATGCTTGAAAGCATAGCCCGAATTGAAGCTAGGGGGTATCGTTTGTTGCAACAGCTCGGAGCAAGTCCGTTAACCGGTGTCTATACAGCTGGTGGTGGTGCCAAAAATCCTACCTGGACAAGGATTCGAGAGCGTCAGCTCATGGTACCGATGTTGAAATCTATTCACACAGCGGCTGCTTATGGTACAGCACTATTGGCAAAGCAGGGATGCCTGTTAGCAGATCGGGTATAGGGTAATTGTGTCTAGGATTACTGCATGACCGAGTGACTGGGTGAGAATCTGCTGTGAATTATCAGCCCTGGATCAACCTGACCATCATCACTATCCCAGTTCGCCCTATACCCGACAGCTACTAACTTCTAGAGAATCCCCATGTTAGCCAATCCTAAGATAGTGCCTAGTCCTATGATGTGACCGAGGCTGGTGGTTGCCAGTAGGGCGGGAAGACCCATGCCACCGAAGAACTCAGGCATAGGCAATGCCGGACCTGCGCTAGGATTCTGGATAGTAGCTTTTCCGAAGGCAATCGCTAGGACATTGCAGACAATCATGATGATTCCGACTGTCGGGCTCCATTCCAGGGTGTTGGGAACGGCAGATGCAGCAGCAAGCAAGATTGAGTAAGTCAATTTGTGTTCTCCTGTTTTTGATAGACTCTTACAGTGATCTCTTAAAGATTTAATCTTTTATAAAGATTTTACCAGCACGGTGTCATTACTAATTTTTTTGGAAAAGTCGATTCCGTTGCCACTCTTGCTTTGATTACCCTTGATTAGAGAGCGAAAGCCCGTGATTACTAGACTTTTGGGCGGTGGGATTCGGTAAAATTAAATCAAGCCTTTATGTAAATAATTGTTAAGTAATCCCTGGTTGCTCAGTCAATGTTTCGGTAAATTTACATAAATTAATAAAAGCGGGATAAACCCTGGATTGATCAATCAATCCGGGTTGACCGGATTAATTCATCCTGCATGGCTGGTGATATCTTACGCCTAGCGGCGAGTATCACTAGCCATGGGGGGTTAGCTTCCTCCGCTCTTATGCCCCACACCTCAATGCTACGCCATGAGTGTTTAAAGTTACCGTAAGGATAGGGTCGCCTTTATGGTTAGTCGGTTATGCGTAAAAGGGTTAAAACTTTGCCGATTTTGGCTCCACTATCCTAAGGTTTCGTCTCCAGGGATGAATCCCGGACAGGAACTCTGATAAACAGCCTGAAAAACGTTATACTGAAAATAGTAGGGAAAACAAATTAAGAGCTAACCGCCACCTGCTAAGTAAAAAAAAGAACTTTTTTTAATTGTTCCGGTGCGGAGGGGCATCCCGTATCGTTAATAAAGCTTACCGAGTAACCGAACGCGCCCCGCGTCGGCGAAAGCCGATAGCGATGGCTGGTGTTGGTAAGAAGCCCACACTCAACCTGACAAGGTGAGTGTGGGAGTATGTCACCTGAAACTATAATTATGCTGCTGACGGACGCATTACTTTTAGATTACAAACGCTGTCGGCGTCGAGCGTTTTTGGACATTTATGGAGACCCCACAGAGCAAGACCTACCCTCAGATTTTCTGCTGAAACTGCAACAGAAAAGCCGAGACCATAAACAACAGATTCTGGCTACTGTGCCCCACCACTCACCCCGCTACCCCAGAACAGATTGGCACGCTGCTGCACAGGCCACCTTGAAACTGATGCAACAAGGGACGGAGTACATTTCTGGAGGGGTACTGTTGATGCCAACTGGTGACGGGGTGACATTGCTATGTTTTCCTGATTTGCTGGTCAAACAGCCGGGACGTTCTAATTTTGGTGATTGGATCTATGTTCCCACCACCATTAAGCTCAGCAAACGACCCAAGCCAGAGTATAAAATCCTTACTGCTTTTCGTGCTCAGCTGTTAGCAGCAGTACAAGGACATTGGCCCACCACTGGCTCATTAATTTTGCGTAACCAAAAGTGCTACACCGTGGTAATAGAACGATGGGTGCCACTGATGGAACAACTGCTATCGGAATGTATTGAGACTCTATTGCAGCGACAAGAACCAGAGGTGTTCATTTCCCGTCAGCGGTGTAGTCTTTGCTGTTGGTATCACAGTTGTTATGCGATCGCTAAATCTGTGGAGCACATTTCCCTATTGCCTGGAGTAACACCCAGCCGCTATCGGGATTTGGAGGCTTTGGGAGTAACCACAATCGAATCCTTAGCCACGTCTACGATTACTGAATTAGAGCCCAGCTTTGGTAGCTCAGTAGCTTTCCAGTTGGTGCAGCAAGCCCAATCTCAGGTACAAAACCGGGTGCTGCTTTATCCCAAACATTACTTTAGTATACTTGAATACGAACAACTAGAGCGAGGGAATGGTAATGCCAAAATCTCGGCAGACCTCCCGAATCAAGACTCTTTACCGACAGCATCTGTTGAGCTTTATTTTGATATTGAAGCACAGCCTGATTTGCCCCTGGAGTATTTGCTAGGGGTGTTGGTGATTGATCGACGCACTGAAACAGAGACTTTCCATAACCTATTCGCAGAACATTCTTGGCAAGAAGGATTCATCTGGCTACAATTTTTAGACTTAGTTGAGCGTTATCCAGATGCCCCAATCTTCCATTTTTCCAAGTATGAAGTTGACACGGTCAAGCGCTTAGCAACCCTTTACCAAACTCCACGACAGATAGTTAAACCCCTGCTAAATCGTTTCGTGGATGTTCATCAAATAGTTATTGATACTGTGACCATGCCAGTGGAGAGTTATTCTCTGAAAAATTTGGCGAGATGCTTGGGCTTTGAGTGGCGAGACCCCGATATGACTGGCTCCCAATCTGTGTGTTTGTATGACCAGTGGTTACAAACAGGCAATCACTCTATTCTCGAAATGATCCAGCGCTACAATGAAGATGACTGCCGCGCTACATATCACCTCAAGGAGTGGCTAGTCAACTTTTTGTCCAACACTTTGTCCAACACTTTGCCCAACACTTTGCCCAATACGATTAACTTTCAAAACTTAGCATGAAGTTATGCAACAATTTATTAAGTTATTAGATTTTGTAATCTAGCTGACACACACAATGTATAGGTAGATGCTAAATTAAATCTAAAGGGGGCTTTCGCCATCATTGGATGGAGGGGAGCCCTCTCTAGAATTTTAAGAGGTCTAGAATTTAGAGGTCTAGAATTTATTGAGGTCTAAAATTTATTTGATAAGAGGTGATTAATATGCTTCCACTTTTTCTAATTCTTTTGGTAACTGCCCTAGGGAGCATCTTGATATCTTGGAGAGTCTCTCACGAAATCCCTCGCCTATTGGGAGTAGGCAGTACCATTGTCTGTCTAATATTTGGTTTTGCTATGGCACCTTGGCCAGTACAGGTTTTGATGCTCCTATTAATTCTTAGCCTGGAACGATTTTATCCATTCAGCAGAACAGCTTCAGAGGCAATCTTAATCTCAAAAGTCTCCAACACCAAAAGAGAATGGTGATTCTGCCATAGTAGTAAATAAGGTTTTTGGTCTTGAAAAAAAAATAGTGAGCCCTAGGGTGCTTGATTCACGCACCCTATTGCTTAAGCCCTGGGATAGGTTATACTGATCACAGCCATAAACTGAGCCTTCGGTCATTGGTCGAGGGTAAGCTCAAGGCAAATCGGCTGAGAGCTCAGAGCTCTAAAGTGACTGCTCAAAGTATTTTTCGGTTTTTTTCAAAAAAAGCCTTGACAAATACACCAGTCATAGATAACAATAGTAAATGGTTCAGAGATTGGGACTGTAGTTCAATTGGTTAGAGCACCGCCCTGTCACGGCGGAAGTTGCGGGTTCGAGCCCCGTCAGTCCCGTAGAAGAAATGTAGGATACTATCGACTCCTCCTAAAGATGATCCTGAAGATGATCTAGTCGGAGTAGTTGATTGTTGCAGGTACAATAGAGACGAAAAGACTATAGTAATTAGGTTCTTAGCAATCAGCTGTGACAGTTAGAGTCCGTATTGCCCCAAGTCCAACCGGAAATTTACACATTGGTACCGCTAGAACCGCTGTATTTAACTGGCTATTTGCCTGTCGCCACAGCGGTAAGTTTATTCTGCGCATTGAAGACACCGACCAAACGCGATCGCGAGAGGAATATACCCAAAATATCCTCGATGGTTTAAGTTGGCTGGGACTGGAGTGGGACGAAGGACCATTTTTCCAATCCCAACGTCTTGACCTTTATAGTGCTGCTATTCAACAACTCTTAGACCAGGGATTGGCTTATCGCTGCTACACCACAGCTGAGGAACTAGAACAACTGCGGGAAGCTCAAAAGGCAAGAAAAGAAGCCCCCCGCTATGACAATCGCCATCGAAATCTGACACCAGAACAACAAGCAGCATTTGAGGCGGAAGGGCGCAAGCCGGTGATCCGCTTTATGATTGATAATGACCGGGAGATTGTCTGGAATGATCTAGTCCGAGGTAAAGTCACCTGGAAAGGGAGTGACCTTGGGGGTGATATGGTGATTGCTAGGGCATCTCAAGAGAATGATATCGGTCAGCCTCTCTACAACCTAGCTGTGGTGGTGGATGACATTGATATGCAGATTACCCATGTCATTCGCGGTGAAGACCATATTGCTAATACTGCTAAACAGATTTTGCTCTATGAAGCCCTAGGGAGTGTAGTCCCAGAATTTTCCCATACACCTCTGATTCTTAACCATGAGGGACGGAAGCTATCCAAGCGCGATGGTGTAACCTCTATTTTTGACTTCAAAGCCATGGGCTTTACCCCTGAGGCGATGGTTAATTATATGACATTGCTGGGATGGTCTCCCCCTGATTCCACTCAGGAAATCTTTACCTTGGCTCAAGCCGCTCAAAAGTTCGGTTTTGAACGGGTTAACCCAGCTGGGGCAAAGTTTGACTGGGCTAAGCTGGATTGGATTAATAGTCAATATATCCACCAGATCAGTGCATCTGAGTTAGTGGACTTGTTGATTCCCTACTGGGAAAGTGCTGGGCACAACTGTGATCCTGTGGAAAATCGCCCTTGGCTGGAACGGTTGACTGCTATGATTGGGCCAAGTTTGACTCGCTTGCCAGAAGCAGTAGAGATGACTCGGATGTTCTTTACTGAGTCAGTTGAGTACACTGAGCAGGCCGTAGAGCAGCTGAAAAAAGCTGGTGCTAGTGAGGTGGTGCAAGCTATTCTTGAGCAACTGGGTAATTACCAACAGCTGAGTCCAGAGGAAGCTAAGCAGATTATTAACCAAGTCACAAAAGCGCAAAAGGTCAAGAAAGGATTGGTTATGCGATCGCTTCGTGCTGCACTAACTGGGGATGTCAATGGTCCTGATTTGATCGAATCCTGGGTACTGCTTCATCAGCAAGGGTTTGACCAAACTCGCTTGAAGGAGTCATTGCTGAAGGTGGCATGATTGCAACGGATGGGTTACCGATCGGTTATCTATCGGTAACCCATTTCTGATCCTGTTTAAGTCTATTCTTTTACCCTGATCCGAAGTTCCCTTGTCCGAAGTTCCCGACAATTGCGGGGAAGTTTAGTGGGGAAACCGAGCTACCGTTAAGAAACATTTCCTTTGTTTATTAACCTTAGCTCGGATGCATCTGATATCAAATCCGGCTAATCAGTTATCGCAAACGTTGTTTTAGGCCACCAATGAAAACAATTCAACCCACTAATAAATTTTGGCTGTTTCATTAAAACTTTCAAGGGAGTAAGCAAAACTTATTCTAACTCTGAGGTCGAAAAATCTAATGAATTAAAAAGCTAAATTAATTTTAGATTGAACGAGAGATATTTAAGCTCTTGACTGGGATAATCTGCCCACAACTTAGGTTTGATATGATACACAGACAGTAGTGCGATCGCACGAACAATTATTCGCAGACGTACTCCTTATAAAGGGAATCGTATTTACAAGGAGAGTCAGAATCGCCATAGTAAATACTAGTCCAAAACGGACTGTCTTCTATGAAGAAATGGCAATCCCTCACGTCATAAAGCCTCAGATATTCAGGCTTGTTTGTTTCCACCATATTTTGGAGTTTAGAACAGCGAGCAGCTGTTTTAAGTTCAACAGATTTGAGTGCGTTCCGCTCTTTTTCTAAAGCAGAGTCACATTCTTTCACATCTTTACCCTGACTCACTTGACTGTAAAAACACTCAGCCAGACTTTTTTCAGTCGGACTTTTTTCAACCAGTGCTTGTGCTTCTTCAGTCAGACTTTCTTCAACCAGTGCTTGTGCTTGACCGGGGGCAACGCCCTCAGCGATGGCGATACCCAACAATAGCGTGCTAGAGACCATCAGGATTCCTGACAGCAGCAAGGAAAAAAGACGTTTCATCAAATACTTCCTTTTTTTTTATTAAGCCCATATGATTGTATCACAACCGTTTGTCTCAGTTGCAGCACAGGAAAACTTATGTGTATCTAGCGCTACGGTTATCCTAATTGGGTAAAACAATGACAGAATTGGTATCCAGTCAAACCACGATGGCAGGGTAAACGCATCTAATTTGGTATAAATGGTAACAGATAAAAATATCATTAACTCAATTTTTTTTTTAATCGAATAAATCCCATCCTAAAGCAGTTTTTTTATTCAAAGTCAACGAATTTTCCGCTGCCTTGGAACAAAAATCAAAGGAGGATTGGGTGCATCTCAGTTTTGAAAATTTTCCGTAGGGTGCGTTAGGGTGGCCTTCATTTTTCGCCTCGTAGTCAGGGTTTGGACAGTCCGCCCCGTAACGCACCACTGTGTCAAACAGCAAAAATGAGATGCACCCCTTGCGATCTTCCCCCAGAGTAGTGATGAATATCAGCGTCGCTGTAAATAGGATTATTTATCGATGATGTTTTTACAAAGATGAGATGCAGCCAATTGATTGAGAGGTTTCACTAGATGTATTACCCATCAATTCTTCTGCGGTAATTGGGGTTATTCTGAGAGTATCTAGAGGAACTAAAAACTCACCTTTTTGGAGCTTAATATCCAGGGCATCAAGGACAAACAAAAAATCTATAAGGCTCGCTGTTTGGTAGTCTTTAGCTTCATAGTCTATGATTTTTTCCTCGGTTAAACCAGCGATATCCGCCAGTTGTTTTTGGCTTAGATTAGCAGCTATACGAGCTTTGATAAGAAGTTGTGGTAGATTTTTCATATCATCAAGCTTCAGAACAATTGGAGTAAGATTGTCATGGTTGATGAGGGTTTCGTCTTCAGCAACTTCGGTTTTTAAAGCATTAAGATGACTTTGTAATGAATCGCGCTTAATCTTCCACCAACAATCATTTTTTTTGAGTTCTTCATCTTGAGCGTCATAAACAGATAAGTCAGATTCAAATTGACGAACTAATTCTTGGCTGTAGTCATACTGTCTTTGATTTTTAATCATGGTTCCCACCTCAATCCCTACGCAACTTTACATACCAAGCATTTCAGGTTGTTTCCTCGCCCCTTCAGGATAAACTCTCTATGATAACTAGATACCAAATTGCTCTTTAATACCTTGGATAAACATCTTATCATCCAATTCTTTTCGATTAGCTACCATCATCCTAGCATCTTCGCCAGCAGTATATCGCAATTTATCAGTGCCATCTGTCGCTGCTTCATAAATCACGTTAGCGACAACAATAGGCTCAGAAGCCTGATCAGGGAAAGATTCCATCGAATTGAACAGCTTACCAATTAATTCTTGATACTCAGTTAGGCTTTCATCGTTGCTCATATCAAGGGAGCGGCCAGCAAAATCAGTGTTGATAATGCCTGGCTCAATAATTTTCACTTTGCAGCCAATTGCTTCCATTTCAAAACTCAGACCTTCTGAAATCCCCTCAACAGCAAATTTAGTCCCGTTATATAATGAAAATAATGGAAAGGTCATTTTGCCACCAATCGATGAAATATTAATCAAAATACCATCTTTATTTTGTCGGAAATGGGGTAGGATTGCTTTGGTTACATCTAACAGCCCAATAACATTAACATCAAATTGTCTTGTTATCTTTTCCCTGGGGGTTGCTTCTAAAGGGCCAAAAGCACCATAACCAGCATTATTTACCAAAACATCAATTTTAGCGAACTTTTCAATACCTAGCTGAATGGCTTTTGTAATTGAATTTTGGTCTAAAACATCTAGTCTTGTCACCAATACATTATCAAGGGTGGTTAGTTCTGTTTCCTTTTCTGGACTTCTCATGGTTGCAACCACGTTCCAACCTTTTTCCTGGAACAATTTTGCAGTTGCTTTTCCAATACCGCTGCTTGCTCCTGTAATTAAAATTGTATTACTCATTTTGGATTCAAACTAATTTTTGTTATTTGACTATGACAATTCATGCTTGAATGTCGATTCAGTTTGATCCTATACTAACGAAGGGGGAAATTTCACTAGCAAGTTACGCCAAACTACATGCAACGTGCGCCAATCAAAAATTATTCACGTTATGTGACAAAAAGCGAAAAGATGACTGTTGTAAAAGACAGATAATGTATAAGGTACTCCCGACTCCCGACTCCCGACTCCCTAAAACCTAGGACGAAAGTACCTCACCGAATTGAGAACTGCTATAGCTCAAGCGCTAACTACCACTTGTCCGACAGGATGAGCCACACAAGTCAAAATCATGCCTTCCTTCCGTTCATCCTCTTCGAGAGCATCAGGTTCCTCGTCATACTCTACTTTCCCTTTTAGAAGCTTTTGCTTACAAGCACCACAGGCTCCCATGCGGCAACCGCTTGGTAATGCCACACCTTCTTGTTCCGCCACATCTAGGATCACATCCTCTGCATCACAGGTGACTTCTTTCCCAGACTTAGCAAAGACTACAGTTGGTTCTGAACAGGTTGACGGTGATTTCACTAACTGTAGTTTAGGACGACCTTCCGCTTTGACTGGTTCAGGAGTCGGTGCTGCTGCTGTCTTTTTTGAGGGCTTTTTGCCACCAAAACTCTCTTCATAGTAGTTCTCCATCGGGAAGTCTAGACCGGCTAGCATCTCTTTCACCCCTGCCATAAAGGGATTCGGACCACAGACATAAATAATGCGATCGCGAAAATCAGGAGCCATCTCTTCCAGCATGGCTTGATTAAGTCTTCCGATATAACCCCACCAAGCTTGGTCTAGTTCTGGACGAGTGGTGGTAATAGCAGGCTTAAAGTTGGGGTGCAAAGCCGCCATCAACTCTAATTTCTGACGGAAGATGATATCTTTTGGGCTACGAGCGCTGTGGACAAAAACCACATCCACATCAGCCCCAATGTCACAAAGCCACTCAGACATGGACATCATCGGAGTAATCCCGCTACCTGCTGAAATGAACAGCAGTTTATTAGCAGAATGGTCAGCACAGGTAAATTTCCCCATTGGGCCATTTAATCTGACCTCGGACCCGACTTTGATGTTGTCGTGCAACCAGTTAGACACCAAACCCGCAGGTACATCAGGAGCATCGGCTGGTGCTGGCACTCGCTTGACAGTAATTTCCAAAGTATAAGGACGTGAGGGGGCCGAAGAGATAGAGTAGGAACGCTTGACTGGTTTGCCATCAATCTCCAAATCCAGAGTGACAAACTGACCTGGCTTATAGCTGAACAACATTGGCGGGTCCGCCACAAAGCGAAAGGTCTTGACATCATGGGTCTGATCAATGATCTGCACACAGCGGACAGTAATCTTACCCTTAGTCCACCGCTTCATCCCAGTGCTATTGCCATCTACCACTAGGTTCTGTTCCTGGTTAGAATCATACTCCTGTAGTTCTTTGACCAGCAGGACAAAGTCACCGATGCGGATAATATCCTGTTCCCTCAGGAGCCAGTTCTGGTTAACATCCATGTCCTCATTATTGATCCGAGAGCCATCGGTGCTACCGAGGTCAGCAAAGTAATACTGTCCCCCTTGGCATAGGATTCTGGCATGTACACGACTAACTACAGGACTATCCAGAACTAGGTCACAACTCGGGTGACGACCAATAAGATACTCACCTTGAATCCCAGTTTTCCGTTTCAGGGTTTTTTCCTGTAACTCGTTGCTTTGAGAGTTGATAAGTATAGTTTTCAGCATGTTTCGTGTCACTCCAGATTACCGCAATAATCGGTCAATTGTGTCAATTACTCAGGACTTACCCATAAACTCTGCCGCTAGGGTGCGTTAATAACACACCATACTATATAAGTGCGTTTGCGTTTGTTACTCAATTTGGCATAAGTCCTGGTAATGAACTATGAGAGGATGATCTATGCTAACTTCACAATTGAATTAACACTTGATACCAGCATCATACCTAGTACCCTTGACCTCTCGCAAAAGTTCAGTGTTGGACACATGGCTATATACTTTTCAGCCTTTTGGTAATTTTTTATGCAATACCATTTTCTTACTCAGACACTAACCATTCAGTTATCAGCAGTGAGCTGTCAGTAAGGGCTCTCTTTAGTGGGCGACTTGCTACGCCCATGGGCTTTTCATGGCTGCTTGCTTCTGTTGCACTTATCATCAATCGCTGTTTGGGCAGCTTTTCAAGAAGCGCGTTAGCTGATAGCTGACGCGATGCTGATCTCAGATCTACTACGTAGATGCTCTGGATAATAATTTATTCTCAAGTTATTTTGGTATTAAACAATTTACTGGGAATTTTTAGGATTATAAAGTATTCATAAACTGTCTACACAAGCCACTTCATAAAACCTCATCAAACCTCATAAAAATTCATAAAACCTCATAAAAATTAATTCTTTAATCTGATTAAATTGGATTTTAGAGAACAGGGGACAGAGAATAGGGAAAAGCGATGCAGTCGCTTTTTAGATCAATTTTATGTTTACATATCAAATGAAAATGCGTTTTAGCAAGGCAAGAGGCAAAAGGGGACTGGGATCTATATTTTTTATTTGATTTCACTCGCTTATACAGTTTAAATTCACAACAGCTTAATAGCTCACGGCTGAATGCTTACCTTGGAATTGTGACCAAGATTATTTCAATGCTGAAACTTTTGATATCATCCAACGTCTCTAGTAGTCAGTGAGAAGCCAAGGAATTTGATAATCCTGGCTGTTCAGACTATTGATCTGTTAAGGAAGATTCATCTCCATGAAATATCCAATTCGAGTGTTATTATCACTCTTAACATTATGTACTATTGGCTTAGTAACCAATAACCTATCTGCACCGGTAGTTGCTTATGAGGAAAAACCCCAAGACCGCGCTACCTCTAAATCTAATCAATGTAGCGAGATTCGTGCTGTGCGTCGCTTGGCGATTCGCGAAAACTTAGATAGTGATAATCTAGCTACCCTAGAATATAAGTACTGTGGAAATAGTAACTTACCTTCATCAAGTATTGAGTCACTACTAAATTCTTCTCAAGCTTGCTTCGACCTGACCGTAATGGCAGAACTAGCCAGCATGACAGAAGAGGGAAGAAAGTTTGTGGGTACGATTGAAGGTTTAGGGCAAGTTACCTGCAAACGTCCTAGGCAAGGTCAGAGGTATTTGTTAGAGTGGCCAAATGGGGAAACAGCCAAATTGGGGTCAAATTGGTATTATCCCAATGGTCAGATTGCCAAATCGGCGTCGTTAAATTGGTATTATCCCAACGGTCAGGCTGTCAAATACAAGTCATCATATTGGAATTATTATCCCAATGGTCAGACTGCCAGATCGGGGTCAAATTGGTATACTCCTGAGGGTAGAAGTACTTCAGTGGATGATTTACTGAGCCAGGGTTGTAGTATAGTTGGCACCACAGAATGCGATCGCATCCTCACAGAAATCAACCGCTTTGACCAGAACAGCTCTGACGGGAAAAACTCTGAGGAGAACCGCAGAAGCACTTTATGGCGGAATTTGGCAATCGTAAAACTTTCTTGGGAGAGTTACCTGCAGACTAACCAGAGTAAGTAATTCAACTTCAGGGGCTAACAAGCAGCTTTGTTAGCTCGTAAGGGTGTGGAGCCAGAGCTTGGCACTGGGTTTGGGGTTTAGTGAATAATTGGAGCTGTATAGCACTACGCATTAAACTTAGGACATTGATAAAAGCTCAAAAGCTTTTGTAGTAAACTTTTCCCTCTTGCCTCTTACCTCTTGCCTTGCGCGTAGCGCTATAATTCAAACCCTAGACTAGATTTATTGAGAATTGCTATAAGTACCTAAACATAACTTTTGATAGCTAATAGCTGACAGCTGAATGCTTACTTTGCAATCCCGACCAATATTATTTTAATGCTGAAACTTTTAATATCATCCAACGTCTGTAGTAGTCAGTGAGAAGCCAAGGCATCTGATAATCCTGGCTGTTCAGACTATTGATCTGTTAAGGAAGATTCATCTCCATGAAATATCCGATTCGAGTGTTATTATCACTCTTAACCTTATGTACTATTGGCTTAGGGACTAATAACCTATCTGCACCGGTAGTCGCTTATGAGGAAAACCCCCAAGACCGGGCTACCTCTAAATCTAATCAATGTAGCGAGATTCGTGCTGTGCGTCGCTTGGCGATTCGCGAAAACTTAGATAGTGATAATCTAGCTACCCTAGAATATAAGTACTGTGGACATAGTAACTTACCTTCATCAAGTATTGAGTCACCACTAAATTCCTCTAAAGATTGCTTCGATCTGACCGTAATGGCAGAACTAGCCAGCATGACAGAAGAGGGAAAAAAGTTTGTGGGTACGATTGAAGGTTTACAGCAAGTTATCTGCAAACGTCCTAGGCAAGATCGGAGGTATTCGTTAGACTGGCCAAATGGGAAAAAAGCCAAATCGAGGTCAACTTGGTATTATCCCAACGGTCAGACTGCCAGGGGGTTAACTTGGTACTATCCCAACGGTCAGACTGCCGGGGGGTTAACTCGGTATTATCCCAACGGTCAGACTGCTAAACAGGGGTCACATGGGTGGTATACTCCTGAGGGTAAAAGTACTTCAGTGGATAGTTTACTGAGCCAGGCTTGTAGTATAGTTAGCACCACAGAATGCGATCGCATCCTCACAGAAATCAACCGCTTTGAGCGGAACCGCTCTCACTCGAGCTCCAGGAACTATTTCTGGTGGGAGTTGGCAATCGTAAAACTTTCTTGGCAGACTTACCAGCAGACTAACCAGAGTAAGTAAGTGAACCTCAGGGGGTAACAAGCAGCCTTTTTAGCTCCTAAGGATGTGGAACTCAAACTTGGCTCTGGGTTTGGGGTGTAGAGAATAATTGCAGCCGTCATTCAAACCTTAGACTAGATTTATTAACTTGAACTTAGCCTAGGCATTCGTTTATCATTACCTGTCATCATTTACTGATAATTTTTGTGCCAAGTTGGGAGCTTAATTGAACTGAACACCGGTTCGGCCAGTAAGCATTCAGTACGTAGCACAGGCTTCTAGCCTGTGACCTAACCCATAAGCTAATAGCTGATCGCTGATCGCTGATCGCTGATCGCTGATCGCAATCTTAATTAGGATGTAAGATCGCTATAGGCTATATGGCCACGTGTGTGAGGATTTCTCTAAATGCGAGTTTTATTGCTGTATCCGCTATTTCCGAAAACGTTTTGGTCTTATGACAAAATCCTTGAATTAGTTAATCGCAAAGTTTTATTGCCACCCTTAGGTCTAATTACTGTTGCTGCATTATTACCTCAAGAGTGGGAATTTAAACTTGTTGACCGTAATATCCGAGACGTAACCGAAGCAGAATTTGAATGGGCAGACCTGGTGATAATCTCAGCGATGATTGTCCAAAAAACCGATGCCCTAAACCAAATTAAAGAAGCCAAACGACGTGGTAAATTAGTGGCATTTGGGGGACCTTATCCTACATCTTTACCGGAAGAAGCAAAAAAGGCAGGGGTGGATTTTCTAATCCTAGATGAAGGAGAAATCACCCTACCGATGTTTGTAGAAGCTTTACAGCGAGGGGAAACTAGTGGAACCTTTCGCACTACAGAAAAACCCGATGTCACTCAAACCCCGATTCCCCGCTATGATTTGTTAGAGCTTGATGCCTATGATTCAATGTCAGTGCAGTTTTCGCGCGGATGTCCTTTTCAGTGCGAGTTCTGTGACATCATTGTTCTCTATGGCCGCAAACCGAGAACAAAGGAACCAGCCCAGCTTCTCAAGGAATTGGATTATCTGTATGAATTAGGCTGGCGGCGTGGTATCTTTATGGTGGATGACAATTTTATTGGGAATAAGCGTAACGTTAAGCTACTTCTGAAAGAGCTAAAAGTATGGCAGAAGGAGCATCAGTATCCCTTTCGATTTAATACTGAGGCATCTGTAGACCTAGCTGCGGATTCAGAATTGATGGAATTGATGGTGGAGTCTAACTTTGATGCTGTATTTTTAGGAATTGAAACACCGGACGAAGAAAGCCTTAAACTAACCAAAAAATTCCAAAACACTCGCAGCTCTCTAACGGATGATGTAGATAAAATAATCCGTGCGGGATTGCGACCAATGGCAGGGTTTATTATTGGTTTTGATGGAGAGAAACAAGGAGCCGGTTCCCGTATTATTAGTTTTGTTGAACAGGCTGGTATCCCTACAGCCATGTTTGGTATGTTACAAGCGTTACCTAATACTGCTCTATGGAATCGCTTAGAAAAAGAAGGACGTTTGCGAGATAACACTAAAAAAGATATCAATCAAACTACCCTAATGAACTTTGTTCCTACTCGTCCCATTGAGGAGATTGCTCAAGAATATATCGAAGCATTCTGGACGCTATACGAACCTGAACGCTATATAGACCGTGCCTATAAATGTTTTTTAAAGCTTGGCCCCCCTAAATGCAAAGCTCCATTCAAAATCCCAGAGTTGGTAGATTTGAAAGCTCTGGCGACTGTAATTTGGCGTCAAGGGTTTAAGCGCAGTACTCGCTGGAAATTCTGGCATCATTTATTTGGTATTTTCAGGCATAATCCAGCTGTATGGGAGCATTACCTTACTCTATGCGCTCACAACGAACACTTTCTCGAATATCGTCAAATTGTCCGGGATGAAATTGGAAGACAGTTAGTTGATACTAATCCTAAGTTGATGGATAAAGAGTTAATAGAGATATAGCAATTATTAGCAACGTTTGGGGGACTTAAGGCAAAAGGCAAGAGGCAAGAGGCAAGAGGCAATAGCAAAGAGGGTTTTAAGCGATGCAGTGCTAAAACCCTCTCCCTCTACTCCCGACTCCCGACTCCCGACTCCCTAAGACGAAAATCCATCACCCAATTAGCTGCGATCTATGGCCTTGATAGTTAAATCTCTCAAGGTGAAGGTGAAATCCAGTTGTTTAGTTGTGCTAATAAATTCAATGATGACTTCAGTAGCAAGTGCTGTAGTCATCAGTACTAAATTACGAGCTAATGGATAATCACAAACATCATCATTAACTGGGGAAGGGACTCGATAATTTTCATTCCAAATTATCTCACTGTAGTCTTCTGCTAACCCAACATGAAGACAAGGTATTTGGGAACTATTACAGTAATCTTTTACGGCTTGACGAGCGACACTGTTATCAAAGGTGTCAATGACTAAAGTAGAATTATTCAGTAATTGTTTGGTATTGGCTGTGGTTAATTCCTTGACCTTAGCCTCTAATTTTACCCCAACCACTTGGTAGAGGGAATGAGCCAGGATTTTGGCTTTATGGGCACCAATATCAGAGCGGTAGTAGGGTTGGGTAGAAAGATTGCGCTCTTCAATGCGATCGCAATCAATCACCTTTAGCTTTCCAAAGCCTGAACGAGCTAAATTTTCGGTAATATTGGCTCCAAGTGCTCCCGCACCACACACGGTCACGGGGTAGTCACGTAACTTGGCCATGACTTGGGAGGTACGGTAGAGTTGTTCGTGGAAAAAAATTGACATCATCCTAATCCCAATATCGTCCCTCAATCACCCCAACCAAGGACTGTAAATCAAAATCGCGATCGCGTCCACTCAGACAAATCCCGGAACTGATTACAGTCAGATCCTGTTTAGATATGGCTGATGTGTGGTGTTCACCGTTAGCAGTGGTCCATTGCACCTGCCAGAATTCTCCCCGGTCATGGAACTGTTGCAGTGCTCCCCCACCCATTTGCAAAGCTTGCTCCAGCCGTTTGTGATCGTGTTGATGCTGCCTTTTATCTTTAAACTCTTTAGTCTGTTGTCTTACCAAGTCATAAACTATTCTCATTTCTGGTGTCAGCCCCTTTAAATCCAGTTCTTCAGGTGGTGTTACTTGCTTTAACTGCTCTGTGAGTTGTTCTGCTAGTAACGGATCTCCCTTACGGTCAAGCTGCTGAAACCACCAAGTCTTACCATCTCCACGAGCCACCACTTGTTCAAAAGCTACCCCGCCCTCGACCAGATGTACAGGGATAGGTTTAACCGTGCCAAAGCGCTGACGAGCATCGGATTCATTTACCGGATACCCTAGCCAGGTCTTTCCCGACAATTGATAAGCTAGTCGTAAACGCAACGGTTGGAGCAGTTGCCAATACTCCTCAAGTTGAAACACATCTGGCTCTTCCACAACACTTGCTACTTTATCGCTGACTGGCTGAAAAATACCCCATCCTTCAAACTTACGAGGCTTAGGGGAAAAGGTATAAATCATTCCAGCTACACGAGTTCTTACCCGTCCCCCACGTACACAGGGAGCGAGGAATTGATTATCACTCAGTTGCGCTTCCTTTGCAGCAATTTGATTGATAAGGTCGAGGATATTTGCCATGATCCTGCTCTATTCTATAAATATTGTCTTGATGCAATAGCGAGTAGACATCTCCAGAAAATCGGTTTTGACCCAGGCAGTGCAAGGGTTTGAGGTTAATTTTTGGAGATGTCTAGTGAGGGAAACCCCCTTTGGCCGACTGCATCGCAATGTGCAAGTTGCCATAGCCAAAGCGTTCGTCACTTAGAAAGAACTCCGTATGTATTTGTTATTGACACAAATAAACAACCATTGAATCCTATCTCACCAAAAAAAGCTCGCCGGTTACTAGATAAAGGTAAGGCTGCGGTTTTCAGAATTTCCCCGTTCACGATCATCTTGAAAACTGCGGTTAATAATTCCACCATCTCACCCTGCCAAATCAAGATTGATCCTGGCAGCAAGGTGACTGGATTTGGCTTATAGCAACCCTAAATGATTTGTGACAAGTGAGCGGCTTGAAATCCAGGTATAACAAGGATCACGTTTCGTAAAATTACCACAACCTATTTATGATTGCTATAGTTCGACACTTTACCTTGTATTCCATGTATAAAAAATCTTATTGGTAATTGGAAAACATCCAGCAGGTAAAATACTACCACATCCGATTGAAAAGTTAAGGATTTCTCATAACTTCATCAATTAAATCTTCAGCACCCCTATTCATTTGCTCCTCATTTTTACTTCTAATACGATTGTATATCCAGTCGAAAATTAATGGATTATGACGGCGATTCTCGTAAATTTTGGTTTGTAAGTAGCAGGACTTTTGTGCGAGTTCTTGTGGTGTTAATTTTTTTTTAATAGTTTGTTCCCAGAGTTCTTCAGCACATTCTTTTAAACGATCTAATCTAGATGCAGCTTTAATATTATTAAGGTACTGTGTTATTCCTAGTTTCAAAACAGGTGATAGAGGGAATACTACTGCTAACAAAAATTTTTCCAAGGTTAACCCACCAATCAAGCTTATTAAAAATAAAACTGTTGTTAATACAGTAACTCCGATTCCTATCAAGCGGGCATAGCGGCGACGAAGTTGGGCATCCCACCAGCAATTAGAACGCTGACAAATTATACGACCTAACTCTATTGATAATTGACCAACACTTACTGGATACCAATTCTTGAGTTTGGAAAAGTCGGGGTCTATAAGCTTATGTCTTGAAGATGCTTCTATAATAGATTCTGGTTCCGTTCGGCTTTCATAATTAAGATAATTTTCATTGATTTTAAGCACATCACAATCAAATAATTGCTGTATTTTAGCTGCTTTTTCTTGGAGAGACTTCTGCCAAGAATCAAAACATATAATACTGATTATAGTAATAGCAATACCCCAAAAAGCAGCATAAACTTTCAAGTTAGGAACGACCGCTACCAAGATAGAAAAAATAAGGGCAAATGGAACAGCTAAAACCATCTGAATCCCTTGAATTTTTTTAGCATCTGAGTAAAATTGTCGCTGTGCAGCTAGACGTTCTAACTGCTTTAGTTTCGATTGCTCTTGGGGTATTTGATTCATTTTTAATAGTTCGTAAACTTGTTGTTGTAGACTAAATTCCACCAATCAAAAGCTTCTTTTATATCACCTTTGCTTTTTGCTTTAAGTGCCTTTTCAGAGCGGCTTAGAGCAGTAGACAGTTTAGATAAGGCATCATTTAACTTAGCTTTTGTCGAGCAGGGGCTAACATACCCAGAAATTCCCATGGGGTCTTGCATTTTTGCTAATCTAACGTTGTGCAAGTGTGAAAAAACTCGTGTTACATCTATGTCATAAACGATAGTCTTTATTCCTTGAGCATACTTGGCTATACGTAATTCCAAATAGAAAGAAGAAATTGGTACGTTTTGATAGTATTTCCAAGCTTTGATGAAACGAATCAGAGACTTGAGTTTACCCTTAAATTTTTGATCTACTTCTCGCACATAAGCATTGTGAGTTTCTGGACTGGAAAGCATCCATCCGTCAATACAATCAGGAATTTTATAGGTTGGATAAGTGCTATTTTTTCCGCTAAATATTGCTGATGTTATTTCTGTAGATTCTTTTGCATCACTGCCAAAAGGACATACAACAGCAGGACAGTCTACATGAACATTTGTTCTGGGAAATCTTCTATTTAGTACTTCTCTTACTTGATTCAAAGCCCTTGAAGAATTAGAATTTAGTTTGCCATCAGAAATATATGCAAAGTAATCTACATCGCTATATCCAGAAATGCTTGTCCCATTGCCAAATGAACCTGTACGAAAAAACCCATCCAATCGAAAATTTGCTTTTAGACAAGCTTCAATTGAGGCTCTATGATTTTTTGCTGCTTGAGATTCATAAGGTGATGGAGTTAATTTTGAAAGAAAATTTCTAAATCCTTCATCAATTGTTCTTGGCACTATTACCTCTACTCCTTTAGTACAATAGTATAGCAATCCTAAATAGGTTGTGGTAATTTTACGAAACGTGATCCTTGTTATACCTGAGTTTAAAGCCACTCACTTGTCACAAATCATTTAGGGTTGCTATAGTGGTTTTACTTCTGCTGTATCTTGATAACGACGAATTAATCTTTTAACGAAAGACAAGCTAACTTGAAAGCGTTTTGCTAGTTGTCTTTGTGAACATTCTTTGGCCTCATAGGCATTGATGATCGGGAGCAGGTCAAAGTTGGAGAACAGATCAACTATGACCATCAGAGCAAGCTAAAACCCATCACAGGGCTATAGAGTTAGTACAAATGTTCTAAATAAGTGACATGCTCCCTTGATGATCCTTTGTCGTAGGTCAATCGAATAAGCAGCAGGCATTAATTTTTTTATTTATACTATTGTTCTAGCTTATCACCGTTTGGGGTCTACTCAAATGAAAACTTCTGTAACTGTGCCAAAACGCTGACGAGCATCAGATTCATTAACCGGATACCCTAGCCAGGTCTTTCCCGACAATTGATAAGCTAGTCGTAAACGCAACGGTTGGAGCAGTTGCCAATAGTCCTCAAGTTGAAACACATCTGGCTCTTCTATCACAGTTGCGACTTGATCGCTGACTGGCTGAAAAATACCCCATCCTTCAAACTTACGAGGCTTAGGGGAGAAGGTATAAATCATTCCAGCAACACGAGTTCTTACCCTTCCCCCACGTACACAGGGAGCGAGGAATTGATTTTCACTCAGTTGCGTTTCCTTTGCAGCAATTTGATTGATGAGGTCGAGGATATTTGCCATGATCCTGCTCGATTGTATTAATAATGTGCAAGTCGCCAGAGCAAAAGCGTTCGTCACTTAGAAGGAACTCCGCCGGTGAGTTACTACACACTCTTTAAATGATGGCTACTTCTAAGCCCACATTCCGGGTTCTTCGCGCCTTCCTCGCTTCACGCCCGTTACGTTAGAGTAACGGTACTATTCCTCTCGTACTATGTATGTAAGCTCTGGCTGTTAGGGCACACAAGTCGGTGAAATTTATAGAGGTGCGGATTCCAAACTTATAAGCCAAGTTTGATCCCAAGATTAGACTGGGTGACTGGATATACTGCTTCATCAGGAGTTATCAAGTCAGTCCAATTCTTAGAGGTGCAACTACTTATAGCTATCTAAACCTTGTCAAACATTATCCATTGTTTTATAATTAACTAAGTTAGTAACTTGTTTAACTTCGGAACACTACCGCCCAACGAAGAACTAAAAGCGAAGGCAGCTGGTCGTAAGTTAAGCGACGTAAAATAATGGACTGAGTGAAGTTACAGTGCGGTTTGAGAGTAGGCAGCAGAGCCTCCATTAATAAAATTAGCGCAATGCTTTTGGCATTGCTTTGTCGGCAACAACCATTAGTTTTCACGCTTTGCTATACCATCGTCTTATCTGCTTGTGAGTAGGTTTGTACAGGTTAAATGTTGCACTACTTATCATTTCGCACCGGTAGCGGTGTATCCAGAATCTCCATCAATAAGTCTAGCCGTGATGGACGAGTCATCAGTGGAACCAGGTTTGGTAGAGAATAGTAATCTCCAGCAAAGGTAAAGGTTTCTACTGGCACCTGTTGCTCCTTGAGTTTACTTTCCACCCAGTCGTAGGAGTAACCAACTCGGACAATAATCACATTGGGCATCAATCCCAATTCACGAGAGTAGGTCTTGTAAACCTTACCAAAGTAAGGTGCTGTGTTTTCACCTTCATCGGTAACCAAGATAATCTGGTCAACCGCCTGCTTCCGAGAACGCATTACTTCTAAAGCACAACCAATGCTAGTCCCACCCCCTGCCTTGATGTGCCTGAAGGCACGTTCCCAGTCACTCAACTTTTTTCCTTGAGCCTTAACTGGGTAAGGCATGGTATCGAAGGCATACACAAACAGCTCAGCTTCAGTAATACCAGAGATTAGGGCTGCCAGCCGCTTACCAACTTCAATGGCTTTGTCCATTGAACCGGACTTGTCCACTAGTAGAGCAGTGGGCTTGGTAATGGTACCTTTGCGCTTTACTTGCTCATTGGTAACTTGTTTTAACTTAGCAAGAGTTTGAGTATCTAACTGAGCAGCCTCAGCGGCAACTTGTGCCTTGAACGCAGAAACGCGATCGCTTGTCTGTGCCTGTTCTAGCTTTGCCTCAATCAACTCCTTGACCTGTGGGTGTTCCATCGCACCCCGCCCTTGGAGGGATTTGAGATTATTAATTACCTCTTGGGGTGTCATGGAATTAATTAGCGCCACCAAAACCGTAGGAGTGACAGAGCGCACAGCACCAATGGCGATGGTGTAGGGAATCTTATGTTCAACAATCAATTGCGCCTGTTCAGCAGCAGTTTCAGTTTTCGCTAACTGCTTCAGTATCCAAGCTAAAGAACCTTCTGGAGGATTGTCCTTAAATAATACAGCATCTGCTCTAGAGCTAGGCTTAATATGTAAACTAGCATAGAGATGCTTCATCGCCTTTCGACCCCGCAATGCTGCTCGGTCAAACAATGCTGGAGTTTTTTCCCGTGTTTTAAGGTAGCGCCGCACTGCTGTTCGAGCCGAACGAGGCACCTTATTGCGCTGCTGCTTCATGAAATCCACTACTCGTGCCACCTGGTATGGTGGGAATTTTTGCAGCATCACAAAGCCAGCATCTCGGTGTTCGGTCAAATTGCTAGTCAACAAATGACCTAGAAACACTTCTTTGTGGTCCCGGACATCCCCGTGACCCTCGTACCAAACGGCTAAGTGACCGTAAAAAATTGGGTCAAGTTCTACCATCAGTTGGTGCAATTCTGTCACTTGCTCCAGCTTACGATGGGGTGTAGTTAATAAACTGTTTAGTAATTCTAAACGCAGGTCACGCTCTTCAGTTTTCATAGGATTAACCTCCTATGCTCCTATGTAATTTCTGGACAAATCTATAAGTTATTTGATTGTTTGGTTGAAAGTTGGTTGAAGGTTGTTTGGTTGAAGGTTGAAGGTTGAAGGTTGTTTGGTTTACTAAAACCAACAAAAATGCCACCATTAATTAAATAATTTATCATCCCAATAATAATAAAATTAATGGTGGCTATTACTACCTCATTTAAATCATTAATCGTGAATAATAATCTAAATTAATTAACAATGATAAACTAATAATATCTGTAATTAATTTTAAATTATTCCTATAGCAAGCCTAAATTAATTGTCATAATTTTGAACCGAATTTATCTACTCCTTACTCCCTACTCCCTACTCTCTACTCCCTATTCCCTGTTTCCTTTGCTATAGAAGATTGAATCAATCCGCGCAAGTTCAGAAAGCCATTGTTTCACACACGGGATTTGAACCCGTATATACTTGAACAGAATCAAGTGCCTTACCATTTGGCGAGTATGAAAGCTTTCCGGGTCAGGGCGCGAAGGTGACTCAGTGAATTTTTAAAATTGTTTGGTTATGGCAGTGAAAACGATTAGAATTAGGGTCCCCGCGCAAGTCAATAAAGCTTTTAATAAAATGATGCTCTATCCATTTGAGCTACAGCGGCAAATAGCGCCACTGATAGGATTCGAACCTATAACCTTCCGATTCGTAGTCGGTAGTATGTAAGCTTCAGCGGTTAGGGCGCGGGGGTAAATTTGTAACACTTGCTTCTGTGCAAGTTAATACAAAATTGATAGGAACTTATAATAGTTTTTTAACCAGTACTTTTATCACTCTGTAGCATAATTTGGAAATTATTCCTAGAAGGTTGAATCAATCGCGCAAGTTCAGAAAGCCGTTGTTTCACACACGGGATTTGAACCCGCATATTCTCGATGATGAGTCAAGTGCCTTACCATTTGGCGAGTATGAAAGCTTTCCGGGTCAGGGCGCGAAGGTGACTCAGTTATTTTTTAAATTGTTTAGTTATGCCAGTAAAACCACTCTAATTGCACTAGAATTGGGGTGCCCGCGCAAGTCAATAAAGCTTTTAAGAAAATGATGCTCTATCCATTTGAGCTACAGCGGCAAATAGCGCCGCTGATAGGATTCGAACCTATAACCTTCCGATTAGTAGATCGGTAGTATGTAAGCTTCAGCAGTTAGGGCGCGGGGGGAAATTCCGAACAATTGCTCCTGTGCAAGTTAACAAAAGCTTTATAGCAACTTACGACCGTCCTCACCAAGCATGGCTTAGCAGTGGACACGCACGCCAAATCTCTGTAAGACAATGGCTTAGTGCTCGCGCTCCTCGGTTACCCGAGTTCGCTACCTTAGGATCGTTATCTGTGTGTAGGCTTCTTGAGATTAGGGCACAGGACAAAAGGTTTAACCTTTTAACACCTTTTAACCATAAACCTTTTAAGCACAAACCTTAACCATAAACCGCTTCAGGTCTTATAATCAGATTGCGGTTGGTACTGCGGTCAATGACATAAGAGGTCAAGCGCTCTGGGGCTACATCAAAGTACTTCGCGAGTTGCTGTTTAACAGCGGTATCGTTCATACTTTTGGCTATACCCAGCTGACCTTCAGCAATGTCGTAGGAACGACCTTCAAACCGAACATGAATCATTGGGCATCCCTCCTTGTAGCGTGATGTTTTCTCTTTGACCTTACTTTTATACTACATGCATATTACAAACGTGTCAAGTCCTTGGCAAAAAATTTTTTAGGACTTAGGCATAACTGGGATATTTGACTTATTTAACCCTTAAAAGCAGGCAGATTCATTAGACCTTATACTAGCGATTGAAATTAACTTTAAGCAAGCAATAGATGAGCAACTTTAAGGATTAAGTGGCACTAATCACAGGATCTTCCTCTGGCATTGGAGCAGCTCTTGCTCATGAATTAGCCCGTCAAGGAGCCAATGTGGTACTCCTAGCTCGGCGAGCAGAACGATTAGAAGCCATAGCTTCACAAATTGATCCCAACGGTCAACGTGTACTTGCTATGCCCTGTGATGTCACGAAGGATGGTGAGCTTGATCAAGCGGCAACCTTTGCCCGTAGTAAGTTTGGCAAAATTGATATCGTGGTTGCTAATGCTGGCTGGTGCAACATTTAACCTCTCTAAACCTACCCATCAGCAGGAATGATCTGTATAGCACCAGGTGAAAACCTGGTGGTTGTTGCCGACAAAGCGCGGATCATTATGTTCCGCGCGCCATTCCAATCCCAGATTAGCGATCGCACTCTTATACACACTTAACTCTTTTTGTCAATTTAGGGCGATCGCCTCTCTATGCACACTTGACTCTTTTTGTCAAGTTTTATGTTAAGAAAGATGTTTATAAAGCATAGCTTTTTTAAGGGGGGCTGGGGGGGATCATAATCTTGCGTAAAACTTTGAAAACACGCCCTAGTCTGTAATCGGGCAAGGGAAGCGTGCTTCTCTTGGGCAACCTTGGGCAAGATTTGGCCTGTACTGTGGTTGGTATAAACTGAACCAGTGAAATTTTGTAAGTAGCTATGACCCAGTCGATCCCAAGGATTGCCCTCGCAGAATTCCTCACTCAAGCCAATATTGAGGCTTCTCCGGCATGGGAATTAATTGATGGGCGAGCAGTCCAAAAACCAATGCCAACCCTCTTTCACTCGCGCCTACAACGCAATCTGGTTAATTACATTAATGATCGTACCAATGGATTTGAAGCGGTGCAGGAGCTACGCTGCATCATACCTCCCTACTCGCCAGTGCCAGATATTGCTATCGTTGCTTGCGATCATCTTCCTGATCAGGACGGACCCCTTGATGGAGCACCCGATTGGCTGATAGAAATTCGTTCCCCTGACCAAAGCACTTTAAACTTGCAAAACAAGATTCTGCATTGCCTCAGTAATGGAACACAATTAGCCTGGTTAATAGATTTCGCTCGTCAGCAGATTTGGGTCTGGCAGGGAGATGACCTACCCATAGTCTGTTCAGGAGAAGAAATTCTACCAAGCTTAGGCATTCTCCCCGAACTTACGGTCAACGGGGTAATGGCTATGACTCGCCGATCATAGCTCGTTGCTCCTGCCTTGATTTTATGCTATTTGTTGCCCGAGATCGATGATGTTGGGTTGAGCTTCGTGAAATCCAACCGACAAGATAATGCGTTCGCGAAGCGGTTCCGAAGGAACATCGCTTCATTCGATTTTAGCTTTGAGAAATATTCTTTCTCAACAATTTCTGAGCGGATAACATAGTCAAAAGAAGTGTATCCTTTAGCTTCTTTGAAACCCGCTAGATCGAGAAACCGATACCTTATACACTCATGCAGCAAGCCCTATCTAGATTCCGCCTTTCAAACTACCATATTCAAATGCGATCGCTTTTAGCGTGGCCTACGGCCAATCGCGTAGCGGCTCCAAAGGAGCATCGCTAATCATTTATTTTTGATAGTGAAATCTACAAGAAATAATTGTTAATTCTTCGTCATTAATTTCATAAACTAAACGATGTTCAGAATTTATCCGCCTTGACCAATATCCTGATAAATTTGCCTTGAGAGGCTCTGGTTTGCCAATGCCATCAAATGGATTTCTGATGATGTCTCTAACTAATAAGTTGACTCTTTTTAATAGCCTTTTATCATTATCTTGTAGCCAAATATAGTCAGACCAAGATGCTTCAGTAAAAGTTATTTTCATTCATCAATTAATTCTTTAATTAACTTTTTTCCTGATTTAGCTTGTTCAATTGATTTTAATAGATGTTCGGCATTAGTAGGATTGGATAATAAATATAGTGTTTCTTGCCAAGAGTTAAATTCATCTAAAGACATTAAAACAGCTTGTTTTCCTTGATCATTACATAAAATAGTTGGTTCGACGTCAAGAATGACCCGCTCAATTAGTTCATCTAATTGTTGTTTGGCTTGATTACTCGTAATTGCTTTCATTTTTAACTACTCAGAGTTGTATATACTATAAAGTAACATATACGATAGCACAGAGCTATAGATTCTCTTTGTGTCCTGGTGTGGCTCTGTGGTTCTTTCTTCTGAAATCCTAACATATTCCCGTAGTAGTGTAATTTCATGCCTTATTGTTTGTTTAGCATAATCAAAAGTTTTTCAGCTAATACCTGAACATAAGGTTCACTAAGCATGGTAGTATGGTTTCCAGGGACAACCTCAACCTCCACGGTTTGGCTAGAAAGCTGATTCCAACCCCAAGTTGGATCCCTGGGAATTTCACCAAGCATTCCCAATTCATCCTGATAAACTTCGCTGGTGCGGAACAGGGTAATCTCACCTTGATAGCCTTCTTGTGGGAGATAACTCATAAAAGCAAATTCGTCAGCTTTAATCGTTTGAACAATCCCACGCACTCGTTCAATTCCTGAATTAGGTGGCAACAGATTGACGGTTTCCATCTGTTGTTTGAGATAGTTTAATTGTGCTAATGGAGTAAGAGGTTTTAGGGATTCATAAGAAATCTCTAGATTTTTCCCAGATAACATTTCTAGGATATAGGCAATATTAGTCAACCATCGGGCATCATCCCAATCTAGCTGTTTTGGGGTGCTACCAGGAAGTGGGGCGGGAAGGTCAAATAGGGCGAGTAGGGCGACCGTTTCTCCCTTCTGTTGTAGCTGTTGTGCCATTTCAAAGGCAACCAGAACCCCAAAGGAATGACCGCCGAGGAAGTACGGACCAGAGGGTTGAATGGTTTGGATAGCTTTCAGGTAATAGGCAGCTATTTGTTCAACACTACTAAAGGGTTCCGACACCCCATCTAAGGATGGAGGTTGCAAAGCGTAAAAAGGTCGATCATTTCCCAGATGACGGGCGAGTTGGTGGAAGTAGACCACATTGCCACCGGAACCAGGCATACAGAAGAACGGTGGCTGGGAACCTTGGGGTTGAATGGCAACTAAGGGAGACCAAGAGTGAGTATCAGTTTGTTGGCGCAGTAGAATCGCTAATTGTTCTAGGGTAGCGCCTTGGAAAAGGGCGGCTAAAGATAGATTTTTGCGAAATTGTTTCTCAATCTCAGCCATTAAACGCACTGCTAAGATAGAATGACCACCCAAGTCAAAGAAGTTGTCTCGGACTCCGATGGGAGAAACACCGAGAATCTCTGACCAAATTTGAGCTAGTCGTAATTCCACCGAGTCGCGGGGGGCAACAAAACTGGTTTCACGAATTAAACTTGAAGCATCGGGAATAGGTAAACCACGACGGTTGACTTTGCCGTTAGGAGTTAGAGGCATTAATTCGAGAAAGACAAAAGCAACAGGAATCATGTAGTCGGGTAGCTTAGTCTTGAGGAAAAAACGCAAATCATTAATCGTAGTTTTTTCCTGATTGGTAATTAAATAAGCAACAAGTCGCTTTTCTCCTGGAATGTCTTCGCGGGCAATGACTACAGCTTCTCGCACGTTGGAATGTTGGGCAAGTACTGCTTCAATTTCTGAGAGTTCGATCCGGAAACCTCGAATTTTTACTTGATGATCAATACGCTGGGGGGGCGACGAAAATAGTTATAAAGCAGACAGGACAAGCGATTTAGCTCTCATTCCTCGTAAATAATACTTCCATTTATTACGATTAAGTCTCATTAATTCTCGTACTAAATTAATACACTCATCGCTAAAACTGACCCAATTTTGAGCATATAATCCTATATAAAAACTACTGTGTCGTCGTTGTGAACGGCCATCTTCTTTTACTCTGCCGATATATTTTTNTGCCTGGGGAGCCCTGGCTAAATGTTTGAGGATTTGTTCCTCTACATCCATTGCTGTGCCTACCTTGTAGAGTTTCTTTTTTTTCTTTCTCTACTTATTATAACCGGAGAGTGACAGAAGAGGGATATAGCATTTATCAATTGGGTGAGGTACTTTCGTCTGGGGTTTTAGGGAGCAGTGAGCAGGGAGCATGGAGTAGAGGTAAGAGTATGGGGAATAGGAAACCCAGGCGCGTTGAGGGGGGGGATTTGAAAAAATTTTGTGTACCTCATAAGTATGGAAAACGCTAGAGTGATGTCAAAACCCTGCTTCTGGTACAATGGTCAGCTAATTGAGGGCAACTCCCTGAGCCTGACCATTGATGAGCCAGGATTTATCTATGGCGCTACAGTTTTTACCACCCTACGAGTTTACCATCAGTCATTAGATCACCCACTAACCCATTGGACTAATCATTGCCATCGCCTCCAATCGAGTTTACAAGCATTTGGTTGGCAACAGCCGGATTGGGAGCAATTGCGCCAAGGAGCACAATCACTGATCACCCTTTACCCAGTGCTGAGAATTACCCTATTCCCCGATGGACGAGAATTGATTATGGGTCGTCCTCTGCCAGCCAATTTAGCTCAGTGGCAAGAACAAGGCATCACTGCTTGGGTAGCTGAGTCCTCTTCGGTAAAATTTCATCGCTGCTTACCCACTCACAAGACCGGGAATTATCTATCTCCATGGCTGGCGAAGCAAATGGCGCAAAATATGGGAGCACAGGAAGCAATTCTGGTAGATAATCACGGGAATTGGCTGGAAACTAGCACAGGTAACTTATGGGGATGGAGAGATGGTCAGTGGTGGACACCACCAGTGGAAGCTGGAATTTTACCAGGTGTGATGCGATCGCATTTAATTAAGTGGCTGACTTGCCAAAATCAGAGAGTTCGTGAGGAACCTTGGTCACCCGAGTTGGTAGGACAGTTGGATGCGATCGCATACACTAACTGCGTGGTGGAGGTTGTTCCCATTCACCGGGTCATTCAAGAAAATTCTGAACGAGTTTATGACCCACTACACCCAGTTTTCCAAGACTTACGTAAGTATTAACTATTAACTTTTAATTGACGAAAAAATTCGTACTCTGTTTATTGATCAGGGGTTGCCTTACATTAGCTGATAGCTCAATGCTGTTAGCGTAGCGTGCGCCTAGCGCATTAGCTGACTGCTTACCTTTAGTCTAAGCTTCAGACGTTCAAAGTAGTTGTTTTTACGGTATACACCCAATGATTATTATCAATAATTTAATTAGGTATGGATAAATCTACTTATCCTGCTATCTGTTGACCATTTTTTTGTAGCTAAAAAAATCTCTGCAATTACAATTACCAAGTTTTAAATTTGGTGCTTTCTGATTCAACCAATAGATTAGATTCGGTAAATTTCAGGATATAGCTATAGTAAAAATCCGTATTTATACGGTAAATTAATTTATCAAAATTGTGTAAATTCAATACATCTATTCAGAATTACAAGACAATTTTCGTAATAAATATATCGAAATGGCCCCTAGAGGGTCTGGGAGATAATATCTCGGTATGCCCTACTCAATGGTTTTTGTCTGGCTAAATTTTATCATAAAAACTGTTCCAATTAGCGATACAGATAGAGCAATGAGTGGTATCTATGACCTACAGTTAGTTGTTCTATCCATTGCTATCGCCTCGATTGTGACCTATAGGGTGCTGATTTTAGCTGGACAAGTAAAAACCTCACAAAAGCCTACCCGTAAAGGTTGGCTGATTGGTGGGGCAATGATCATGGGAGTTGGGATTTGGTCAATACACTTTTTGGGAATGCTAGCATTCCGGTTTCCGATCCCCATCACTTATGATACGCCCATGGTACTGCTTTCTTACTGGGTAGCAGTGCTAATCTCTGGTGCCGTACTCTATAGTGTCAGCCCCATCACCAACCTCAGACAGTTAATGGTGGGCAGTGTGGTAATGGGATTAGCGATCGCATCCGTACCCTACCTGCTGATCGCTGCCATGGGAATACCAGGGCTCATTCACTACAACCTCCTTTTAGTTGCCCTATCCGTTGTTATAGCCAGCTTGACATCCTTTTTCATCTTGTGGCTATCTTTTGATGTGGGGGTAGGAACCGGAAAATTCCTTCATGGGTGGAAGCTTTGCTGGGCAGTGCTCCTGGGATTAGCCATTACCGCTGTAAACTATACAACCATGATGGCAGCCAAGTTCACCGTTACTCCACCATTAGACACTGGGTTTTCTCCGACATTAAATACTTCGGTAGTAACAAGCACCATAGGGATAACTAACCTAATCATCTTCAGCCTCACCTTACTTGCCTCATATTACGAGCAGAAAACGAGTAAAGCACTGCAAGCTCTTAGACAAGAAGCATTGCAAGAGAGCGAAAGGCTATTCCGAACCGTGATTCGAGAAATGCAGGTCGGGGTATTGCTATTCGAGGCAAAAACCGAATTCATGCTCTTTAATCAAGCGGCTCTCGATATATTGGGCTTCACCGAAAGTGAATTGTTGGATAAAAGTCCTTTTGGTTCAGATTGGAATATCATTCACGAAGACACCACTCCATTCCCCACTGAAAGTCGTCCTATCCAACAGGCAATAAGCACCCGTAGACTGGTAAGAAACGTGGTAATGGGTGTCCATAATCAAGCTACTGAAGATTGGGTATGGTTACTAGTGAATGCCGATCCCCAGGTGGGGGTGGATGGATTAGTAGAGCAAGTCATTTGTACCTTTAGTGATATCACCAATCGCAAGCGAGCCGAGGAAGCGCTGCGACAAGCTGAAGCGAATTACCGTAGCATCTTTGAGAATTCAGTAGAGGGCATCTATCAGATTACACCGGATGGACGCTTTATTAGTGCCAATCCAGCCTTAGCGCGAATTTATGGCTATTCTTCTCCAGAAGAACTAGTGGAGTCGATTACGAACGTTTCAAAGCAAATTTACGTGGACACTGAGGCTCGTAACGAGTTTACTAACTTGCTAGCGGACAATGACGCTTTATCATCCATTGAGGCTCAGGCTTATCGCAAAGATGGTAGTGTAATCTCGATTTTGGAAAATGTGCGCCCTGTCCGAGACACTAATGGGAATTTGCTCTACTACGAAGGCTCTGTGGAAGACATTACCGAACGCAAGCGAGTTGAACTCGCCTTGCTGGAGAGAGAGGAGCAGTATCGGTCAGTGGTGGAAAATGTGCAAGAGGTTATTTTCCAAACCGATGGGGTTGGGGTATTGACCTTTCTCAATCCAACTTGGACAGAAATGACGGGCTTTTCTGTAGCAGATAGCATTGGTACTAACTTTATTGATTATCTCCATCCTGATGACCGTCAAACTAACATAGAACTGTTTCAATCTCTAATTACCCAAAAACAGGAGTATTATCAGCAGGAACTAAGGTATATTACCAAGGATGGCGGCTCGGGCTGGCTCGAAATTCATGCGCAATTAACCCTAGATCCTGACAGTAATATCACAGGTACCTCTGGTACTATCCGAGATATTACAAATCGTAAATTAACCGAGTCACATCTGAAAGAAAGTGAGAGACAACTGCGTCAAGTTATTGATTTAGTGCCTCATTTCATTTACGCCAAGAACCGAGATGGAGAGTTTCTTCTAGCCAACAAAGCAGTTGCGGAAGCTTATGGTACGACAGTAGATGATTTACTATACCATCGGGATGAAGATTTTGCTCAATCCTTCCTAAAATCCTTCGAGTTTAGAGAGGCGGATTTGCAGGTATTGGAGAGTGGAGAACCGACACACCTTCCAGAAGAGACGATCATCTATCCTGATGGAGAAAAGCTTATCATCCAAACTACCAAAATTCCCTTCTCCTTAGCAATTGCCCACATGCCAGCGGTATTAAGCGTATCGATTGATATATCTGAGCAAAAGCAAGCCGAGGAAGCATTACACCAGCAACTGACTCGTGTGATGCTACTCAAACAGGTGACCCAAGAAATCCGCCAAAGTTTAAAGACTAAACAAATTTTTCAGACCACCGCCACACAAATTGGTCAAGTGTTTCAGGTGAACCGTTGCACCATTCATACCTATGTTTCCCAACCTTATCCTCGCATTCCTACAGTTGCTGAGTATTTAGAAAAGGGTTATCTATCGATACTGGATTTAGAAATTCCGATTCTGGGGAATCCTCATTTAGAGCAGTTGTTAGTCCAAGACCGAGCCATCAGTTCCCCTAATGTTTACGAAGACCCCCTTCTGAAACCGATGATCCCAATAAGTCGGCAGATTGGAGTCAAATCCATGTTGGTAATTCGTACTTCCTATCAGGGGGAACCGAATGGTGTGATTGGAATACATCAGTGTGATGAATTTCGTCAGTGGAGTCTGGATGAAATTGAGTTACTCGAAGCCGTCGCTGACCAAGTAGGGATTGCTATTGCTCAGGCTCACCTGCTTGAGCAAGAAACCCGCCAACGAGAGCAATTGACTGAGCAAAATTTCGCCCTAGAGCAAGCTAGAAGAACTGCCGAAGCGGCCACTCAGGCAAAAAGCGAATTTCTGGCAACCATGAGCCATGAAATCCGCACTCCTATGAATGCCGTGATTGGCATGACGGGTTTGCTACTGGATACAGACCTAACCTCCCAGCAACGAGACTTTGTGGAAACTATCCGCAATAGTGGGGATAGTTTACTCACCATCATTAATGATATTCTCGATTTTTCAAAAATTGAATCTGGAAAGCTGGAGTTAGAAGAACAACCGTTTAATCTGATCACTTGCATTGAGGAATCCTTAGATTTGTTGGCGGCAAAAGCAGCTGAGAAAAAATTGGAGTTAGCCTATCTATTCCATCCCAACACTCCACCCATGATTGTGGGAGATGTGACTCGGCTGCGCCAAATTCTAGTCAATTTGTTGGGGAATGCGATTAAATTTACCCATATCGGGGAAGTGTTAGTTTCTGTAACTGCCCGAGAACTTAGCATAGGGGAATTGGTTGATGGCAAAGAAACAGAACACAGTAATACTGCTAACTACTCCTACCCGTTGGCCTCTGCTCCTGACTACGGAAAACATTACTCTTTGAGTTTCCCTACTCTAGCCAATGGAAAGGACTACACTCTACAAGGAGGATTTGACCAGACGGGCTATATCAACGGGGTCAGGGGAGCTAAAGGAACACAGAACAATACCAGAGACAACACGAGAGTATTTTCACCGCCTCACCCCCAGATTTCTTCCCGCAACCCTCACACTGCCAGATTTCGTTCCGCCTCTACTCAATCTTCGATCTACGAAATCCAATTTGTGGTCAAGGATACTGGGATTGGCATTCCTGAGGATCGGATCGACCGCCTCTTCCAGTCCTTCTCTCAGGTGGATTCCTCCACATCTCGCCAATATGGAGGCACAGGTCTTGGTTTGGCCATTTGTCAACGGCTCACCACCATGATGGGTGGGAAAATTTGGGTAGAAAGTCAAGTTGGTCAAGGCTCTAAATTTTATTTCACTGTATTGGCTAAACAGCCTGATCCGATCGAGGAACCTAAGCTGCCAGTATCTCAGCCATTGTTAGAAGGAAAGCGGCTGTTGATTGTAGATGATAGTGCGACCAACCGCACGATTATCTCCGAGCAAGCTAAGTCTTGGGGTATGCTTACCCAGACAGCAGCATCAGGTAGAGAAGCTCTCGATTGGCTCAGTCAGGGGGATAAATTTGACATTGCCATTCTGGATGGGTATATGCCTGAGATGGATGGTTTTACCCTAGCAACGAAAATCCGCCAGCAGTCTGAGGGTCAAGCCTTGCCCTTGGTAATGCTGAGCTCAATGAATCAATCAGATACAAAGCATCATCAGAGTCAGCTAGATATTGCAGCTGTCTTAAACAAGCCTATTAAGCAATCTCAGCTTCACGATGTTTTGACCCAGGTGATGAGCGGACAGCCGATCAAGATTAAGCGAACACCTGCTCAACACCTAAAACTTGACACCGAAATGGCTCAAAAGCATCCTTTGCGGATTTTGTTGGCTGAAGATAATATCGTTAACCAGCAGTTAGCCCTGCAATTGTTGAAACGGATGGGTTACCGGGCTGATGTCGCGGGGAATGGATTAGAAGTACTCCAAGCTCTTAGTCGTCAGCCCTATGACTTGGTTTTGATGGATGTCCAGATGCCGGAAATGGATGGCTTAACTGCGACGCAACGCATTTGTGAACAATGGCCAGCTCATTTACGCCCCTGGATTATTGCCATGACTGCTAATGCCATGGAAGGGGATCGAGAAATGTGCCTGAGTGCAGGAATGGATGATTACATTAGCAAGCCTATCCAGGTACCAGAGTTAGTCCGTGCCTTGAGTCAATGTCCGCACTATCGTCAACCTTCCAACCCAGTAGTAGCTGATCAAGCTGTTGACTTTTCGGTTTTGCAATCCTTGATCGACAGTATCGGAGAACGGGGGGCCGAATGCTTGCTTGGTTTGATTGAAATTTACTTAAAAGATACTCCGAGGTTAGTGCAAAACATGGCTCAAGCAATTAGTGAAGAAGAGCCAAAAGCCATGGAAATTGCGGCTCACACATTAAAGTCTAGTAGCGCTACCCTAGGGGGTATAAATCTCTCCAAACTGTGTCACGAACTGGAAAGTCTGGGCAGGTCGGAAACCATCACTGGAGCAGCGGAAATTTTTGCGCAGCTTGAGTCTGAATACCAACAACTCAGAGTAGGACTGACTAAGAGTGCTAAGAAAATTGAAGAACAATCCTTGAGTCCAGTGCTCTAATAGACCTCTTGCAAAAGTCTTTTTAGAATAGTGTTTGCGTCAATTATTGTCCACTGTTTCCTGTTACCATATCCGCTGTTACCGACAACTGCCGCGAAGTCTAATGTATAATTAAAAATTATGGGGTAAGGTTAGGGAAACCAGCAAACAAATCGTAATCGTAAACTATTGCTTCTAAAAAGGACAAGACAAACGTCCTTCTCGCAGCTGTACTACTGGCTGATTGGAGATTCTGACTAAGTTTTCATCATGAGTTGTGACAATAACTGTAGTGCCTAGGTGATTGAGTTTCCTGAGAATGTTTAATACCTGCCAAGAATTGTCGGGATCGAGGTTACCTGTTGGTTCATCAGCTAATATCAAGGGCGGTGTACTAACAATGGCACGAGCCAGGCTTACCCGTTGTTGTTCTCCTCCTGAAAGTTGCTCTGGAAAACAGTTGGCTTTGTGTTGCAAACCGACTAATTTAAGGGTTGGTGTTAGGCGTCGCTTAATTTCTTTGCGAGTGAAACTCTGTGCCCACAGAACAAAAGCGATATTCTCTGACACAGTTCGCTTGGGAATTAGTTTGTAGTCCTGAAAAACAATCCCCAGGCGACGGCGTAGGAATGACAAGCGATCGCCTCGTAATTGCCCAACATTGAATTGATCGACAAATACTTTCCCTTGGGTGGGGCGCTGTTCACCATAGAGTAACTTTAGCAATGTGGATTTACCAGCACCAGAAGGCCCTGTGATAAATAAAAAGTCTCCTGACTTGACTTCTAGATTGACGTTAAACAAACCTCGGTTGTTGGGATAGGTTGTTGTTACTCCTTGTAATTTGATTATCGCTTTCTGGGTCATTAGGGATTAGGGAAAGATAGGGAAGTGTGGGAGGTGTGGGAGGTGTGGGGAGATGGGGAGATCCGGAGATGGGGAGATCGGGAGTCAGATGAACAACTGGCCTTCCACGGGGCTAATAAGCTGCGGACGCAAGCTTGAGCACACAGCCGATCCCCATTAGCGATCGCATAAAAACAATACGAAACAATACTAATGGTGCGAACTAATCCTTTGAGGTCTATTGATCAGGGATAGGGATTAGGTTATGCCAACCTTTGACCTAAGGCTTTGAGAGCAAACTGAGGGAAAACCATTATTCTTTGAGCTAAGGCTTTGAGAGCAAACTGAGGCAGAACCATCATTCGCCGCCAACGGTGGGGTTCTTGATACAACCGATATAACCATTCAAGATTATTGTTCCGGAACCAGGCTGGCGCACGGGTTTTAGCCCCTGACCAGATATCAAAGCTACCACCAACACCAATCCAAGTGGATTGGGGACACAGGTGGCGATTCTGGGCAATCCAAAATTCTTGACGTGGTACACCTAAGCCGACTAATATGATTTTGGGCTGCTGTTGTTTTAAGGTCAGCTTTAATTCTTCCTCTGCTTCTGCACTGAGGTAGCCATGACTAATTCCTGCGATCGCTAATTTTGGAACTCTCTTCTGCCAAACCCTAGCTGTTTTTTGGACTACATCAGGGGCTGCCCCATAGAAGAACACTGGGCAAGATTCTCCGTATTGTCCAGCCTTGACCAGTAAAGACTGAGCTAGTTCAATTCCTGGACAGCGCTGCTTTTTTTTTCCGTGGAGTCGTAAGTAAAATATAATACCTGCCCCATCAGGAATCACTAGTTCTGCCTGCTTGATAACGGCAGCTAGCTCAGGGTTGCGCTCTCCCTGGATTGCCATTTCAGCATTTAGAGTTACCACATGACTACCTAGACCTTTGGTGAGACGATCATCTAAGTAATGACTATAGTTGTCTAAAAGGTGAACGGGTAACCCCAAGACAGGAAATTGTTCAGCTGTTTCAAACATTGGCTTTTGCATACCCTCACATCACCCATGTATTTTATTCTACGTAAGACCAGTTAAACCCTTCGGCTCTTCCGAACTTGTTATGGTAATTGGAATTTAACTGATGCTGAAATCATTACTGGGCATTGCTTTGAGAGTTAAAAAACTTTTGATCAAGTCAAATTTTTTTTCCCAGTCAGGGCATAACAGATTTGGGCGGTTATTTAGGATGATCTCTTATGGCAGAGCCAAAACTTCTTTAATTAACTCCTTAGGATTTCGTACTGATCAGGAAAACTTGGGAATTGGGTTGGGAATTGGGTATGTGATTGGGTCCTAATTGAGAATTGGGATTTGATGGTGCTGTTGAACTCAATTAGGAATTATTCCCCCATCCTTGCTGAACTTAGGTGGCGGAAGTTTGATTAAAAATTCAAAACACTATTAGGAGTTGTTCGCGTAGCGTGGCCGTAGGCCAACGGTTGACCTTTCACCGCATAACACAGTCAACCGTCAACCGTCAACCATAAACTGTTTATCAGCTCTTGGCAAAAACACTAGCAGCAGCAGCAATACCTGCTCCTGGTGTCATGGATTGGTGTCCCAATTCCTGAAGGGTGGCTTCGAGAGCACCAATGACAGTAAGAATATCTTGCTCACTGACAAAACCTAAGTGACCAATGCGGAATATTTTTCCTTTATAGTTGTCTTGTCCCCCAGCTAGAGCAATGTTATAGCGTTTTTTCATCACAGAACGGATTTGTTCGGACTCTACTGATGTGGGAATGACTGCAGTTGCGGCTGGGCTAGCATACTGATCAGAACCAAACAAAGGTAATGATAGGGCTTTGACGGCGGCACGAGTTGCTTCCATCAGACGCTGGTGACGGGAAAATATTGATTCTAACCCTTCTCTTTTCATCATGCCCAGTGCAGTTTGTAGGGCAATGACTAGGTTAACTGGCGGGGTAAAGGGATTGCTGTTTTTAGCAGTAGATTTCTTGTAAGTCCCCAAATCTAGGTAAAACTTGGGCAGGGTAGCCGTTTTGTAGGCTTCCCAAGCTTTAGGACTAACACTGACAAATCCTAGTCCTGGGGGAATCATGTATCCCTTCTGGGAACCAGAGCCTACTACATCGAGACCCCACTCATCAATGGGTACATTGACTGCTCCAAGACTGGTAACTGCGTCAACAATAATTAGGGCTTCCCCGTGGTCTTTGACGTAACGATTTATGGTTTCTAAGTCGTTGAGAACGCCAGTAGAGGTTTCAGAGTGGGTGACGATTACGGCTTTGATTTGCTTTTCGGTATCAGCTTCTAGCTTTTCGCGAAACTGCTCCGGATCTAAGGGCTTACCCCACTCGGCGGTAATGGTGTCCACTTCCAGACCAAAAGCAGTACTGATTTTTCCCCAACGATCGCCAAATTTACCATTAGAACCAACTAAAACGCGATCGCCTGCACTGAGGAAGTTAATAATGCCAGCTTCCATGACTCCGGTACCGCTAGCGGTTACAGTCAAGACATCATTTTTGGTCTGGTGTAGCCATTTGAGGTTTTCATTGACCTCTGCCATGATTTCGCTAAATTCGGGACTACGGTGTCCGATCGGGTGTTTGGCCATGGCCAGTAATACTTGTTCTGGTACTGGCGTCGGGCCAGGAATCATTAGTTTGAGCTTGTCTTCCATCTGTAGTTAGTCTTGGTATCTAGGGTTGTTGTGATCTGATGATTGGTTAGTTACTCTGAAGTGACCGATTAAGTCTTGGATCTTACCGGACAAAACCGGAAATTCAAGGTTAATTTAGGGGTTAATTTGGCGTTTCACCACCGGAGCATGGGAGCGGTTATCCCCACCCATGCTTACACGACCAACCCAGCCGCGCTAGATTTAAACTTGCCTTCAAGTCTTTGTATATTGACACCCTGCAGTTAGGACACTCTTTAGTTCGGAGCCATAGCGAGCATGTGTTATTGATGCCGACAGTGGGAGTAACGCTCCTCAGGAGTAGGTAACAATCTCAAAATATATTGGCTCAAATGAGATACTCTGACTAAATTTCTTAGTTTTTTTTTATGAAGTTGACAATTTGTTGACTATTTAATGGGGGAGTCTTCCTGCTGAATCCGGTAAACCATTTGTTGAATCATGGGCATCCAACTTGACGCTGTTGAGAGACCAGCGATACTCCATGGGCAAGTTGGCTCGCTGACAGCTTTGTTCTAATTGCTTCTGTTGAGCTCGGGCTTTACGCAGAGTACTGATCAATTCATGAACCTGCTCTCGCAATTGGGGGTTTTGACTGGTAGCAAATGCTGTTTGGCGCTCTAGCAGTTGGAGCAGCAGTTCGTAGTGAATATAAGATGGAAGGGGAATTGGATCCATGAAATTTGCTGTACCTCGGTGAGTCTGAGTCTGCCATCACAATTGACTATTTTTTTGGGCTATGGGTCACTGATGGCTAAACAAGCTGGCAATAGCAACTGCTGGGTCTGGCTGTTTTACCAATGACTCACCAATCAGGACGGCTGTGGCTCCGGCAGATGCTACCTGATCAAGGTGAGCGTTGGTATGAAGCCCTGATTCACTGACTACCAGAATGCCACGTTCGAGTAGTTGGTTACCCCTTGCTGCTAGTATTTGACAGGTTGTTTGTAAATCGACGGAAAAATCTTCCAAGTTACGATTGTTTATACCTACTAGGGTAACGCCATCGAGAGATAATACTCGATCTAATTCAGATTGGGTATGGACTTCGATCAAGGGGGTGATCGACAGAGTCTTAGCAATTTTGATAAAGTATTGCAGGTCTTGATCGGAAAGGATGGCTGCAATCAATAAAACTGCATCTGCTCCGTGACTACGAGCCATGTACATTTGGTAGGGATAGATGATGAACTCCTTACACAGCAAAGGCATGTCTACAGCAGCACGAACTTTTGCCAGGTTTTCCCAACTACCCTGAAAGAATTTTTGATCGGTCAGCACTGAGATCGCACTAGCACCACCTTGGCAGTATGACTGAGCAATGGCTACTGGGTCAAAATCTTCTCGAATAACCCCCTTGCTAGGAGATGCTTTTTTGATTTCTGCAATCAGGGCAGGGCTAGTCTTTCCTGATTTTAGGGCTGCTAGAAAGTCTCGGGGGGGTGGTGCTGTTTGTACTCCCTTGCGCAACTCCACTAGGGGCAGACTTTCCCGCATCTGGTCAATTTCTTTCTCTTTGTGCCAGACAATTTCTTCGAGAATATGGTGGGGTTTATCGTCTGGTAATGCAACTTGATAGTGCAGGGTTTGGATTTTAACTGCTGGATTAGGTGGGCGTCGGCGAATTTGCATCAGTAGTTTTATATAGTCCGTGTTTGGCGTCAGTCCCTCAGTGCGTCAGTCTCTCAGTGCGTCAGTCCCTCAGTGCGTCAGTCCCTCAGTGCGTCAGTTTCATAATCCTTTGTTAATTAGCAATTAACAAAGGATTATGACTAATGAGTTACAGCTCGTTTGTAAGCTTCGTCGAGTACTTCTGAGAGAGTGGGGTGAGCATGGACTAGGTAGGCGAGGGAGTTGACGGATTGTCTGTTTGCGATCGCATTTGAGGCTTCGTGAATTAAGTCGGAGGCGTGGATACCTAGGATGTGGACTCCTAGCACTTCCCCGGTATCTTTACGGTAGATCACTTTCGCTACCCCATCTGCTTCTCCTTCTGCGATCGCTTTAGAATTCCCCTTAAAGTAAGATCTTACAACGGATACTTCAAAGCCTTCTTCGGAGGCCAATTGTTTGGCTTGTGGTTCGCTCAGGCCGACGTAGCTGATTTCTGGATGGGTAAAGGCGGCTGCGGGTATGCTGCGATAGTCTACGGTGCGCTGACGTCCACAGATATTCTCTACTGCGACAATACCTTGAGCGGATGCGGCATGGGCTAACATCATTTTCCCAGTGGCATCACCAATTGCCCAAAGATGGGGCACGGGTTCCCCTGCTGAAAGTACTGCCATGGTGTCATCTACGGGAATAAAACCGCGCCGGTTTGTTTCCACACCTACGGCATCTAGTCCTAGGTCTTTGGTGGCGGGAATCCGACCTGTAGCGACCAGACAAGCATCGACTTCGAGCACATCGACTACTTCCTTAGTTTTGGCATCTGCTAGTTCAATTACCACAGGGGAACCGGGAGTTACTTTCATCGCTAGCACCCCAGTGTGGGTTTCAATGTCCCGAGGTTTGATCAGTATTCGTGTGGCTAGTTTGGCAATATCAGGGTCAAAGGTTGGCATCAGGTTGTCTAGGGCTTCGATCATGGTGATTTCACATCCTAGTGCTGTGTAGACATCGGCAAACTCTAGACCAATGTAACCACTGCCCACGATTGCTACCCAATCTGGCAGCCATTCTAGTTTTATGGCATCATCACTGGTAAATACGGTTTTGCCATCAATCTCAATTCCTGGGGGTACAAAGGGAATTGAACCAGCGGATATCATAATGTCTTTAGCTGTGATCGTTTTTTCACCATTGTCTGTAACAACGGTTACTTTTTGATTACTAGCAACTTTACCCCAGCCTTTGATAATATCCACACCCAAGCGTTTTAGGCTGTTGGTCAGGTCACCACGAATTTTACTGACTAGATTGCTGGCATGATTTGCGATCGCATTTCGGTCAAACTCAACCCCAGCTACTTTAATCCCAAGGGCATTGAGATGATGAGCGTCCTGTAGCTCTCGCACTCTACCTGATGCGGCTAATAGAGCTTTAGAAGGGATGCAGCCCCGGTTGACACAAGTTCCGCCCATGTCAGCGGCTTCAATAATAGCGGTTTTCAGACCACAGCTAACTGCGTGTAAGGCAGCACCATGACCCCCCACACCAGCACCGATAATCACTAAATCGTAATCAAAGTCTTGACTCACATCTATCTCCTGAGTTAGATTGGCTATGCTTCGTCCTTATTATTTTCAACTTGAGCAATCCACGATTGCAAGTGCCCAAGTATTAAGATTGGGAGGATGAAGTATGAAGTATCAAGGATCCCAAAGGGAATAGGGAACAGCGGATCTGGGAACAGCGGATCTGGGAACACGGAACACGGAACACGGAACACGGAACAGGGAACACGGAAAAACTCCTGTGTACCTCATTAGGCTAGAAACCGCTATAGAAAAAATTTTAGCTAGCCCCAATCCCTTAATTGTTATTAGTTACAGGTCATAACTATAGATTTTTTTCAACTTACTTAAGTTAGATGGGGTGCATGTCACTTATGCAGAGCATTTGTACTCAAGCTATCGCCCCTTCATCGCTCTTTTTTTATTGAACCATAAAACCCCGAATCTGTTTCCCCTCTTGCCTCTTGCCTCTTGCCTCTTGCCTCTTGCCTCTTGCCTCTTGCCTCTTACCATTGAAATACTGAGCATATATTGAACCATCACCTGTCAAAAATAATATTTTTTTATAACTATAAAATTTCCTTAAATAATTCAAGATTTTGGCTAGCATACCTGCTAGATTCTGGAGGGTTACAAATCCTTTAAAAGATTGAGGTTTTAAGTAATGTTTAAGCGATTTTTTCAGTTGATTGGACTATTGGCTGCAGTAGTCTTGCTGAGCACAACACTAGGGGTTTATCCTGCCCAAGCCCAAGTTATTGATGGCCCTGTAGGACGGACAACCACTGAATTTTATAATTTCCCTGAGGCCAGAACATTAGGTCCAATTACTGAAATAACCGTTCATCATGGCTTTATTATTGATGGCTTTAAGGTAAGTTATGCCAATGGAAAATCATTTCAGAATGGGGGTACTGGTGGCGGAGAGACCACCATTTCTTTTAGTGCAGATGATCCATTAGTAGAAGTAGATGGTTACGTTGCTGACTATTCATATGCTGGCAACAAACCCTTAATTGCCCAATTAACATTTAAGACTCTTAAGGGCAAGAGCTATGGTCCGTTTGGTACTATGCAAGCAACATCAAACCGAAAGCCATTCACCTTGAAAGCTGCCCAACCCACCATTCAATCATTCTTCGGCAGCGCTAGTGGCTATCTCACCTCTTTGGGAGTCTATATCGACACCGGGTGTGAATAAACTGGGGATAGTTATCATCCGTATTCCCATCTTGTTGGGTAACCGGGGATAGTTCTTAATAAACCCTACTTTATTGTTCTTGTTGATAAGGCAATTTATAAAAATAGTGTTTTTGGAATTCCAAGAACACTATTTTTTATAAAAATCATAAAATTAGATGTAGATGCCTTTAAAGTAAGGTGGTTTAACTAAGCTGGTTGAGTTTTGTCAGTCAACCAGCCTACCTCAGACTTTATACTTTATATCATGTCCGGATAATTAGTGATAAAAACTATCTCCGATTAAACCTTATTCCTTTACTTCTGCCTTCTGCCTTCTGCCCTCTGCCTTCGATTTACCAAAGTGTAAGTATTCAAACAGACATGATATCAGACTTTAAAAAAACGTTGCCGTTTAGCTTCGTACAACATCAAGGCAGCAGCAATGGCTACATTTAAGGATTCTACTCCTGGCATCAGGGGAATATTCACTTGCTGATCTGCTGTTTTTACCAAGTCTTCCCTAAGTCCAGCTGCTTCATTGCCCAGGAGTATTAAGCTAGGACAGCGCCAATCTATGTCCCAGTAACTGACCTTAGCATCTGGTACTGTGGCCACTACTTGTATCCCTTGAGCTTGAGCTTGAGCTACGAGGGTGGGCAAATGGGGGGTAACTGCCATGGGCAGACGGAACCACTGACCGACTGAGGCTCGCAATACTTTAGGATTATCTAGCTCTACACTATCGGAACTCAGCCACAATCCTTCTGCACCAGCGGCTACCGCAGTTCTAATGATTGTTCCAAGATTTCCTGGGTCTTGTATGGTTTCTAGAGCCAGCCCTAGGGAGAGGGAATTGAGGGGTTTCGGGGAAAGGGGAAGACGGGTTGCTGTGGCTACTACTCCATCTGGCTCAACTGTAGTAGCGATCGCTTTTAGTACAGACTGACTTACCACTTCCACTCTTTGAGACCGAACGGAAGCATCTTGGGATAGTTGTGGATGAGCTTCAAGCCATTCTGATGTATAGCAGAGGGTGACTAGGGGATAATCTACGGCACAGGCTTCTGCCAACAGGTGGGTTCCCTCCAACAGAAATAGGTCTTGCTGCCGACGTCCTTTGACTCTGTGCAGCTTCCGAATTTCCTTGACTAGGGGATTCTTGGTGCTTGTGAGCATACCAGTTTGGTTAATTATGCGGAACCCGGGACTTGAACCCGGAAGTCCTTGCGAACACTAGAACCTGAATCTAGCGCGTCTACCAATTCCGCCAGTTCCGCGTTTGTTGGCGCTATAGCAATCGTTGGTGATTCCGAGAGTGGTCAGTCCTGAGTCATAACTGTCACGGTTTAGGATTCAACTTAGGGTTGCTATGGGGGTTGCTCTATTAGCTCACCGGTTTTTTAGTATACAGCATTTACTGCTATTGTGGACAAGTTTGTTGTCGATAGCCGCAACGCCTGAAAATTTACCGGTTTACATTGCCAACTTCTGAGTATAGTGGAAAACCTGACATTTGATCAAGATACGTGGAAAACTAGACATTTAAAAACTTTCAGGTAAAATCAAAACCAAATTTAACATTTCGCCAGAAATTATAATGATTTTGGAGGATAGACCCATTAATCACTCTCAAAGCCCGATAAATCCCCCATCTCTGTCCCAGGAAAACGAATCGGTTCTCAAGATTTGGGGTAGAGCGTCTCTCCACGGACAGGTAAAAATTAGTGGAGCTAAAAATTCTGCCTTGGCAATTATGGCAGGGGCTTTACTGTGTTCTCAAGATTGCCGACTGCGTAATGTGCCCTCCCTAGTAGATATCGAGCGTATGAGCCAGATTCTTGCTGCTGTGGGAGTGAAGCTCAAACGCAGTGGTGACATCTTAGACCTAGATGTCAGCCATATCGGACAATCAAAAGCTCCCTATGAGTTGGTGAGCCAGCTGCGAGCTAGCTTTTTTATCCTCGGTCCGATCCTAGCGCGATTGGGAGTGGCACGGATACCACTGCCTGGTGGCTGTGCTATTGGTGCTAGACCAGTAGACCTCCATGTCAGGGGTCTACAAGCTATGGGCGCTCAGGTTCATATTGAGCATGGCATTGTCAATGCTTATGTGAAAGGAACAGGTAACAACAAGCTAAAGGGGGCGAAAATCTACCTGGATTACCCCAGTGTGGGGGCAACGGAAACTCTGCTGATGGCAGCGACTCTGGCAGAAGGGGAAACCACCCTTGAAAATGCAGCTCAAGAGCCAGAAGTGGAGGATTTGGCGAATTTCTGCCGAGCGATGGGAGCTCAAATTAGTGGTGCTGGTACTAAAACTATTAGTATCTCTGGGGTTTCTAGTTTACATTCGGTGGATTACCCAATTATTCCTGACCGGATTGAGGCTGGAACTTTCTTGGTAGCTGGGGCAATTACCCACTCTGAACTGAGCCTTTACCCAGTAATACCGGAACATTTAACTGCTGTGATTGCTAAGCTACAGGCAATTGGTAGTGAGGTGATGGTTGAGGCACCCAATCGGTTACGAATTATTCCTAATAAACTAAGGGCAACGGATATTGAAACCTTGCCTTATCCTGGATTTCCTACGGATATGCAAGCCCAGTTTACGGCGTTGCTGGCTCTGAGTGAAGGAAACTGTGTTGTTAGCGAAACGGTTTTTGAAAATCGGCTGCGTCATGTTGCCGAATTGAATCGCATGGGGGCGGATATACGGGTTAAAGGGAATAATGCGATTATCCGAGGTGTGCCAATGTTGTCGGGAGCACCAGTAGTGGGTACGGATTTACGGGCATCTGCTGCACTTGTGGTCGCTGGGTTAGCGGCAGAAGGAATAACTACGATTCAAGGACTCCGTCATTTAGACCGGGGTTATGAAGACTTGGAGGGGAAACTGCGACAACTTGGTGCTAGAGTAGAACGGGTTCCGGCTCAGATAGAGGAAGAGGAACTTCCTCCGACTCCCACTAATGCCATGACTGCAACACCGTAGTAGTTACCGTAGTAGTTATAGTCATTAGTTATTAGTCATTAGTCATTTAGAAATTGTTAATTGTTAATTGTTAATTGTTATCTGTTATCAATTAACAATTAACAATTTTCAGTTTTCAATATGTCTACTAGAGCTTGTTTTACTGTGGAATACTGATATTCCCATCCATAACTAGTGGTTCGTTTGGGTAGCACCTGTTGACCTTCCAAGACTACTATGGCTCCTTCTCCCAAAAGGGCTTCTAGAGCAACACTGGGAACTGGTAACCAGGAGGGACGATTGAGAACATCTCCAATGGCTTTACATAGTTCGGACATCAAGACAGGATTGGGAGCTGTGGCATTGAAAATCCCTTCCATGTCTGGTCGGGTTAGGGCAGCTATGATTAAGTTCACTAAGTCATCTCGGTGAATCCAAGAAAACCATTGGCGACCGGTACCGATTGGCCCTCCAGCAAACATTTGAAAGGGGGGTATCATTTTCGCTAGGGCACCGCCATTGCCCAAAACTATACCAATGCGCAGAATCACTAGTCGCACATCTGCATCTTGGACTTTCTGGGCTTCCCCTTCCCAGGCTTGACAAACCTCTGCCAGAAAGTCCTCTCCAGCAGGACTTGTTTCATCAAAGGTTACTGTTTCACTAGTGCCGTAGTAACCAATGGCAGAAGCGTTTACTAATACCGTGGGTTTAGGGTCAGCAAGGGCGATCGCTTCCACTATTTTTTGGGTCCCTAATTGGCGGCTATTGAGGATGTCTTCCTTACGGGCTGGTGTCCAGCGCTCCTCAGCAATCGGGGCTCCGGCTAAATTGACTACACCATCACAGCCTGCGATCGCATTTTGCCAATCCCCTGATTCGGTGGGAGTGTAGGCAATAGTTTCTATATTGGGAAATTGCGCCGTAGCTTTAGCTGAGTTACGGGTTATAATTAAGGGTTGATGTCCTTCTTCCTGTAGACGCTCCACTAAGCGGCTACCGACAAATCCTGTTGCTCCAGTAATTGCGACTTTCATACTTCATCCTTGATACTCTATATCGTGTCTGATACCATACTCATCGGTTAGGCTAACACGGGGATACGGGGACGGGAAGACGGGGGAAAATGTTTAGGATGGGTAATTATCCTTCAGTTGATGGTTTGGTTTCACCGTAAGCCATGCCGTTGGCTTCAGCGTACCGATTCATGAAGCGCATGAAGCGTTCCCAGTGGTCGTCTTCGTCAATTTCAACTTTACACTCCACTCCTGCTAGCTCATCTCCTTCTGGACCACCGAAGCGAAATTTTATTGAGGAAGGAGTCATAGCAATGACCCCTTCTTCGTCTGTTAAGACCATTGATTGAGAAAATCGGTTTCTATAACTGTTGAATTGTTCAATAGCCTTTAACTTTTCAAAGGTCATCAAGACGATGCGGGCTCCTGACCGTCGGTTTTTTCTGAGGCTGACGTCACTCAGCTGTTCATAAATACCGTCAAAGAATTGGATGGATGGTGTTGAGGAGTTCATTTTAAATATAAAAACATGGTTAAATTTTAGTATATCGCCTGAGGAGGGGTTGACAAAATTATTTTTATAGGTACAAGGTAATCGGGAGTCGGGAGTCGGGAGTCGGGAAGAGAGCTTGTAGGGTGGGCAAAGAAAGTTTGGTTATTTTGAGTCGTTTAGATTAGATTACTTTGCCCACCCTACTTTAATTGGTATTTTTTTTGACTCTTCCTAAGCAATAATTTTGGAGATTATTTCCAGTTACTTGAGGATGTTGAAGTATAAAATCTAGGTATAAAATTTAATTTATAAATAGTTGATAAACAGTATTGGTGATTGTTCATAATATTAAAAACTAGTTTTCTATCTTTACTCTTGCTCTTAAGTCCCTGCTCCGAATTCCCTAAAAACAAACGAAGACTAACCACAAATGAACCGCCGCCGCATTCTCAAAGCTGGACAACCTTACAGCTTTAGCCAATATTTTGACCTTCCCTTTACCCTAGAAGATATTTTGGCTGAATTTGACTGTACCTTTGTGCGATCGCATATCGATCTCCCTCGTCCTCCCCTTCCCGAAGCGATCGCATTTATCCTTGGATTATACTTAAGGAAGTAAACTATGAAGTAAACAAGGTGTTAAAATCTATGGCAAAGAATACTCAAAGTCATTTTGCCCCCTACTTAAAACATAGAGGGAAAACTGTTGAAGAACAAATTATAGCAATTCTCTATCCCATGAGGTAGGGATCCCCCTAAATCCCCCTTAAAAAGCTATGCTTTATAAACATCTTTCTTAACATAAAACTTGACAAAAAGAGTCAAGTGTGTGTTCTTGCTAGAATCGCCTCTGGCATCTATTATCACAAATATGGAACAATGGATATTGAAAGAGCTAGGANCGGTCAGCGGTCAGCGGTCAGCGGTCAGCGGTCAGCGGTCAGCGGTCAGCGGTCAGCGGTCAGCGGTCAGCGGTCAGCGGTCAGCGGTCAGCGGTCAGCGGTCAGCGGTCAGCGGTCAGCGGTCAGCTAATCAACGGGAGGTAGTAAACAAGCTTAAGGTGCTGGTACGGCTGCTTGAAAATCCCTGTTCATCAGCTATCAGCTATCAGCTATCAGCCGTCAGCCATCAGCTGTCGGCTGATAGCTGATGGCTGAATGCTTACCGTGTAACTTATTACCAGTCCTAAGAATTTTTCCAGCTAAGACAGCAGCACCAAAGCCATTATCAATATTTACTACTCCTATGCCTGGTGCGCAAGAATTCAACATGGTTAACAGGGGTGCCATACCACCAAAACTGGCTCCATAGCCGACACTAGTAGGAACGGCAATAACTGGACAATCGGCCATGCCAGCTACCACACTGGGTAATGCTCCTTCCATCCCAGCTACGACAATTAAGACATCGGCCTCGGCAATCACCTGTCGATTATTCAGCAAGCGGTGGATACCAGCTACCCCCACATCCCAAAGGCGCTTGACCTGAAACCCACATAATTCAGCAGTTACTGCGGCTTCCTGAGCTACTGGTAAATCGGATGTGCCCGCAGAAATTAGACTAATGATACCGGCATACTTAGGTTCGAGCTGAGATGGTGCGATCGCACAAATTCGAGCTGTGGAATAATACTGTAACTCTGGGACTTTTGACTCTAGCTCCGTTGCCACCTCTGGTGTAATCCGTGTGGCCATTACTACTGGATTCTGCTGGCGCATTACTGCCATAATCTGAGCAATTTGGTCAGGGGTTTTTCCCTCTCCCCAAATTACCTCAGGAAATCCAGTTCTTAAGGTGCGGTGGTGGTCAATTTTGGCAAAATCACCGACTTCTTCGTAGGTAAAATCCTTCAGTTTATCTAGAGCAACAGTTGGGCTAAGGTCACCAGCCGCAACTGCTTCCAGTAGAGATTTTAATGCTTCGGGTTGAGTCATTTTAAGGTTATCAGGTTATTAGGTTGAAGGTTTAAGGTTATCTGGTTATTTAGTTTAAGGTTGAAGGTTATTAGGTTTAAGGTTATTAGGTTTAAGGTTATCCGGTTTAATATTTAATGTTTCCGGTTGAGCTACGATTTATAGTTGATAAGTGCGTAGGGTGCGTTAGGGGGGGATTGCCATCATATTCAACTTCGTAGCCAGTCGCCCCGTAACGCACCACGGGGTCAAACACCAAAAATGAGATGTACCCAAGGGATCCCCCTAAATCCCCCTTAAAAAGGGGGACTTTGAGGTTGATAAGTGCGTAGGGTGCGTTAGGGGGGGATTGCCATCATATTCAACTTCGTAGCCAGTCGCCCCGTAACGCACCACGGGGTCAAACACCAAAAATGAGATGTACCCAAGGGATCCCCCTAAATCCCCCTTAAAAAGGGGGACTTTGAGGTTGATAAGTGTACCTTACACATGCAAGAAACGCTATATAGTATTTCTAAATAGATCATGAAACCCAATGCTGATTGATCATAACATCAAAAACTCCTCCTAATTCTTTCCTACTGTTCCCTTTTCCCTATTCCCTGTTCCCTATTCCCTGCTCCCTGCTCCCTGCTCCCTATTCCCAATGTTATCATTCTGAAATTTTCAGTTGATCAATATTCCAGAATGCGCCTCCTAGAGCGGAATATTCAATTCCTTCTATGGAATTACGAACTGCGGTCATGGAGAGAGGATTAATCAGATAAATATAAGGCAAGTGTTCTAAATTAATCCGTTGGGCTTCTTGATAAATTTTTTTGCGATTTTTTTCATCTAACTCTTGAGCGCCTTGGATATAAAGGTCACTTATTTTTTGCTCCCAATCGGCTATTTTACGACCTTGGATCGGGGATTGACCAGGGAAGGTTTTTTGATTAAAGCTGTGCAATCCCCCATCTACAGACCAGACATTAGAACTATTATTGGGTTCAAAGCCACCGCCACTAAAACCAAGGAGATGGCATTCCCAATCTAAGCTATTGCCGAGTTTGTCTACTAGGGTATTGAAGGCAATGGGAGTAAAATCGACTTGAATGCCAATTTTACTGAGGTCTTGCTTAATCTGTGCTCCCATGGCTTCTCGCAGCTTATTACCAGCATTAGTCATTAAGGTGAAACGGACTCGATTACCTTGGCTATCGAGCAGTTCCCCTTCGTCATTGTAGTTAAAGCCCGCTGTTAAGAGTAATTTCTTGGCTTTGTCGGGATTATAGTCATACACTGGTAACCCCTTTTCTGGTGACAGATAATAGGGGCTTTGCACAGGTAAATTAGAATATTGCGGCGCACCTAACCCCCGATATAAATTATTCAGCATGGTTTGCCGGTCGATGCCATAGGCAACGGCTTGTCTAAATTCGAGAGTATTAAACCAACGGGACTTAATTGGATCTACTAAAGGCTCTCCATCCCGGCTACCGGTGTTGAGATTGAAGGAGATAAAACTGGAACTGAGGGTAGGACCAGCGATGTGGATGGTAAAGTTACCCTTTTTTTCCTCCTGCTTCAGCAGGGAATAGTATTCAGGGGATACACCGAGAGCATCTAATCCGCCGGAGCGAAACTGAATAAAGGATGAATCCGTTGATTCTACAATTTCCCAGATCGCCCGCTCAATATAAGGTTGCTGGTTTCCCTGTTCATCTTTTTTCCAGTAGTAGGGATTACGGTCATAAACCACCCGCTGACTGGTGCGGTAGAGTTTGAGTTTGTAAGGGCCGTTGACAATAATATCCTCTGGATCTGTATCTACCCCCCACATGGTCAGAAACTTAGGATTACCCTCTGAATCTTTGGTTTTCACGGATTCTTGCAGGACATGAGCGGGTAAGACCGGTAAGCCAGTACTGCGGAGAAAGGGCGCAAAAGGTTCAGGGACAGCAAATTCCACCCGACGCTGATCGATCTTCTTGACCGTTGGTAAAGCTCGACTCTTGCCAACCCGGAGGATATCTCTAGAATCAGTGGGAATTTCTGGGTTGAGGTAGATGTCATTGTAGGTAAAGACGACATCATCAGTGGTTAAAGGCTCACCATCTGACCACTTTAGCCCCTCCCTCAAGGTAAATAGGATTTTAAGTTTATCGTCGGAAATCTGCCAGGATTCCGCTAAACCCGGGATTATGTCCCCGGTTATCCCATCAGTGTCTATTAAACCCTGAAAGGTAAGACCAAAAATATTGGTGGCACTTTGGTTAAGGGCATAGTTAAAGGTGTTAATGTCACTGAGAATACTCTGGACTATGCGGGGAACGTGAGCTGCCTTGGTTTCAAATTGGCTGATGCTACAGCCAGGGAGTGCGATCGCAAAACTCACAGCCAGGAAAATTCCTAGACAACGATACCAGAGAAGCACAAGAGAATTAGCAGAGGTCATGTAAGAAAGGGAGTAGGGAGTAGGGAGTAGGGAGTAGGGAATCGGGAATCGGGAATCGGGAGTCGGGAATCGGGAACTACGATAATCAACTCTGTACTAGCATACCAAGTCCAGTAGGGTGCGTTAGGGGCGGGCTTGCCCTGATGTTCAACCTCGTACTCAGTGTTTGGACAGCCCGCCCCGTAACGCACCAGCCAAGGGCTCGCTGTTCCCTGTTCCCTATTCCCTGTTCCCTTCTAATTACTGTTCCCTGTTCCCTATTCCCTGTTCCCTACCTCACGAGGTTCAGAGGTTCAACCGCGAGGCTCAGAGGTTCAACCGCGAGGCTCAGAGGTTCAACCGCGAGGCTCAGAGGTTCGACCGCGAGGCTCAGAGGTTCAACCGCGAGGTTCAGAGGTTCAACCGCGAGGTTCAGAGGTTCAACCGAGAGGTTCAGAGGCTCAACCCCACACTTCCCAAACTAACCCAACTCATTGCTCTGTTCTTATCAGAAAAACACCATAACACAAGTACCCTCATGGGTACTCTCAAAAGTCGATTTATTGTTTATAATAAAACCCACACTTTTGAGAACAGGAGTAATTCCCCAACACCCAATACCGTTCGATTAAGCCCCCCAGCCCCCAATTTTGGGGGAGCAAGATGTTTAAAAGTCCCCCAGTATTGGGGGATTTAGGGGGCGAAAAAAATTACTTGAGCGACTAACCGAACAGTAATTCACCAACACCCTTGATTCCTAAACAACTGATAGCTTAATGGTTACCTGATAAGACCTAACTGTTACTGTGATTCCGTAAGTATTCAGCTATCAGCTATCAGCGTGTCGCGTATCAGCTATCAGCTATCAGTCAAAGGCCTTGGCCTATGGCCACCCTACGGGAATGGGCACGTTACTTGAGATGCTATCAGCTTTTGAATCAAACAGGTAAGCATTGGTTTAATAGTCACGAAAGTCAAATCCCTTGTGCCCTGTGCCACAAAGCAACTCAAGTAGCGTGAGCTAAAAGCTGACGGCTGACGGCTGAATGCTTACGTGATTCCAGTCACAAAACCCTTAAGGTTAGTGTCAAAAACTAAGGAAATAAATCACTGTAGTGTTATAGTAGTTTTATAACTATTCCAAAATTTTACCTACAAAGTCATCGAGACCTAGAGGGTTCACAAGTTTTGCCCCAAACGTTCACAATATCTCGATCTCAGGTAATCAATCGGTGCATTTTGTGAATAGTGTTAACCAAAATAGGGGAGCATTGAAGCCCGAAAGAATTCTTTGATAATTAATTAGGACTTACCCATTGCCCCCTAAATCCCCCAAACTTGATACTGCTGGCGAATTTAACATTTAGAAATATCAGCCTGAAGACAGCAGTCTTTATAGCCCCCCAACCCCCAATTCTGGGGGAGCATGAACTTAAAGTTACCCATCTGCTACCCTTGTGTAAACAAATATTAATTTCGCCAACGGTATCAAACTTGGGGGACTTTCGTGACTTTGTCCTCCCCAGGTTTGGGGGGTTAGGGGGGCAAAAGCAACTAAATTTCGTAAGTCCTATTTAATGCAAATTGAAAATTGAATATGGAAGCCAAGATGATGCAAAATCCTTTTACCTACGGTCAGCCAGTTTCCCCAGAGCGTTTTGTGGGACGACGATCAGAAATTCAGGCGGCCTTTGATCAAATTTATAACCGCAGTAACTTAGCGATTTGGGGGGGGCCAGCCATGGGCAAGACCTCTTTCCTGGAACTTCTGGCTTCCCCCCAAGTTTGGAAACAGTATGGACAGGATCCATCCCAGGCTGTGATGGTGCTGCTGAGTTGCGAAAGTATTCAACCCTTTACAGCTTCCGGGTTTTGGCAAGAAGTGTTTAATCTGCTCAAAAAAGAATTAGACGGTGAGCCAGAGCTTCAGGAAGAGATCGACACATTGCTGGACCAGGGAAAAGCAACCACTAGGGGCATGCGCCAAGTATTGCGGCAGCTTGGCAAACGCCACAAATTCTTGCTGTTGCTCGTGGATGACTATGATTGGGCACTGCGGCCAAACCCTCACTATAGTCATGCTGAGATGGAAACCTTTCTCACGGAGTGTCGCAGTATTGCCTATCACTCTCGGGAGAGGCGATATCTATCCATGATTGTGGCCTCACTCCGCCGTCTCAATGAACTTGGTCCTGCTCTCAATCCCAATAGTTCTCCCTGGTACAACCATTATCTGTTCCAATCCCTCAAGCCATTTACTGACCCTGACATTGATCAATTAATGGCTGGTATGCCAATTACCCCAACCTTACGGGAGCTGATCCAAGACATTGCTGGTGGACATCCGGCTCTGCTCCAGATTGCTGGTTTTTTGCTTTATCGAGAGCTAAAAACTGGCAAGGTCCCTGATGCCCAAGCCTTTGCTCGGGACTTTGAAGGTAAGACACGACAAATATTTGAAACGATTTGGAAACGGTGCAGCGAAGTTGAGCAAACCTTATTGATGTTGATGGCCTTGTTCAAGTTAGAAGGTCGTCTCCATCATAAGAAGCACTTTGACTTGAGGGGCATTGACGTAATCTTTAGTCAACACCAGCGAGAGTTAACTAACCTGGCCGAACAAGGGGTGATTATCACAAATCAGAGCAGCAATCAAGACTCAAAGAAACCAGACTACGTATTTACCTCATCAATTATGGAGGGGTGGGTGATTCAGGAACTTTGGCAGACTGATAATCCGATAGTAGGAGATAGGGAAAGATTTCTCAATTTGATCAGTCATACTCAACTTCAGAAAGTCACGAAGACTATTAACTGGCTATCGGCCAATCAAAAGACAGTCAAAACTGCTTTGGCATGGGGGAGGATAGTGTTAGCTGCATTTTCCTAACTTCAGCATTCAGCTAATGCGCTACTTCAGATGCTACTTGAGGTGCTATCAGCTATCAGCTTATTGGTTAGGTCACAGTCTCAAAGCCTGTGCCACCTTGAGGTGCTTTTGAATAAAATAAGCTGACCACTGACCACTGAATGCTTACTGGTCTTGAAAGTTTTATGCATAACTGTTGCTGCTTATTCCGATAAGTTTATAGATACTTATAAATCAGCTATTAGCACTCAACATTAAACAGTTGGTGCCTTAGCTTAATACTTACTTACTGACTTCAAATGGCAGCAAACCTTGACTGGTTTGGATAAAAATTAAACAAATCATCAATCGTCGGCTAATGGTTACTAATTCTTCTAATCATCCTAATCCTTATGAAATCGGAAAGATAATTGATGATCCAGACAAGTTTTTTGGACGAGAGAGTCTGTTTCAGTTTATCGAAGACAACCTCAGGCAGAGGGTAAAGGTAATCTTACTCCATGGTCAACGACGAATTGGCAAATCATCAATCTTGGCACAGATTCCCAACAAAGTTGCTACGGATCAGTTTTACTTTGTTAATTTCGATTTGCAAGGCTACATTCACAAACCCTTCAGTCATATTATCTATAACTTGGCTCAAGAGATTTGTGATCACTTAGTGGATGACTTTGATCTAGGACAAGATTACCTTACTCCGCCCTCAAAACAAGATTTAAACAATGATATAACTATTTTTTTTGATAAATTTTTGCCGAAAGTTTTTTGGTTATTAAAGAGTAAAAATTTGGTATTTTTGCTGGATGAATTTGATGTTTTAACAATCCAAAAGCACCGATCAGAAGAGCGTAACTTTTTCCCCTATTTAGCTAACTTGATTAAACGGCACCATCAATTATTTATGATTGCGGTAGTAGGACGGAATCTCGTTGATGTGCCTATTATAGTCCGGGTGTTTGGAAGTCCACCTTACCACGAAATTGGTTTTCTGAATAAGCTGAGTGCTCAACGGCTAATTACTAAACCAGCTAAGGATGTGGTAACCTATGAACCCCATGCCGTTACAAAAATTTACAATTTATCAGCAGGGCATCCCTATTTTACCCAAGTCCTATGCTTTACTTTATTCTTAAGGGCTAGGGAAAACCAGTGGAAGATTTATAGCCGAGATGTGGAGCTTATAGTTAAGCAGGCTATTGAGAAAGCTGAAGCGGGATTGGCGGGGTTGTGGGAAAGTTTACCGATCCCAGAGCGAGTGGTATTCTTAGCGGTGGCAGAAGCTCAACAAAGAGCTATCTCCCAACACCAGCTGTTGCCAGAACACCCATTATCTTTCCTAGAGGGCTATGGTGTGATTCAGACTAATCCCCTGTATCAAGCCACCAAACGACTTAAAGACTACGGTTTCGTCGATGATACAGAACGTAGAGTAAAGGTGCCATTAGTCCGCCACTGGTTACTTCAGCATCACTCACTACGGCAAGAGATACTAAAACTGAAGACACTAGACCAAGACCAAACGGATCCGATCTATCAACGAGCCACTAGACGGTATCAACAGGGGCAAATTCAGAAAGCACTAATGCTCTATGAAGAGGTTTTGCAACTTAATCCTAATCATTTCAGCGCTTTGTTGGATCTAGCTAAGGGCTATCTCGAGGCCAAGAATTTCAGCAAAGCCGTAGAACTCTATACAAGAGCTTATCAAGTTAAGCCAGTACAAAGCAAAGAATGGTTTTTGCGATCGCTACTAAAGTATGGCGATCAGTTGATTGACCAACAAGCGTTCAGAACAGCTAAGAATGCTTTTCAACAAGTGTTGAAAATTGAGCCTGACAATAAATCAGCACAGCAAAAACTAAAACATATTGAAGATCTTAGTAATACACCTATCACTCCAGTTGATAACACCTCCAATCTTACTAGGTTAGGCATCGCCAAACTAGCAGCAGGTTTAGCCATTATTTCCCTGGTTGGTGTGGGATTGTATAACGTATTAACTCCCTGTCCAACCGGTGCCCAGAAAGTCTTTGGGATTAGATGTATCGCTACTCCTATTAGTCGGGGTGAGCGCAGCTTATTTCCTAGAATTGACAACAAGGAAGAAATTGACCTTGCTACTGAAGGATTCCGAAACGCAAACTATGCCGAAGCGGCTCAGAGTTTTGACCAAGCTTGGCAGGTGAATCCCAATGATCCAGAATTGCTGATTTACTACAACAATGCCCGCGCTCGTAAACAGGGGTTTCTGCCATTTACTATCGCTGTGGTGGTGCCCATAGACCAGTCAGAATCCACGGCAAAAGAAATATTGCGGGGAGTAGCCCAGGCTCAACATGAGTTCAATGATTTAGGGGGATTAAATGGTCGATTCTTGGAAATTGCGATCGCTAACGATGGTAACAAACCAGCCAAAGCCAAAGAAATAGCTCAAGCTTTGGTTAAGGACAACTCTATCCTGGGCATAATTGGACATGACTCTAGTGATGCCAGTAAGGCCGCACTACCCGTATATGATCGAGCTGGCTTAGCGATGATTTCCTCCACCAGCTCCAGTAATTATTTAACCAGTCTTGATAAAAATAACAACGTGTTCTTTAGGACAGTTCCTTCTAATCTATCATCTGCAAGAAAACTGGCTCAATATGTCAGAAATAAACCTGGCTTAGACAAGGTGGTAATTTTCTATGATGATGACAGTGTCTATAGTAAGGATCTAAAAGAAAAGTTTGAAACACACTTTGAACAACTAGGAGGTAAGGTGGTTCGGGAGATTAAATTAAACGATCCCAACCTGAATATAACTCAAGAAGTTAAAAATAGTTTCTCTCAAGATCAAGTCAAGGCCGCCATGTTATTCCCGAGGGTGGAATCGGTTAATACAGCTATTAATATTGCTAAAGCCAACGCTAACCTATATCAGCAGGGGCTGAGGTTGTTCAGTGCGTCTACTTTATATGAAAATAAAACCTTGACACGGGGTGGGAAAAGAGTTGAAGGATTGACTACAGTAGTTCCCTGGTTTAGGGAAGCACCAAAGGCAATAACTTTTTCTCAAGCAGCTAAGAAACGATGGCGAGGAGATGTGAGCTGGGTGACTGCCACTAGCTTTGATGCTACTCAAGCCTTTATTCACGCTTTTTTCAAGGACGCTTCTCGAGAGATAGTTCTCGACAGACTGCGTAATATTCATCTTTTCCAAACTGATACCTCAGGGTTCCCGTTGCAGTTTACTGACCAAGGGGAGCGTGAGAGTCAACCTGTCCTGGTGCAAGTAGTTAACGGTAAATTTAAATTCGTGTCAGATCAAGACCAAGAGGGGGTGGAAAAGTCACCGTAATTATCAAGTCTGGGACTACAACCTAATTCCCCTTTAGCAATACTGACTAAAAATACTTACTAAAATTTTATACTTCTAACCTCGGTAGGAAATATAAGGATCTTAAACATCATCCTAGGGAGTTGTCTATAAAACCGGTTATACAAAACCTAAATAATTGGATAAAATAGAGTATGGAGTAAATAAAAATAACCTAACTAAAGCAGTAAACGTTATATTTATATCTCTATCGGAGATAACAAAAAATGATTTCAATAGTTCCTAGAAATCCCTATATCATTGGTCGTCCAATTGATGATAATGACCAGTACTTATTTTGGGGTAGGCGAAGCTTATTCCGATTTATTGAGGATAACCTCAAGAATAAAACCAAGGTTATGATAGTCTACGGACAACGGCGGATTGGTAAGTCGTCCCTACTCCGTCATATTCCTACATCGGTTGACTTAGATAGCTTTTCCTTTGTTCCTTTTGATCTGGAATCCTACAGTCACAAATCTCTTGGTGAGGTCTTGGAGGAACTGGCCATAGAAATCCTGGATAGCTTGGAACTAGACTCCCCTGAAATCCCCTTGCCTGACCCTATAGCCCTAGACAACGATCCCTCGCTTTTTTATAAGCAGTTTTTGCCCCAAGTTTATCAAAGATTAGGAAACAAAAAAATAGCATTGTTGCTGGATGAATTTGAAACTTTAAATAGCCTAGATAATCATCAAAACAATAATCAATTATACCAGCATTTATTTCCTTACTTAAAATCCCTAGTTGCTCAACAGGATAATCTATACCTAATTATTTGTGTGGAACAGGAATCCAAAGATTTACCCCATTTACTGGGGATATTCAAGGATGCGCCAACCACAGAAATTGATTTATTTGATCAACAAACTACCCAGGAGCTAATTACCAAACCAGCCGCAGGGCTACTCACCTACGAAACTGCTGCTATCCAAGCTATTTACCACCTATCTGCCGGGCATCCCTATTTTACCCAAGTCCTATGCTTTGCTATTTTTAGCAGAGCTAGGGATCTAGACCAGTGGCACATCACCCCAGAAGATGTGGAAAATAGTGTAGACCAAGCCCTAGAAAATGCTAGTGCTGGCTTAGCAGGAATTAGAGCCGGATTATCTATCCCAGAACGAGTAGTATTCTCTGCGTTTGCCGAGGCGGATAATCTCGTTAAAAATAGTTCTAAAAATAGTTCAGACCAGCCATTACAGCCGTTTTCAGATGAATTGACCTCACTACCAACTGCAAGCCCCCTAAATCCCCCAATTCTGGGGGACTTTAACTCAAGAACCCCCCAAAGTTGGGGGGCTAGGGGGGCAAAACTTGCTGTAAGTCTACTCGAAAACTACGGCGTTATTCCAACAACATCCTTAATAAAAGCACCAGACCAACTAGCGGAACGGGGTTTCTTAGATAAAAATAAATCTAAAGTAACCATTGAATTTATCCGGCGCTGGTTGATTAAACGTTACCCACTCCAGCAAGAAATCCTAGAACTAGAAAAAATAGACCAAGAGCAAACTAATCCCATCTATCAACAAGCCACTACCCAGGATCAACAGGGGGAAATTACCAAAGCTCTAGAGCTATATGAACAGGTTTTGGAACTAAACCCTAATCATTTTAGTGCTGTATTTACTCTAGGTGAAGGATATCTAGAGTTGGGAGAGTTTGATAAAGCGGTTACCTATTACCAAAGAGCCTATAAAATTGATCCAATCCGTAACAAACAGGGGTTGGTGCGCTCCCTACTAAATTATGGCAATCAGTTAATCGATCAAAAAGCCTTTACAAAAGCAAGAGAGCAATTTCAGCAAGTCTTGGAAATTGAACCAGACAATCTATCGGCACGAGAGAAACTACTGGAAATTGAAAATTATTCAGAGAACTCTGATCTATTATTTAACAAGTCTTCTAGCTCTGAGATAATTAGTCAAGATAGATACAGCAGTAACGATCAGACCCTTAGTCAATCAAATTGGTTAGGTAAACTAGCATTAGGATTAGCAATAGTTTCCTTGGTTAGTGTAGTCTTTTATAAGATATCAAATCCCTGTCCAACTGGTGCCCAGAAAGTCTTCGGGATTAGATGTATCGCTACTCCTATTAGTCGGGGTGAATACAGCTTATTTCCTAGAATTGACAATAAGCAAACAATTGACAGCGCTACTGAAGCATTCCGAAACGCAAACTATGGGGCAGCGGCTCAGGTTTTTTATCAAGCTTGGCAGGCTAATCCCAATGATCCAGAATTGCTGATTTACTACAACAATTCCCTAGCCCTTCAACAGGGGTTGGAACCATTCACGATCGCTGTGGTAGTGCCCATTGACCAGTCAAAAGACAGGGCAAAAGAAATATTGCGGGGGGTAGCCCAGGCTCAACATCAGTTTAATAATTCAGACGGATTAAATGGTCGATTCCTGGAAATTGCGATCGCTAACGATGGCAACGATCCAGCCCAAGCCAAAGAAATAGCTCAGGATTTGGTTAAGGACAACTCTATCCTGGGCGTAATTGGACATAACTCTAGTGATGCTAGTAAGGCGGCACTCCCCGTCTATGACAAAGCTGGCTTAGCGATGATTTCCCCTACTAGTGCCGGTAGTGATTTAACCAGTCTTGATAAAAAGAACAACGTGTTCTTTAGGACAAATTTTTCTAATTCAGCATTTGGTAAAGCACTAGCTCAACATGTCAAAACTCAACCTGGCTTAAACAAGGTCGTAATTTTCTATAATTCTGACAGTGTCTATAGCAATAGTTTCAAACAAGATTTTAAAACACGCTTTGAAAATCTAGGGGGTAAGGTGGTTAGGGAGATTGACTTAAACAATCCCAACCTGAATATAACCGAAGAAGTCAAACGCAGTCTCTATAAAGATCAAGTCAAGGCGGCCATGTTATTCCCCAGCGTGGAATACATTGATACAGCTGTTAATATTGCTAAAGCCAACGCTAACCTAAACCCTAACCCCAACAACCGAGATCAGCAAAGCCTAAGGTTGTTCGGTGGGGATACATTATATAGCAATCAAACCTGGCAAGAGCGTGAACAAGGGGTTGAAGGGTTGACTATCGCAGTCCCCTGGTTTAGGGAATCACCACAGGCAAAAAACTTTTCTACAACAGCTAGTCAACTATGGCAAGGAGGTGTGAACTGGCGCACTGCCACTAGTTTCGATGCTACTCAAGCCTTTATTAAGGCTTTGGTCAAGGACGCCGATCGAAAGCTAGTTCTCGACAAACTCCGCAATATTGATCTTGAAGGGAGTGATACCTCCGGGTTACCTTTGCAGTTTACTGACCAAGGGGAGCGTCAGAGTGAACCTGTCCTGGTGGAAGTGGTTGATGGTGAATTTAAATTGAAGTAAGTTCATCAGGCAATTAATATAGCACTACTCATTCAGGTTAGGACATCATAACAACCAGTAAAAGCTCTTATAGTAAACTTCTGACTTCTGACTTCTGACTTCTGACTTGCGCGTAGCGCTCATCCGTTGCCTACCACGGGCGAAATATGTCAAAATATTAAGCGTGTGGATTACATCATCTCTAACTACCGCGTTAACACCAACCGCTGTTGCCCTGGGAAACTTTGACGGCGTCCATTTGGGGCATCAGCAAGTTATTGCTCCCATTTTGCCAACGGCAGTAACTGCTCAAGCTCAAGCCCTGACATCATCCAATCTTGAGCAATTTAGTAACCCTGAAACCAGTGGCCCAAATCTAGACCCAAATCTAGAACTAATCTATCCCACAGTAGCCACCTTCAATCCCCATCCCCGAGAATTCTTTTCCGGTCAAGCCTGGAAGCTACTGACACCACCAACAGAAAAAGCACAACAGTTGAGTGTATTGGGTGTGCAACAGTTAGCCCTATTACCCTTTAACCGGGAGCTAGCTTCCCTGAGTCCCCAGGAATTCGTGGAAAAGATTTTAGTCGAGCAACTCCAGGCACAGCAAGTCAGTGTGGGAGAGGATTTTTGCTTTGGCCATAAGCGAGCTGGCACCGCAACGGATTTGGATGCGATCGCCTCCGCCTACGGTATTACCGTCCATATCGTATCCTTGTACAAACGTCAAGACCAACGGATCAGTAGTTCCAGCATTCGCCAATCCTTAACGGAAGGGGATATCGACAAAGCCAACCGATTTCTAGGACGGCCATACACCCTAATCGGAATAGTAGAGAAAGGTCAACAACTCGGTAGAACTATTGGATTTCCCACCGCTAACCTCCACTTACCCCCAGACAAATTTTTGCCTAAGCTAGGGGTTTACTGCGTCGAAGTCTCCCATGGCCCTGAATCCTCTAACCTAGACACCAATTTATCCTCCCATCCTGGTGTCATGAATATTGGTATGCGCCCCACGGTCAAGGGCACCAGTTTAACCGTCGAAGTTCATCTATTCGATTGGTCCGGAGATTTATATGGCAAAACCCTAACCGTAAGCCTCAAGAAATTTATCCGCTCCGAACAAAAATTTTCCTCCCTAGATGACCTCAAAGCCCAGATTCAGATAGATTGTGAAGCTGCTAGGGATTTTTTTAGGGGAATTTAGAATTGAGAATTTAGAATTTAGAATTTAGAATCGGGAATCGGGAGTCGGAACCCACCCCTAACCCCTCCCAGGAGGGGAACGGGAGTCGGGAGTCAGATCAGTAACTGGCTTGTTCTTGTTCCCCCCTTATTAAGGGGGGTTAGGGGGGATCACCCACCAGAAAGTTAGAGCAGGCTCACCAATTCTTGATTAGAATTTTGTAGTTGCTCAACCCACCTGGAAAATTCTGTATTGCTTATGCGATCGCTTCTGTATCGGTGATGCGATCGCGCTTTAGTTTATGCGATCGCGCTTTAGTTTATGCGATCGCTAATCCTTTATGCGATCGCTAATCCTTTATGCGATCGCTAATCCCGCAGCAAAACCCCAAAACAAAATCAGTTTGACTGGTGGTGCGTTACGGGACGGGCTCTCACCACACTGACTACGAAGTTGAACATGCTGGCAAGCCCGCCCCTAACGCACCCTACTCCTGCTCCCGATTCCCGATTCCCGATTCCCGATTCCCGATTCCCGATTCCCGATTCCCGATTCCCCACTCCCGATTCCCCACTCCCTAAAGGAATTTGTTACAAAACTTTTCAAAATATGCTATAATTAAACATTTTTTGTGCTATACTCAAAATGGAGATACAAAAGTAAGAGCCAGCCCGAAGATGTACACGCCCAAGGCTGGCTCTGGCTCCCCTTTAAAGGAGATACCTAAATTATGTCCTATAGTCCCAGCTTACAACCGTGGGTCATGATTCGCCTATTGCGAGGCAGGCCACCATTAGTTTTCGCTCGGTTCTGCAGCCCTTCTGATGCCAGGAGCTATTCGCAAGCCATGAAACATCTCATGCCTGATGCTAAGTTTTTAATTTTTCTGGATAGAAGTCTACCCATGGATGAAGAAGAATAGGGATCTTGCTCTTGTTCCCCCCTTATTAAGGGGGGTTAGGGGGGATCACCCACCTGATCAGGGTAGGTTTTTTACATTTGAATCGGGAATCGGGAGTCGGGGTAAGAAACTTGACTGTACCTCCTGTACCTCATAAGTATGATAAGCCCTATCAAAATCTTTCCCATTTTCCGAAAACCCTTGCTAGCTTATAGGAGATAGGGGGATGTTTGCCCTGTTCCCTGTTCCCTGCTCCCTGCTCCCTCCAATAATTTATCCCTCACCCAATTGAACACTGCTCTATGAGACAAAGAATTCAACAGCTCCAGGAAAATCTCGGTCGTGTGATTGTTGGTAAAGCAGATGCCATTCGTCTAGTGATCGTGGCCCTATTGGCTGGGGGTCATGCCTTGCTGGAAGATGTCCCTGGTGTGGGCAAGACACTACTAGCGAAATCCCTAGCCCGTTCCATAGATGGGAAATTTCAACGTATTCAATGTACCCCTGACCTATTACCTACGGATATCACAGGAACCAATATCTGGAATCAGCGCAGTGGTGAATTTGAATTTCTGCCAGGTCCAGTATTTACCCATGTCTTGCTAACCGATGAAATTAATCGAGCCACACCCCGGACCCAGTCAGCCTTATTGGAAGTAATGGAAGAGCAGCAGGTCACCGTAGATGGGCGATCGCGTCCCGTACCTCAGCCCTTTTTCGTGATTGCCACCCAAAATCCAGTGGAATATCAAGGTACCTTCCCCTTGCCAGAAGCCCAAATGGATCGATTCCTCTTATCCTTATCCCTAGGTTATCCCACAGAACAAGAAGAACTCCAGATGTTGCAACGCCATCTAGAAGGAATGATGGTTTCCGAGCTCACCCCCTGTATCACCACCGATGAAGTATTAGAATTACGGCATCTTTGTCACCAGGTCAAAGTAGAACGGTCACTACAAGAGTATATGCTCAATTTAGTCAGAGCATCCCGTTCCGCCGAAGATGTCACCTTAGGAGTCAGTCCTCGCGGTACCATTGCTTTACAACGGGCAACCCAGGCACTAGCCTTTGTGGAAGGTCGAGATTATGCCATCCCAGATGATATCAAGTTCCTGGCACCTTATGTACTGTCCCATCGTCTCATTACCTCGGGGGGGCGTCGTGCTCAGCCCATTGTTGAGCAATTGTTGCGCTCTGTACCAATCCCTTAAAAAGTGTTGTGTGTGAGGTATGTCCAAATTTTTGAAGTCAATAAGCCCAAGGCGAAACCGTAGACGTTCACCTTGGGTTCTGTTATTATTGCTAATTTTTTGGAGTATTAGCATAGGATGGGGACTGGAGCGAGCCGTAGGATATACGATTGAGCCAGAAACAGTTACCTCCACCCCCACCGAAGTAATCGCATCCATGGACCCAGTGTCCAAACGCTACAAATTAGGCAAAGACCTTTACCTAGAAAACTGTTCCGCTTGTCACATTGCTTTGCCACCAGAAGTATTGCCTACCGAAACCTGGCGTCGGTTATTGTTAGAGCCACAGGAACATTATGGTACGCAACTCCGAAGACTGCTTGGTCCAAGTTTATTGCTGACCTGGCAATACTTGCGAGACTTCTCCCGTCCCCATAACAAAGACGAAGAAGTCCCTTATCGTATGACCCAATCCCGTTATTTCAATGCCCTGCATCCCCGAGTCAAAATCCCTCGACCCTTTGGGGTTAAAACCTGTGTTACTTGTCATCCCGGTGTCGCAAACTACGATTACCGCACCCTGACCCCAGAATGGCAGGATGCCCCCTAATCCGGTGATAGGGAGATGGGGAAATGGGGAGATAGGGAGATAGGGAGTCTGGGAGTCTGGGAAATTAGGGAAGTATAGCGCTTTCTAGTCTAATCAGATACACAAGATTTTTTCACTCTTGGCTCTTGGCTCTTGGCTCTTCTGTGTTCCCGATTCCCGATTCCCGATTCCCGATTCCCGATTCCCGATTCCCGATTCCCGATTCCCGATTCCCGATTCCCGATTCCCGATTCCCGATTCCCGATTCCCGATTCCCGATTCCCGATTCCCGATTCCCTGTTCCGAGATCCCTTGTGCTACAGGCTATAACATTGTGTTACAATTACTACAAAACCAATTTAACAATTCCTTTATTATTTAGTGCATAGCAGTTCTATAGGATTGGTCAACAGTCAGAGTTCTTATCCAGAACACAGAACATAAAACTCATAAAAATCTACCAATCTTGATGACCTTGCCTGGAAAGGTTGAGGTAACTGGTAAAAAGGATAACTGGTAAAAAGGATAACTGGTAAAAAGGAAGGTATTCAACCTATGAAATACACCTTTGAAATCTTAGGAGTATCTCCTGTCCTAGACTTTTTCAATCATCAACAGACGTTGAGTCAGAGAAAAGTCCCACCAAAACTGAAATACTTAGGTACTTATCAGTGTACCCTTGATGCTTTAATTGAATCAGCTGAAACCCTTCCCTCCCAGGCAGATTGGGGTATAGATCAAGCTGTAGACAGTGTCATTGAATTCTGGATGAATCACCCAGAAATCATCAGTTATTGGAAACAACGATTAAATGATGCTGGTAAGGATAATTTACTGGTGTCAAGGGTGGCAGATTTTGAATCATTAAAAGCTGAGTTTGAATCCTTGATCAGTAGTTAAAATAGGTAAGTAAAAGGTAAGCTACCAGCTACCAGCTATCAGCTATCAGCTATCAGCTATCAGCTATCAGCGAACAGCGATTAGCGCTACGCGCACGCTTGGCCTTGGCCGTTGGCCACGCTACGCGAATGGCCACGCTCCGCGAACGCGAACAGTTTATTTATGGGCTATGCACATTCTTATTGATCACGAAAGCATTTAGAATAAAAGAAAGAGGTAAGCATTTGTTTAATCTGAGTTAAATCTGCTGACCGCTGACCGCTGACCGCTGAATGCTTATTTTTCCAGCTATTGCGGCTCAGATTCTGCTGATGACGCACCTATCTTAGTTTTCAAACTATCTTCCAAGTACTGTATTCTTTTGCGTTGGTTATCAATATTTACTATTGTTTCATTATAATCCTGCTCTAACTCATTAATCCGTTTCCGTTGCCGAGCTAGTTTACGACTTTGGTTGATTAGGGTAGGTGTGGAGATTAATAAACCAGTTAAACAGCCCATAGATAGAGCTAAAAGAATCACTATAGATAAGGGTTCTTCTATAGTCCAAACCCCAAAGTTGACCGGCACAATGGTTTTATTTTGGAGGGCGAATAAGATAGCTGCTATAGCTAAGCCGATCACGAAGCCCGAAATCAAAAATAATAAGCGCATAGTCTCAACTCACTCCTTGGTAATCCCCTAGATCGTAAGCATTCAGCCGTGAGCGGTCAGCTATCAGGTTGTAGGGTGGGCAAAAACAGTTTGATTGTTTTGAGTATTAATGATTATATTACTTTGCCCACCCTACTTTAATTCGTCTGATACACCACAGGCTGATCGGGTGGGCAAAAACAGTTTGATTGTTTTGAGTATTAATGATTATATTACTTTGCCCACCCTACTTTAATTCTACTTTAATTCGTCTGATACACCACAGGCTGATCGGGTGGGCAAAAACAGTTTGATTGTTTTGAGTATTAATGATTATATTACTTTGCCCACCCTACTTTAATTCTACTTTAATTCGTCTGATACACCACAGGCTGATCGGGTGGGCAAAAACAGTTTGATTGTTTTGAGTATTAATGATTATATTACTTTGCCCACCCTACTTTAATTCGTCTGATACACCACACGCTGATAGCTGATAGCTGAATGCTTACCCTAGATCAGACTTGACTCAATTATTGTAAGCTAAAATCTAGATGGAAAAAATCACAGAGGGGTACACAAGCATTCAGCAGTCAGCAGTCAGCGGTCAGCGGTCAGCGGTCAGCGGTCAGCTTAAAATAAACCTTGAACGGGAGCATTGAATAATGCTTACCTGTTTTATTCAAAAGCACCTCAAGTAGCCTGCCCATAGCCCATAAGCTGATAGCTGAGGGCTGACTGCTAAAGGCACCTCAAGTAGCACCATCTGTAGCGCATATGCTTACCTGATAGCTTACTGCTGCTGAGCCTTCTGTGTCTTTTTCCGACCGCCATCGCCAGTTCTTAACTATTGGAGACATGAACAGATGTCTTTACTATTTATCCAACCCAAACCGATCAGGCAGAGCCAGTTACTCAATCGTCTAGTCTTAGAGCGTCAGACGACGGAAGAAATTGGTCATGTCGATCAACTCTTGTTGGACTATCAAGCTCATCGAGTCGTGGCCTTAAGGTGTAAGTCTGGATTACTTGGGGCGAAAAAACGCTACTTTGCTTGGGGTCAAGTCGAGAGTATTGGCACCGATAGTATTCTCGTCAACACTAGCAAAAATCACAAAACTCAACAGAAAACGGAGTCTTGGGATTCCCTGATCGGACATGAGGTATGGACAGATGCGGGTAACAAAATTGGTAAGCTAGTGGACTACTTGCTTAAACCCAAAAGCGGTAGTGTAGTTAACTATCTCTTCTCGGACCTTGGCTGGCATGGGGTTATGGATGGTATGTATCTACTCCCACCCGTAGCAATTTCGAGTATTGGCAGCAAGCGGATAATTGTACTGGATGCAGTTGCTCAAAATAGTAAACAGTATGGGGAAGGACTTAATCAAAAAATTAGTCAAGCTACAGACCTGATCAAGGAAGATTATCAAAAAACTGTCCAGGAATTTCAAGATGTCAAGCGAAAAGCTCAACATATACCAGAACAGTTTAAAGATAAAGCCCAATCAGTTACTGAACAGTTGAAGGATAAAGCCAAAGCGACCACTGCACAGTTTAAAGATAAAGCTCAATCAGTTACTGATCAGTTGAAAGACACAGCTCAGGCTACCACCGCACACTTACAGGATAAAGCCAAATCCGTTACGAAGCAGTTGAAAGATAAAACATAACAGGACTCTAAGGATTTATAATCAGGCGATAATTTTTGCCTATGGCTGTTAATTGGGAATTGGGAATTGGGAGTTATGAATTTTCCATTTTCCATTTTCCATTTTCCATTAACTAAGACCCAAGACCAATAAGTCTTTACTAATAAGTCATGACGTGAACTAGATCTGATTGCTTATAAATACATTTTACCAACTATATTAGTATTCTCCCCTTCTGATAATTTGCGGTTAAATAAATCAATAAATCAATTTTTGTCAGTCATACTAACCACTAAGCAAGCAATGGTAAACAGACAGTAACACGAGTACCTAAACCTATTTTACTTTCCATAACTATCTCACCTTGATGGTGTTCCACATAACTTTTGACAATTGATAACCCCAATCCAATTCCCCCTATGGAGCCGATATTACTCCCACGACTAAAGGAATTAAATAACTCACCTTGATCGTGCTTAGGAATGCCAATTCCTTCATCGGTAACTTCCAGTATTACTTGATTAGTGTCACATTTAAGGTTAAGTTCGACTTTGCCTCCTTGAGGAGAATATTTAATAGCATTAGAGAGGAGATTAGTTAGCATTTGGCTTAGTAGCTTAGGATCTGATCTGAATTCCTGACAGTCACCTTCATGCCTAAACAAGAGCTGGTGCTTATAGGTGGTTTTAGATTTGATTTCATCAACTAATTTACTACAAAATTCAACTAAGTCTATAGGTTCGGGTTGTAAATCTAGTTGCTTAAATTCTGTCTTGTTAATAAATAGCACATCATCCACTAAACCAGTCAGTTGCTGAACCATGGATTGGATACGTCTACAATGTTTTACTTGCCGAGTCAGATCCATTTGATGACAGTACCGTTCCAGGATTGCTGCTGATGAAGAAATGGTAGTTAATGGGGTGCGGTACTCATGGGAAATGCTAGAGATAATCCGAGATTTAAAATTGCTCAATTCTTTTTCTTTAACCAGTGATTGACGTAGTTTAATTTCCAAAACTTGGAGCTGATCATTAGCTACTCTTAGTTCAAGTGTGCGCTCCTCAACCCGACGTTCTAGCTCATCATTCAGTTGCTTCTGAGCAATTTCTAGTTCCTTGCGAGTGGTGATATCTCGCAGTGATGCCATATAGGCTTTTTTCCCTTCCCATTGAATCTCTACTAGCTGGATTTCGGCAATAACAATTTTTCCATAGGAGGAGCGAATATCTAGTTCTGTAGTTTGACCAACCACTAAGGAACTGCACCATAGTTCTCCTTGGAGTTTCTCCGCTTTACAGTTCATCAGGGATTCTGCTGCGGGATTAACAAATTGAATCACTCGATTCTGATCAATAATCACAACACCATCAGCATTTCTGGTAATCATGGTGCGAAATTGTTCTTCACTGGCTCGTAGGGCTTCAGTTTGTCGCTTCAGTGCTAACAGCAGTCGTTGCCGCTCCATGCCATAGCGCATCGCTCGTACCAATAGGTTCCGATCAAATTCTCCTTTAACTAAGTAATCCTGTGCTCCTTCTTGTAGCGCTTCTATCGCTAAATTCTCATCAGTCAGTCCACTCAGAATGATTATAGGCACTTCGGGAAACTGGGCATAAATTTGGCAAAATGTCTCTAGGCCTTGCTGATCGGGTAAGAACAGGTCACAGAGTACGATATTAATATTTCCCTGCTTTAGGCATTCGAGACCTTGCTCTAAGGTCTCTACATGGGTGAGTGTTGCTGGAAAATGTTTTGCCTTTTTGAGTAATGCTTTAATGAGCTCAACATCCTGGATATCGTCCTCAATTAAGAGGATTCGGGTACAATCAGGATGGTCTGCTCTTTCTGTGGGGAGTTTATTCTGAAAATAAATGACTGAAGCAGGGACTGGTGCACAGAAATTAGTTTGATCAGCTGAAGGAGAAGTGACTGGTAGGTACGTTGATGACATTGGAATACCGTTAACTAATCAACAAACATCGGTTAGATATCAATTAAATCTAATATGTTAATATTGACCTAAAAAAAAACCTGTTTCCACCGTAATTTCACTAATAGTCATCTCCGTACTTATACGGATAATTCACTAAAAAATGCACATAAAACCCGTATAATCCTTGAGATCAAGGGGATTAAAATACAAAAAAGTATACCGTCTGAGGGTCTTCGATGGCTAACTTAGCCTCAAATCATAAAATTAATCTTAAAGATCAGGAGGCGTAATGGTGGTAAGATTTCAATAATTAGGTTTATCCTTGAAGGCATTAGCCATGATCAGATTAGGCTTGAGGCTAATGGTTTCTGACCTATAGCGCTACCCACTGGGAATCGGGAATCGGGAATCGGGAATCGGGAATCGGAAATCGGGAATCGGAAATCGGGAATCGGGAATCGGGAATCGGGAATCGGGAATCGGGAATCGGGAATCGGAACCCACCCCTAACCCCTCCCAGGAGGGGAACGGGAATCGGGAATCGGGAATCGGGGGAAGACTGTGGGGAGAGGGGAGAGGGAAGAAGGGTAGTTGTACAAAAGTAGCGATTTTAGCTCCCGTTACCTTGACCAGACCGTAGCCAAACCACTAGATCTTTACCACTACCTAGACATGTAAAAATTTTGAATTTTGAATTTTGAATTTTGAATTCCGCTACATCTTTACCACTAGTTAAACATGTAAAAATTTTGAATTTTGAATTTTGAATTTTGAATTCCAGCTAGTTTATGGCGGCGGTAGTTTCACAACACTAAACCAGAAATCTTCTAGGGCTTCGATAATCTTGTCAAATTCTTTTAAGCTAATTGGTTTTTTAAGATAACAGTTAGCTCCCAAGTCATAGCTTTTTACAATATCTTCCTGAGCATCTGAAGTGGTCAGCATCACAACGGGTATTTGCTTGAGGTTATCATCACCTTTGATATGCTGGAGAATCTCTTGTCCATTCATCCCAGGCAGGTTTAGGTCTAGCAAAATTAAGTCAGGTTGCTGGGAATCAGCATACTCCCCCTCTCTGTACAGGTAAGCCAGGGCTTGAGTACCATCCATAACCACATGGAGGTTAATCGCCAGTTTCGCTTTGTTGAGTGCTTTCCTGGTGAGTTCTATATCTCCAGGATCGTCTTCTATTAGCAGAATTTCAGGGAATTTACTGTACATATCATAGTTATTTGAACTTGGGTTATTTGAAATTGGTTATAATATCGTTTATTATTGATTTTTTATCCACAAACCCATGAGTCATATTTGGCTACCAACTCTGATGAATTGGCAGGGTAAAATAGAATCTTGAGCCAACACCAGACTCGGATTCGACCCAAATATTTCCGCCGTGACACTGGACAATTTTCTGACAAATGGCTAAACCAATCCCGGTACCGGGATACTTGCTCCTACCATGTAGCCGTTGGAATATGGAAAAAATTCGTTCAGCATACTTGCTTGGAATACCAATACCATTATCTCGAACCCCTATTAACCATTGGGATTCCTGCAACTGAGCTTCAATGTGAATCTCAGGAGTTGCCTCGGAACGGAATTTGATGCCATTACTGATTAGATTCTGGAACAATTCCACCATGTGTTGAGGATTAGCTGGGATAGTTGGTAGTGGATCATGGGTGATGACAGCATGATTTTCTTTAATGGTAACACTCAAGTTTTCAAGAACCTGCTCAAGCACTTCAGCTATATCTGTGGGTTCAAAGGTCAGTTCAGACCTACCCAAACGGGAGTAGGCGAGCAGATCTTTAATCAGAGTCTGCATCCGGAAGACACCATCAACAATGTAAGCCATGTATTTGTCTGCTTCGCCATCCAATTTCCCCTGGTACTCTTCCACCAGCAATTCTGTGAAACTCTTGACTTTCCGCAGGGGTTCTTGTAAATCGTGGGAAGCCACATAAGCAAACTGTTCCAGTTCTCGGTTAGAATTCTGTAGTTGCTCAATCGACCTTGAAAATTCTGTATTGGTTATGCGATCGCTAATGTTACAGCTATACCCCAACACAAATTCTACTGAACCATGACTGGCCAACTCTGGTACCAGACAGGATTGATAAAACTGTCGCCCATTCTCTGTGATCCACTGGAATTCAATCCTCTTTTCTTGACCTGTGGCAAACACCTTTTCCATCGCTCTATCCCATAAGTGGATAAAGTCTTCTGGCATCTGGAGGTCATGATGGGTTTTGCCGATTAATTCTGACTGGGCTATCCCAAATGCCTGTGACAAGGCCGGATTAGCATAGACATAACGAAATTCCCGGTCAAATACCGCTATACACTCGGGAGAATTTTCGACTAGGGACTCCAAGAGGTCTTCCCGAGAGCTTAGAAATAGTTTTGCTGGTTTGCGATCGCTTTTTTGAAGGCTCATTCTTTTGGCAGACAAGTCGGAGAAGGAACAATCAATCAAACCTTCTGTGTAGAGACGTTGCAGACCAAGTCTCTACAAACAAGAACGATTTAACCGGAGACGATATCAATTTTAGCTTTGACCTCAGTTATTACTCTACACTGGCAGCAACTGGTTCGCTTCTCAGTTGTGCTCAATCCGATCCTACTGGAATTGATAGTAGCCATTACCCATGACCCGATCCTAGATATGATCATTAGTCAACCGGATTTGATCAGGACTTAGGCACCTCATAAATCAAAGGCTGGAATCGGTGTAATTATTTTAATAAACCGGCTTGGCGGCGTAAGTCCTGTTGATCTTTGATGTCTGTTAAATTATCATGTTTCAAACTACTCGCCGACGCCTTGCTCTGTGGTATACTACGGTCACAGCAGTCTTACTGTTACTATTTGCAACTGGTGTCTATCTTTATGTCCGCCACACCCTGATTGAACGGGTTGATGACACCCTCAAACATGTCGTAGAAGTGGTAGAGCGATCACTGGTGATTCAACCTGTGGATGATGGCGAGAGTCCCTACCAATTCAACATTGAAGCCAGTTTTCGAGACAATAGTGATGGGGTAGAAGATGACCACATTGACCTGGAGTGGTTTAGTCCGAAGGGGGATTTGCTGTGGTCAACCTTCTCTGAACCCTTAACTATTCCGTTAAAGGCCAACACCACTAGGGCAACAGTTCATTTATCAGCAGAGCATCTCCTGCGACAGTTAACCCAACCGGTGCAAATCGAGGATTATATCTTGGGTTATTTACGGGTTAGCCACCCATGGTTTGAAGTCACCAAACCCAGCCACCAACTGATATTTGATCTGACTCTAGGTACAGTGGTGATGATTATCTCTACTGGTGCTATTGGTTGGTTACTATCTGGTATGGCTATGAAGCCAGTACGGGAGTCGTACCAACGGCTCAAACAATTCACTGCTGATGCCTCCCACGAACTCAGAAACCCAATTGCGACGATTCAGACTAACGTGCAAGTTGCTCTGGGGGATCCCGATTTAGCATCTGAGTTGCAACGGCACCAACTCGAAGTGATAGAGCGATTAACCCAGCGCTTAGGAAGACTGGTGAATGACCTGCTGTTTTTGGCTCGTGCTGATAGCGGTATGGTAAAACCCCAGTGGCAATTAGTCCACCTGGATGCTTTGCTGATGGAAGTGATCGAGGAGCAACAGCCGATTGCTACAGAAAAACGCATTTCCCTTTACTTGATTGAAATCCCCAATCCCGATCAGGAAAAGAGCACAGAGTTAACAGAGGGAACAAAGGAGACAGAGCAGACAGAGGAAGAGATGGGGGCTGATCAGGTATTTCTGCCACCCTGCCCTAGTAAAGGGTTCCAAAATCCAACATTGGACGAAGATGCCTTTACCCTTGAGGGGGATTGGAATCAATTGGCACGTTTATTTACCAATCTAGTGAATAACGCTGTCCAATACACACCAGCCTCTACCAAAACTCCAGGGGAAGCATTTATTCAAGTGGAATTACAACAGTTAGAACCTCCCAGCAAACGTAGGGCAAGAAACCTGCAATTCCTGCTTCAAGTCAAGGTAACTGATTCCGGTCAAGGCATCTGTGCATCAGCATTACCTCATATTTTTGATCGCTTTTATCGAGCTGATCCAGCCAGACCCTATGATACAGCAAAAGGAGCAGGGCTAGGTTTAGCGATCGCTAAAACAATAGTTGAGAATCACCACGGTCAAATCGAAGTTGAAAGCACTCTCAACCAAGGGACAACCTTTACAGTTACAATACCCGTTTTTAGAAAAAGCAAGGCTGAAAGCCCTGTCGAAAGCGAGCAGGTATGAAAGCAAAAATATTTTGTATAATCATGTGTCTGCCAAAATTGACAATGCGATCGCGTAGCGCTTCCAAAGGAACATCCCTCTGTAGTCAGAGGTAGTTTCGCGCTATAGTTGAAAATAAGCTCAACTAGCTCCAAAACAGGACATAAAAGACATCACTCAATAAGTGAGGTGGTTATGGTTGCTTCTTATCAGGGAGAATACATGACTCCCGAAGCTTATCTAGACTGGGAGGAAAAGCAAGAACTCAACTATGAATACATCGACGGCGAAGTCTATGCTATGACTGGGGGAACTATTCCCCACGGAACCATTGCTCTGAATCTTGCGACTGCCTTAAAAAGCCATCTACGGGGAGGTTCGTGTCGTCCTTTTATCTTTAGTGTCAAAGTGGGTGTATCAGAAAAAGGACCTTTTCACTACCCGGATGTCATGGTAACCTGCGATCAACGAGACAGCAATCGGCTCAAAGTCATTTATCATCCCTGTCTGATTGCGGAAGTACTCTCTCCCTCCACTGAAGCCTTTGACCGAGGTCGCAAATTTGCTAACTATCGCCGCATCAAAACCTTACAAGAATACCTTTTGATTGATACTCAACAGATCACTATCGAGTGCTTCCGGCGCAATCCACAAGGGAAATGGGAACTCAATCCCTACACAGACGGAGACGAAATTCACTTGACCAGCATTGATTTTAGTTGTCCCATCTCCTTAATTTATGAGGATGTTACTGTATAGTAGTGAGTGCTTAAGGGCTGATTTTTTAGATAAACGTACTACCAAACCTCAATAATTTGCTCAAACTGGATTAATTAGTAATAATATTTAGATCCACAATCAGGATTTACAATACTAGCCAACTCCGGGTAAATGATCTATTACCAATCACTAATATCTAAAAATTAATATCTAATATGTAATATCTAAGACTATCATGCTATCATAGCTAATACCTAATACCTAATACCTACTTCTGTGAGAAAGGCATTGAATGTCTCTTGATCAGGCAAAGAGGGCTGAGCCCCAGCCTTAGTAACAGCAAGCGCCCCAGCTGCAGCTCCCCATACTACCGCTTGCCGCAAGGGTAACCCTTTGGCTATTGCCACAGCCATTGCACCATTAAACGCATCTCCAGCCGCCACAGTATCCACAGCATCAACAGAAAAAGCAGGGACGAAGAACGATTCAGAACCAGTGGCACAGAAAACCCCCTGCTCTCCTAAGGTCACAATCACCGTATCCACACTTCGTTGCAACAGTACTTCCGATGCGTTCTTGGCTGACTCTATGGTATCCACAGGAAAATCCACTAGTACAGAGGCTTCCAACTGATTCGGTGTCATAATATTCACCATGCCATACAGTTCCTCTGGCAACTCCTGAGCTGGTGCTGGGTCAAGAATCACTGGACAACCCACTTTCTGAGCTGCCGCTGCTGCTAAGAGCACCACGGACATGGGAATCTCCAACTGCATCAATAAAACAGCGGCTTCTGGCAACAAACTACTGAGGCGTTCCACATCAGTTTCATTAACATGCCCATTAGCACCAGCCAAGAAAATAATGGTATTCTCCCCAGCCTGATCCACGGAAATCACTGCAATCCCAGAACTGACCCCCTCCTCAACCAAAACGCTATCAGTGTCAACACCCGTTACCCCTAGACTGTGGTGTAGCTGAGTTCCAAAATCATCACTACCGATGCGGGCCACCATTTTAGTGGGGATACCCAACCGTGCCACCGCCACAGCTTGATTAGCCCCTTTCCCACCAGGAGCAGTAAAAAATTCATGGCCTTGTAGTGTTTCACCTGGAACTGGTAACCGGGGAGTTTTGGCTACCAAATCCATATTGATACTACCGAAAACAATAACTGGTTTCATAGTTAACAGAATTACAACTTAGCAAGTTTAAAGTTGAAAAGAGTTACAAGGCAAGCAAGTTGAACGTTGAACGTTGAACGTTTTAACCTTCAACATTATAACCTGACCACCTTCAAGATTAATGGTAACAACAACCATAATTGGTTTCCTATTTAATTTAATAGAGTTACCTTAAACAGAGTTACAATTTGTTGAGTAAGGTTAAAATTGAACGTTTTAAACTTAAAAATGACAACCTTTAACCTGAAAAACTGACAAGTTTAAAACCTGCCAACCTCCCCTAATCTAATCCAAATTGCGAACAACATTATAACCTTTCAACCTTAAAATAATGCATTTATAAATCTGGTTTATATGGTTTCAATTCAAGGAGCTTTATCAACTGCTCAATATCGAAATATTCATTCATCATCTGTTGCATACACTCCACCTTAATTGCTTCATGGAGATGTACTTGACCAAAAGAATTGTCAATAATCTCAACAGTAGTGAGGGTGTCTAAATCAACGGAAAGTACTGGAATTTCAAACTCTTCAGCACGTCTGAGAATAACTGATTGAGGCTGAACTTGACCGGTAAGGATTAAACAGTGGGTTGAGGTTTCTAGAGCAGCCATCTGAAGGTCTGGGCGATCGCCTCCGGTCACCACCGCCATATTAACGCCCTTGCGTAGATACTTCAGAGCAGCATTGACATTCATCGCCCCAATGGTCAAGCTTTCCACCATCAAATCCAAACGGTCAGGGCAGCATAGCACATTAGCTTGCAACTGACGTACCAGTTCCCGAACACTAACACTGCGCAACAGATTATTTCTAGGCATCATTCCCAATACTGGGATTCCTTGCCGTTCCAGAAACGGTTTCAATGTTGTTTTTACCCTTGATAGCTTGTTTTGGGGAATATCATTAATTAAAACTCCCAGTAAGCTTTCTCCCAGACGTTGCTTAGCAAATAACAACGCATCTGCTAGTAAAACCGAGTGAAAACGAGCCACCAACAAGACAGCAGCATCAATTGTCTGAGCAACTTTTGGTAATGATAAGTTAAACAGAGTCCCCGCACTCAAGGTTCCTGCTCCTTCCACCAAAATTACATCACTACTTAGTGGTTGGAGATAGTCTTGAAGAGACTGACGGTAATCTGTTGAGTCTTGTCCTCCCAAGCGTTTTTCAATGGTTTGAGCATCCATAAACAGCAAAGGCGATCGCACCATGTTCTCCGGCAACTTAAGTATCTCAGTGATAAACTGGACATCTTCCTCTATCGTTGACCCTTGATTGCTACTCAAAAAGGTACCCAGTGGTTTACAGTAGGCAATCGTTATCCCTTTTGCTTGGAGTTGATCGGCAATTCCCAGGATCGTTGCTGACTTACCGCTGTAAGCTTCTGTTGACCCAATTAGTAAATACTTAGCGGATTTTGACACCCCTTATTTACACTCCTATAACTATAAAACTGGTTGTTTATTCATCAATGCGTAGCAGTTTGCGGTAGAATGCCTTGGAAAAATCCGTTATGCGCGATCGCTTAAAGTTCATAATCACTTCGATTAAGTAATTCACAAACTCAGAATTTTGCATAGTGAGTTCGTAACTGAGATCCGCGTTACCATCAAACTGTAATCGGCAACGAGTTAGTTCCGAAGGAAGATTAGATACAAACCAAGTAGCAACGAAGGGAATACTATCACCGCCTTCTATGTGGCGACTACCTTCCAAAGACCCTTTTTGGTAGAGGCTAATTGCTATAGGTAAAAGATTGCGTTTATTACCCTGGTAGTAGGGCACATAAATCCCGACAGCTCCTTTGTCAGCAGGCTTAAGTTTTTCGATCGACATGGCTGAATATTGCTCAATTGCCGTTTATGGTAGTGATTTAACTATTCCTATGGGTCAATCTCCGTGATGGAAAACCCATCAAGGTCAGATTATCAGTCCAGGAAAATAAATATTCTAATACATTACATTGAACTTTACTATAGGTTCAGCTTATCCCCACAGTTTATAATAGGGGCTGATGTGTTTATAATTAATTGTTAGCTGATAAAAGTTGATTGAGTCTCTAGTCTAGCCTCAACTGGGATTAGCCTTGCAACCTACTGGATAAACCGATTTATACGTAGTAGAACGCTTACCAAACCAACTGTAACGATTATCCCGAATCTGCTCGTAAACCTGATCGCCTACCGACTTCACCCCAGGCATTGCCCGATAAGCGGATACAAAGATATTACCCAATGGCAATAGACGCCCAATCTCTTCAGCGGCATCACTTCCTTGCCATCGGCAATCATCAGAAGAAGCATCGATCAAAATCATACCCATCTCACACTCGAGAGGTGTTACCTGTAATTTGCCGCAAGCTTCTTTATCCTGCATCGGTATGTAATCAAATAGCTTGCCCTGATCCAGATTTTCTAGTAGCTGTACCAGAGTGACACAAAGATTACAATCGCCATCGTAAATAACGTGATATCCCATTCAGCTTCTTTCCTAAATCCTAGTTTATCTGCCCCAAAGTAGCTTATAACCGTATTTAGGACTACTACAGTAGTCCTAAACATTGCGGCTAGTGCCCTGTCAAGTTTGAATTTAAGCTTTCACCAAGCGGTGCGACCCGAAGGCGCGACCAAAGGCCGGGTTCCCCGACCATTGGAAAACGCACAAATAGCGAATTTAATTCGACAACTGTAAGCGCACCGGGCAGGATTTAGGCATGATAGCACGCTTGGATGAAGGGCGCGATCGCACGCTTGGATCAGGTATGAAGACTTTTGAGCTAACACCGTGCCACCTAACATCGTCCCACCATTACCCTCAAAACTAAATTGACAGACTACTAGCTCATAAACATAAATTTTACATTTTGCCAACACAATTACCCACATCAGTATTTGACACTGTAACTAGCTTCCTCAGGTTTTTCGGCAAAATGCAGTAGGGGGAAGTAAACGGTCAAGTTATCTCGGGCAGCGGTGCGACCTGTGGCAAATTAAATTCGACGACTGTAAGCGCACCGGGACGGAATTGCTGGTTTCGGTCGCATAAAAGACAAAATTGAGGCTGATAACTAAATTGAACAGATTATCACAACCATAAACCTAACCTCCCTCACCTATAGTCAGGAGGTCTGATGCAATGATAATACGATGGCGGCAGTTATTGGTTAGAATAGCGATTTGGCTAGCAGCTGAGATCATCCTCAACTTTCTGGGGCTGGACAATCTAGCTGACTACAGCGAGTTCATATACGAGCAGGAGGTTGCCCTATTAAGTCAATACACGCTTCCAGCCATTGAGAGGCTGCCCCATTCCTAGTACACCTTGGTAGATATTTGTAGCCAGTTCCTTTGAAAATGAAGGGATCAGGGGGTGAGGGGGTGAGGGAGTGATCAGCTGTGAGGCATCTACATCTAATTTATAGATCTATATATTTAATTTTATTTTATATATTGAATCGGCAAGGGGGCAGGGAACCAGAGCAGCAGGGCATAGGGTTAATCAGTTTTTCGAGCTTACTCAAAGCTATACAATTTAAATCCGCGACAGCTTAGAACTATATTGATTTTGTGCTTAATAAATCAATATATCATAATGTCTAAGTCCTATTCAACTAATGCCTATTCAAATTACAGGCTTTCCGGCACCCCCATGCCCTTATCCCCCCATCCGTTACATCTGTTAACCCATCCGTTGCCCCATCTCCTGATCACCCTACTGAAATAGGCAAATTAGAGGGTCAGCAGCTTACCGGAATGGCTTAAGCGGGGAGATTTTACCCTTTCTAACTAGCAGCAGTGTCTTCCGCTACATTTCTTTGAGCTATCTTGGATAAGAATTGTAAAAGAACACTTAGCTAGATGCAAAACGACAAAAATTATTTCGGTCAACAAGCTTGACACATGAAACCCCGCATCATTATCTGTGGCTTGGGTCGCACTGGATACAAAATATTCCGCTTACTGAAGCAGCAGGGAGTAGCTGTTGTTGGCATCAGCAACAGAATAATGCCTGGTGACGAAAACAATATTATTATTGGAGACTTGCGGGCTATTTCTACCCTACTTGCAGCTGGACTCGAACATGCCCAAACCCTGGTTCTGGCCTGTAATGACGATGCTCTCAATCTGGCAATCCTGACTCAGGCACGAGTGATTAATCCCCGGATTCGGATCGTTAACCGATTGTTTAATACCAGCCTGGGTACTCGTTTAGATCAGACCCTACCCGATCATGTCAGCATGAGTGTTTCTTCTCTAGCAGCACCGGTATTTGCCTTCGCAGCAATGGGGAATCGAGCCATTGGGCAACTCAAGCTATACAATCAAACCTGGCCGATACACGAAGAAATTATCACCGAAAGCCACCCTTGGATGGGAACACAGTTGAGTGACCTGTGGGATGAGCGATCACGAATGTTGATCTACTACCTACCGATGGACTCGAACTTAGATTTAGTTTCCGCAGTAGCTCAGGGCAAACAGTTACAACCTGGCGATCGCTTAATTATTGGTACTCAGCCTCGGTTTCGTCCTAAACGCCAATCCTGGCTACAGAAACTGCTGAAAGTCTTCACAAACTTACAACAGTTTCAGCATCATGCTCAACCAATGTTAGTAGTGACCCTTTTCCTACTCCTGATAATTTTTACGGCCACATTGACTTATGTGTGTGTCAACTTAGAAACCTCTATTGTTGATGCTCTATATTTTTCTGTGGGTATGATTACCGGTGCTGGTGGTCAAGAAGAAGTAGCAGAAAAGTCCCCGGACACTATTAAGGTATTTACTGCTGTGATGATGTTAGTAGGGGCTGGTGTGATTGGCATTTGCTATGCTCTACTAAACGATTTTGTTTTAGGTACCCGACTCAAACAGTTTTGGGATGCGGCGAGAGTTCCCTACAGAAATCACTATGTTGTATGTGGACTGGGAAATGTAGGAGTCCAAATCCTCTACCAACTTCATGCCCAAGGCCATGAATTGGTGGTGATTGAAAGTAACCCCAACAATCGTTTCCTGAACATTGTTCGTTCTCTAGGTATTGCAGTCATTCACGGAGATGCCAGTTTACCTGCTACACTCACAGCAGCACACATCCAACGAGCAGAAGCCCTTTTAGCAGTTACGAGTGATGATACAGCCAATTTAGAAATTGCTCTAAGTGCCAAAAGTCTAGCTTCTAAATTGTCAGTGGTTGTCCGCAATCAAGACCCCCACTTTTCCCACATGGTACAGCAAGTATTTGAATTTGAAGCAGTATTCTCTCCCACAGAATTAGCCACTCCTTCTTTTGCAGCTGCAGCATTAGGTGGACAAGTGTTAGGCAATGGTATGATTGGTGATACGCTTTGGGTTGCCTTAGCCACTAAGATTACCACCGATCATCCCTTCTGTGGACGCCGTGTTAAAGATGCTGCCAGATCCGCTGACTTTGTGCCACTGTATCTTGAAACGAAGTATCAAACGATTCATGGCTGGGATTTATTGGAAATTAACCTAGCCGCTGGTGATCTTTTGTATCTAACTATGCCAGCAGTTGGTTTAGAGCAATTGTGGCGCACAACACCGCCTCAAATGATGGTGATGTGAGTTAAAAATGGAAGCCATGGGATCTAAATCGAAGCCATGGGATCTAATCTGGAAATTATCGACGATGAAGGATGAATGATAAAACCCTAGCTATAGTCTAAGGTTGATCATTCATCACTCATTATCCATGATTACTCGTGCAGGATTAGGGTAGCTAGAAAATACCGACTAGGACAATGGAAGTGATTAAGAAACCAGCCAATATCAGAAGCATACCAGGTAAGTTTAACCAATGTTTAACTTCCTCTGATTCTTGAGGCCACTCTTTTTGCTGCAGTTGCATTTGCCGAATCACATCGGAAATTGCTTCAGCATCCTTCACATGGTGTAGTGCCTTGGTTTCACCATCAGGGTATTTCACGACAAAGTAAGTGGGAACTTTGATGTGATCCCCTGTAATATCAATCGTATCCACAGCAACCTGCTTCGCTTTTTCCTCAATAGTTTGGGGTTCAGTGGCAATCCTATCCCCTGGGTTAGCTGTTAACTTAACTCCCATTCCCATTGGTGATGCGTAGCTGACCATAGAAACCTCCAGATAGGTCAAAGTCTTTTATCTGGATTTTATTTTACGTAACTTGGAAAACAATTATTCAGCTTAAGAGCGATATTTTATTTATATTATCAATACTTTAGATTTTTTAGTAATTTAGTTAAGATTGCAGCGGTTTCCTGTAATCAAATGTAATCTAACAAATGTAATCTAGCAATTTTTTCTTTAAAATCGCCCTGAGTCGGATCGTTCCTGAATCCTGAGTATAGCACTACGCATTCAGATGTTTGACATTCCTAAACTCCGAAACTTAGTCATAGCTTACTTTTAGGTGCGACCCGTGGCGAATTTAATTCGCCGAACGCGCCCCGCGTCTCCTACGGAGAACGGAAAGCGCACCTTTGACTTCTGACTTCTAACTTCTGACTTGCGCGTAGCCCTATAAAACCTGTTACTGTTCACGAATCCGATCCCATTGCTATAGATTAATAATTAATTTTTTGTTAATTTCCTTAACCCTTAAATTCACCTAGCTTATAGCCCAAAAAGGGACTTACTGCTATAAGTTGCTATAAGTTGCTATAAGTTACTAGTTGTGTATAAATGTTATGGATTGTTATGGATTGTGTTCAAAAAGATAAAATATAAATAGTGATAGATAACTATGTTAAAAAAATGTAAATAAATGATTATTTTTGCTATCCGATGTTAAATTAAGGCGGCAACGATATAGCAATCGAATAAGAGAGCATCTATGGAACTGATTCAACTGTTAACCGAAAACCTGGGAGTGCAAGAGAATCAAGCCCAAGGCGGAGCTGGACTTATTTTCCAACTGGCCAAGGACAAGCTGGGAGATGAGAGTTTTGCCCCAGTACTGCAATCTATTCCAGGAATAAATGATTTGCTCCAAGCAGCACCAAAAAGTGGTGGCATGATGGGAGCCTTGGGAGGATTAGCGGCATCAATGGGTGGTGGCGTTGGACAATTAGGCACTCTAGCTACCCTGGCAGCAGGTTTTTCTCAACTAGGCATGGATAGTGGGATGATTTCCAAATTTCTACCGATAGTCCTCTCTTTCGTTCAAAACCAAGGTGGGGACGAGATCAAAAACCTTTTGGCAAAAGTCTTGAGCTAGAGCGATTGATTGGATGGCTGATATGTGATGGTAATGAGGGATCAACCCAAGACTTGGGTATGTTTTCCCAAAGTAGGGGCATCAAAGGGATGAGGGAGAATGTTTTAGGTGGTCACTTAATTTCATCCTTGATGCTTCATCCTTGATGCTTCATCCAGACAAGACACTGGTTCAGCTGATCTTGCATAGTCTGAGCATCAGTATGATACCGGCGTCCATGTCCTGGTAATACCCACTCGAACAAGTAGTTGGTTAACCTCTCCATTGACTTGATTAATTCCTTCCAGGAGTAGAAGCAGTAGCGACGAAAGGCAATCAGTTGCTGAAGTTGATCAGACCAAGCAAGATGGTCACCCGTGAAGAGAAATTTGTTATTGTACAGTAGAACCGTGTGACCTTTGGTGTGACCAGGAACGGGGATAATCAACAGATCCTTGTCTAAGGGATAAGGCTTAGAAGTAGTGAGCTGAATTTCCACATCACGGGTATCAGTGGTAATGTCATCTCTATGCAAAATGCGTTCGCACTGGAAATGCTGTCTGTACTTGTGATGATCTGCCACATCATCCCGATGGGTCAGGAACATGTAACGAATCCCACCCATTGCCTCTAGACGTTTGACTAGTGGTGGTGTAAAGCAAGGAGAATCGATTAAAATATTGCCTTGGGGGCGTTGGATAAGGTAGCTAGCAGCACCGTAGGAGTTTTCTGAATGGTAGCCGCAATGGTAGACATTTTCTGCTACTGGGATGGGGAAACTATGCTGAGCGTCTTTAATGTCTTTAGGTTTCTCAACAGTACCAATAGAAGAGGTGGGACAAGATAATAGGGCTTGAAGAGCTCTCAAGCGTTCTGTATCATTAGCAGGTTGATGATAAACTGCAGACTGGTGATCAGCACGATGAAACACTTCCGGAGTCATCCAACGGCAGGCATCACAATCAATACAGCTGCTATCCACTTGACACTCCCCGGCCTTTAGGCGCGGGGATTCCTAGATCAACGAGCCGCCTTAAACCATGGAGTTCTCATCTTTGACGCCGCCAAAAACAAGACAATACTCAACCGAGAATCCGTTAAGACTAAATTCCTAGTTAATTCACCATAGACCCAGAGGGCAGTTCTCCTTAGGCGTTTAACTACTCTTTGGAAGTGCCTTAAAAAGTCTGTTTCTCTTCCTTTCGTTTGGTTCCGGTGTGCCCCACCGTACCGTTTTTTTTTCAAAGTGTGATTCTTCTGGGTTCACACACCAACTGTTAATTGATGATTGGGTTTTTAAGGAGGAGATTCCCTACCCTCCGGGCATTACTACTTTAAGGTCGATAAGTTACGGGTCTCTCTCCCGGCTCAGCCTACGGTTTTTCAGCCTGTACCCTATATTTTAATTATAACCTGGCGCTAGATAAGCGTCAACTTAAAAGCCGTCCTAGAAGGACGGGGCGCGATTACCCATTTTTTTGGTAAAAGTCACCAGTGATATTTTGAGCGCGGCGTTGGTTGAGATGAGCCATAACTGTCTAACTCTCGTTCGTCATAGGGATTGCGCTTGCTACCAGGGGATATAGCTAATTCAATTGTAGCTAAAGCGCGATTAACCAAAGCGCATTTTTAACCCAACTATGTTTTAACCCAACTTATGTAGGACAATAAGGCAATACCCGAACCTCTTAGCATCTCGTGACTAAATTTCTGTTTGTAACTGACCTTGACAATACTCTAGTAGGGGATGATGAGGCTCTGCTTAAACTGAACCCTCTGCTAAGTCAGCATCGCCAAGAACATGGTACAAGAATCGTTTATGCTACAGGGCGATCCCATAGTTCCTACCACCAGCTGAAAGCCGAGAAGCCACTTCTTGATCCAGATGCTCTGATCACCTCTGTGGGTACAGAAATTTATGATAATGATGGCCAAGATACACCCAATCCAGACTGGTCGTCCAAGTTATCTGAAGGCTGGGATCGGGAAATGATTGTGGAAACGGCTGCCCAATATCCTGACTTAATTCCTCAAGTAGAATCAGAACAACGTCCCTTTAAAGTCAGCTATCACCTGACGGAAGAAGCAGCTTTGAGGGTGCTACCTCAACTGGAATCTCAGCTTCAAGGAAGGGGTCTTAATTTCAAGTTGATCTATAGTGGTGGGAAAGACTTAGACATTCTACCCAGCAATAGCGATAAAGGTCTAGCGGTAGAATTTTTACGGCAACAGTGGGGAATTGAGCCGGAACGGACAGTGGTTTGTGGCGACTCAGGAAATGACATTGCCTTATTTAGCGTTGGCTTTTCCCGAGGAATTATAGTGGGTAACGCCCGACCAGAACTTCGCAAGTGGTACGAAAACAACTCAGCAGATTACCATTACCTGGCTCAAGCTCACTGTGCAGGTGGTATAATAGAAGGTTTAAGTTATTTTAGCTTTTTTGTCAGTAATGATCGCCAATAAATAAGAAATAGTTAATAGTTAAAAGTTGCAGGTTAATCGAGTTACAACTTGCAGGTTGGTAGGTTGCAGGTTAATCGAGTTACAAGTTGCAGGTTGGTAGGTTGCAGGTTAATCGAGTTACAAGTTGCAGGTTAATCGAGTTACAAGTTGTAGGTTAATCGAGTTACAAGTTGTAGGTTAATCGAGTTACAAGTTGTAGGTTAATCGAGTTACAAGTTGTAGGTTAATCGAGTTACAAGTTGCAGGTTGGTAAGTTGCAAGTTATGCTCTCAACTATCCTTCACTATTTTCGTGGTGGAGTACAACCTTAAACCAAGCTTAAACCAACCTTCAACCTTTAACCAACCTTTAAGCAAGCTTCAACCTTAAACCTTCAACCTTAAACCTTCAACCTTAAACCTTAAACCTTCAACTAATGATCAGCTATCTCAAGGGGACAGTAGCTAGCATTCAAAAAAGCACTGGTAATCGGGTCACTCTGATTCTAGATGTAAACTACATTGGGTATGAAATACAAATCACTCGCCGTTTGTCCCAGGAGTTGCCCGTAGCTTTATCGGAAAAAACCGTGCAAATCTTCACCCATTTGCAAATCCGGGAGGAGCAACAGGTGCTATACGGTTTTGCTTCAGCCGCTGAGCGGGATTTGTTTCGTCAATTAGTTAGTGTCAACGGTATTGGTGCTCAATTAGCGATCGCACTACTGGACACCTTGGGATTGCCAAATTTAGTCCAAGCGATTGTTACAGGTAATATTCGTGCCTTATCCAAAACCCCTGGTGTGGGTAGCAAAACCGCTGAACGCATTGCTCTAGAACTGAAAACAAAGTTGGCTCAATGGCATAAGGTATCGGAGGTAGAGTCCCCACTATCTGCTAATGGACTCTCACCAGGGATTCAGGAAGATGTGGAGATGACCCTGTTAGCTTTGGGATATGAAAATGATGAAATCGCTCAAGCACTCCATGCTATTAGTGAGGATACTCAGGTCGCTAAAAGTAAGAATGCGGAAGATTGGATTCGAGAAGCGATCGCTTGGTTGAGTCGCTGATGATTTTCCTATAGGCTAATAAATTACCCTTCGAGCACGAAATCCTTGAAGAGTCTGGGGCAAAAACGAACAACCTAGGGTTTTAGATTGTGGTAGATCGCAATCATGACAATCGCCAGTAGAAGCTTTTACTCGTCTAGGAAACTTGACATGGAAGGTAGACCCCTTACCCAGCTTACTCTCTACCGTAATCGTTCCTTGCATCAACTTGACTAAAGATTCTGTAATGGCCAGTCCTAAGCCGGTACCCGAGTACTTGCGAGTTGTAGTTTGATCAATTTGTTGGAACTCCTCAAAAATATGCTCTAAGTGATTCTCGGCAATTCCAATTCCCGTATCCCTAACAGTGAGCATCAGCCAGTCGGTGGAAATTTCCTTGACTACCACCTCTACCCTGCCCATTTCGGTAAACTTAATCCCATTGGAAACCAGATTGACCAAAATCTGCCGCAGGCGGAGGCTATCATTGATTACGATCGGATTTTTTAAATTGGTTTGGATATACAACCCTAAGTCCTTCTGAGCGGCTAGACAACGGAATTCATTGATGGTTTCTTTGATCAACCTGTCCAAATGCAAACTTTCCAAGGTTAACTCCAGACAAACTGCCTCAATTTTGGACAGGTCAATCATATCCTTAATCAGAGTCAGTAGATGTTGAGCATTATTGACAATGCGCTCCATTATATCTGCTTGTTGGTGAGTCAAGGAGCCCTGACGCTGACGCAATAGAAGCTGGGAAAAGCCAATAATGGCATTCATGGGAGTTCGTAACTCATGGGATATCGTAGAAACAAACTGGGATTTCAACCGTGCTGCTTCCAACAATTGCAGGTTCTGTAGCTTGAGGGATGCATCTCTCCTTTCCAGTTCCCGATTCTGGCGAGCCAGCATACTGTTCTGACACTCTAAACGTGCTTCTTGCTCCTCTAAGGCTTTAATCATGCGAGCATTATCAATTGCGATCGCAGCTTGTTCATTAATCATGCGAGCATTATCAATTGCGATCGCAGCTTGTTCACCCACTGCTGCTAGCAGATTCCGACCTGATTGGTCTAATGCCTCTGGGTCTTCCCAATTGCCAATAGCTAGTACTCCCAAGGGTCCTGCTTGCACAGACTCAATCGCCACAGCGTAAATAGCTGTAGGTACTTCCTCTTCCGGATGCCGCGAATCCCAACCCTTGCGCTGAATTAACTCAGATGTTCCAGTTAAAAAGACTTGAGAGAGTAACCCTTGCTCAAGGGGCAAGATGTCTTCCCACTGGAACTTTTGTGTATCAATTCCCTCAATAACCCTTAAGACTTCAGAGTTACCAAGAGAATTATTGAGAATGATGAAACAAAATTCAACCCCAGCAATCGCTTTAACTACCTCCGATACCATCTCTTGCAACAGATTTGGAAGGTTAGTCAGCCGTTGATTGAGGAGATTAGTCAACTGGTGTAGGGTTCTCAATTGCTTTTGCTGTTCATTGAGAATGGTAATTACCTGCCTGAGATCATCACTCGCCTGGTTTGCCTCTCGGTATAACCGCGCATTTTCAGTGGCTAGGGCAGCGCGACTAGCTAAATCCTCAGCCAACTTGACATCGATCTCATTGTAGCGGCGACCTGAATCACTCCTGACAAACCAAATTGAGCCCAAGATTTGTGAACCCATTCGTAAAGGTACACAAATGTAACACTTAATTTTCAGTGCCTGTAACATTCTGAGATGGTCAGGATCATCAGCAGCAGCACTTAGGAATTGATCAGAAACCTCAAAATAGGCATCCGTACAACCTGTACGTAAAACCTTGCCGTTGCCATAGTCTTCATCCCCCTGGGCAGGGTAGCAACGGTGCAGTTCCCAAATCAACTGCTCTTGCTCTGGGTTAACATGGGCAACGGCAAGGCGCTGGTAAGACTGGGGAGTATCATAGCTATCAACTCCCGATACCACATCAATAGCACACCAATCAGCAAAGCGAGGGATTACCAGCTGCACTAGGTTGTCCAATGTAGTCTGGTAATCGAGGGAAGCTGAAAGTACAGCAGAAGCCTCCGCCAGAAATCGCTGGGATTCTTCTGCTCGCTTCTGCTCAGTAATATCAGTAATTACACCAGACATCCGGAATGGTACTCCTTGATCATTCAACTGGGCTTTGCCACGAGCAGTACAGTAGCGATCTTCTCCAAAAGCACAGGGTAGGTTAAATTCTACATCCAGTTCAAGGTAATCTTGTTGGTAACTAGCCACCGCCTTAGTAACTTTGAGTAGATCTGAGCAATTTAGTAAATTAAATAACACATCAGGGGAAAAGTTATGGTGGTACTTCCCTATCTGTTCAGGCGACAAGCCAGTAAGTTCATAGAAGCGGTCATTACAATACAGTTGTTTAGTGATCAGGTTCCAGTCCCAGATCCCGTCATTGGAACCTTCTAGCACCAAGCGGTAGCGTTCTTCGCTTTCTTTCAGTCGCTGATGAGCTACAGCTGCTTCCCGTTCTGCGCGGTAGAGGCGAACTGCATTAGAGAGGCTACGTAAGAGATTTTCTGGTGAGATTTGGTTTTTGGTCAGATAGTCCGATGCTCCAGATTTCATCAGCTCAACCGCAATTTGCTCGTTAATTTGCTCGTTCCCCTGGTCACTCAACACAATCACAGGGACTTCAATGCCAGCATCACGGATTTCTTTAACCAGAGTCAATCCGTCCCCATCCGGTAAGTGATAGTCCAATAGAATGCAGTCCAAACTCGGTTGGGTAAGGCTAGAGTTAGCGCAGCGTGATGCGATGATCGACCTAGCGCTTTTGCTGTCAACTGCAACAGCTATTTTTACGGGTATACCCCCTCTGTTAAGAGCTTTAATTATGGCTTTGCAGTTAACTTGATCATCCTCTACGATCAGTAGTCTGATAATCTCGTCCATGATTTAGCGGTTGAGCTGTTGTCATTGGTTATGGGCTAATAGACCTCTTGCAAAAGTTTTTCGTGGTATAATCAGTAGTTTGGTAATTTTCGAGTTAGCGATCGCTTAAGACTAACAAACTTACTTTGTACTTTGTTTGTGTATAAGCCTAGTACACACAATCTACATAATTTTTACCAAAACTATTATTCTAACTCAAAATATTTTTGCAAGAGGTGTAATGATTAGTGGATAGTGGGTAGTAGCAGTTCTTGACTGACAACCGACACCTGAGGAGGCTAATGAATTATATTGAGCATACTCTATTGGTTCAGTTTAGGTATCGCCCCAATTTAGTCAACCTTACGGACTTGACAATCTCTCCACATCGCTGATTGTAGGCTTCTACCTTACCTCGGTACTAGTCAGAGAGCTTCAGTAAAAATACCAATCTGACTAGGTAGAGGAAATCCCATGGTTGTGTAGTATCACCGAAACATTTGCCAAATTGATGAGTAGGCATGAGTATAATTGTCGAAAAACTCCCTTGATTAGTAATCTCACCCATCTAGGGAATCAACCAATCGGATTGGCCGTTGGCCAAGCTACGCGAACGCAATCAACCCATGCTAATTTTCCAGTGGTATTTCCTGAGAAACAAACTCCCTGAGATAGATTTTTTAGGGGGTTTTACCCCCTATTATATCCTGCTGTTGGCTCAGGAAGGGTGGGACGATCAGCAGATGAGCAGAAAGAGTAGGATTTATCGGAATTGGTCATTTCGTGCTGGTGAGGCTACCTTAGTTACTCAATAAGCCCATCCCATGTCAATCCTGTTGAGAATCTCCTCTAACTGTTGGAATGGAAAATCGTGCCAACCCCTCTGACAAGTACTTTTGGCACGACTCACCCCTTATACTCATAAATAAATTGTAAAGATTATAATAAGTAACTACCCCCTGTAATTTCTCAATAACTTTATATGTGATACTGTAATAGCTTTTGACAAATGCTTTCATTCCAGCTAACTTTAAGTGATTGTTGCCAAAATCTGGTCTTTTGGAAACTCTATCCCAAAGTCATAAATATCTACAACTACCAATAGGTGGAGATCATGATGATTTTTACCAAAACTTTACAAATTTACTCTAAAAATCAATAAACTATAAATCTCACCCCCCTAGACGTTAATGATGGGTAAAATTCGTGTGGCTCTCATTGAAGACCATGATCTGACTCGGATGGGTCTGCGAACAGCCCTCCAACAAAACGGTGAAATTGAATTGGTGGGCGAAGCGGCCAATGCTGCTGAAGGACTAAAGTTACTCGCGGAATCTAGACCAGATATCGGGATTGTCGATATTGGTCTTCCTGACATGGATGGAACTGAATTAACTAGACAATTCAAAGAGTTTCAAGCTAAACAGGATGATTCTAAACAGGATGATTTCCCCACCAAGATTATGGTACTGACCTTGCAGGATGATGAAGAAGCGGTACTAGCTGCTTTCGCCGCTGGAGCTGACTCTTACTGCATGAAAAATATAACTTTTGATCAATTGGTAGAAGCTCTGAAAGTGACCTATGAAGGTAATGCTTGGATTGATCCAGCCATTGCCAGGATTGTACTTGAGCAGATCAAACCAAGCCAAGAAACTCAGCCTACTGAAGCTAGTGAAACGAGAGCTATCCATGCTGCTCCCAATGAATACAATCAAATGATTGAAGCTTATCCTTTAACGGAAAGGGAATTAGAGGTTTTGCGGTTGATTGTAGAAGGTTGCAGCAATGCTCTGATTGCCGAAAGGTTATATATCACTGTGGGAACTGTCAAAACTCATGTCCGAAATATCTTGAATAAACTCTGTGCGGATGACCGTACCCAAGCAGCTGTCCGTGCCCTCCGGTCTGGCTTAGTTATTTAACGATGATACCATAGAGTAACCTTTTACAATTAAACGGCTGTTCGCGTAGCGTGGCCTTTTGGCCAAGGTTGAAGGTTGAAGGTTAGTTGGTTGAAGGTTAGTTGGTTGAAGGTTAGTTGGTTGAAGGTTAAAGATTGAAGGTTAGATGGTTGAAGGTTAGATGGTTGAAGGTTAGTTGGTTGAAGGTTAGTTGGTTGAAGGTTAGTTGGTTGAAGGTTAGTTGGTTGAAGGTTAGTTGGTTGTTCGCCTTTGGCGTCCGAAGTAGGGTAGGTTGAAAATTAGAGCCTTAACAACTGAAAGCCGGATGTATAATTGGGAAGCTGTAACTGGCAACTTGTAACCTTCAACCTGTAACCTTCAACCTGTAACTGCCAACCTATAACCTTCAACCTGTAACCTGTAACCTGTAACCTGTAACCTGTAACCTGTAACCTGTAACCTGTAACCTGTAACCTGTAACCTGTAACCTGTAACCTGTAACCTGTAACCTGTAACCCAAATCACTATCAAGGTCTACCTTGCTCCCATCTAGCGATCGCTTCTTGGGCAGCCTCATAGTAAGGGGTATCTTGTGGGACTAATTTTGCTGTGTTAATCGCGGAGAGAAACTTGCCTCGCGAGGCACGGGACTTAGCAATCCGATAAATCTTATCGCTAGCTTGAGCAATTAACGCTTGTGCTGTGGCATACTTCGGTTGACCCGGTGGAATCTTACGGAGGGTTGCGATCGCACGATTATAACTAGATGCTTGATTGCGTTGGACTTGTTTGATGGCTGTTTGGATAATCTGTTGATTCTGCGACTTCTGTTGGGAGAGAATCTGCCACTGTTTAATGGCATCCTGAGCCAAAGGATAAACAGAAGGGTTATCTTTAGGAACTAGTTGGGCAGCTGCGATCGCTCCTTCAAAATCACTTTTTTTTGCCCGTTTGTTGGCTAGAGCCAGAATTGACTGACTCCAACCAGTGATATATTGTTGTGTCTGCTCATAAAGAGGATCCCCAGGTTTCACCTGACGGGCAATTGCGATCGCATCGCTATACACAGATGCCTGCTTCGGTTCAACTAATTGTCTTGCCTGGTCCAAAGCTGCTTGATTCGCCTTGATCAGATTCGGTTCCAGGGATTTCTGTGGTTTAGTTTCCAGGGATTTACTCTTAGAATTTGGCAAGGGAGCTGGAGTTGCCTGGGATGTTGACCCTGCAGGTAATGTTACTGGGGAATTCCTGACCTTGGTAGTTTCTGGTAATGTGGTAGTTAATGTGGTCGTCTGTGTGTTTTTAATCATCTGTTGACTAATTAAGCCTTCCTGGTTACGGACAACAGTTAGGCTTACTAGTCCTAACAACAAAGCTATACCACTACCCCAAAACAACCATTCTCGCCATGACGATAACTCTTCTGTATCAGTTTGAGGCTGGCTGTCTGAATAAGAAACTAAAGCTACTGAGTTAGATGACTCCTGGTTTGAGCTGTCAGTGTTAGTGGGTAAAGACCGATTCGGGTTTTGCTTTACCACCGATAAAGGTTTTTTCGTAAATTCACTCTCAAGGTGCGCTTTCCAATGGCCGGGGAACCCGGCCTTGGGTCGCACCTCAAGATTATTCCCATCTTCAGAAAGAACTACCTCGGTAGCTTCTGAGTCAGTGCTTGGGTTAGCCCATTGATTTTCTGGTGGTGAGCTTGCCCCTTCAGGCCAAATTTGTTGTTGTCGATACTCCTGTAAAGGAATCACCGTCAGAGGAATCTGAACTGGTCGCCAATGGTGTTGGCTCAACTCCGGTAGCCGCTCCTTGAGATACTCGTCAAGATTCTCAAGGGTAATGTCAGTATGATAGTAACCCAGTGCTTCTAGAAGTGCTGAGGTGAATAAGCCATTCCCTAGAGCCGCAGCTTCGTGAGAAAACTGGTTGAGTTGACTAGAAAGTACCAGGGAAATATCCATTTTGTAGGCTAATTCCACTGTTTCAGCACCAACCGGTTCACCAGATGGCATTCCCGGTGAGCGGTTTATGTCTAACAATACCAGGATTTTATTGCCCCCCATAGTCTTGAGAGAGGAAAACAGGCATTCTATTGGTATACCTGTTCCTGGAATGTCATCTGGGTTGCCATCAATCGGCATGAGGTAGTCAACTTTATCCCAACTGACCCCGCAGCCACTGAACAAGAACCAACGCCAACTTTCTGGAGAACCTGGACTCTGGCGAATCCTGTCGAGACATCTTAAAATATTTTCTCGGTTGGGGTAGGTTAAAAAATCATCAATCGGTGGTGAATTATCAGTTAATAACAGAAACTCATTGGGTTGCAGATGAGCTTGGTCTACAAAAAACCCTTGTAGTCTTTGAGCGTCTGCTTGACCATAGTTCAGAGGTTGTAAGAACTGATAGCGGTTGATGCCAATTGCTATACCAGCGTAATTTGCCATTTACCCCATACCCTAGCGGCTGAAACTAGTATATTTTATGCCTAATATATATGCCTAATTTTATTACTATTGCTGTAGTTTCCCCTTACACTTAAATTCTAATTCAACCTTGTTTAGCTTAAGCTAACAGCTTAAATTTATTAATTAATTAATCTAACCCCATCGAAGATAGTCCACCTCTAAAGGCTCTCGAACTAGGCTTTCCAACTAATTTATGTCAATCTAGCTTCTGTCAAGATTTTCCTTCATTATAAGAGTTAACCTTTTTTGGCCTAATCAGAGGATATAATAGTATGCTGTCCAAAGTAATCCGGCTATTGGTGTTACCCGGCTTAGTAGGGGTTAGTTGGTTGACTACAGTTGCCATTGTTCCCCAAAGCGCCGAAGCCAAGACAGCTCGTATTAATGTTACCCTGAATCGTGAGCCTGACGAAACTTACCAAGGCTTTATGCGCCGTGCTGAAGTAGTTGCTAGAGCAGCAGCTCAACGGAGCTTCGATAGTGACATATTGACTACAAAGGTAGCGATTACTATTCTAGGGCAAAATCAAGGAGAAATTGCCCCAGTCTTGTTGTTAAAAGTCAGCCGTCCATCCTGGAAAAGACGACCGGATGCCAAGTATTGGGCAACTTACTTTCCCAATACCCAGTTCCTACTGCGAGTTGAGGAACCTGATTTTTCTGCTCAAACTCAGCCACAGTCACTGGAACCAGCTTCCCCAAGTCCTCAGGCACCGCCAGCAAACAACCAGGCTCCTGAGTCATCATCACCTGACAACCAGGCTCCTGAGTCATCATCACCTGACAACCAGATAGAAGACCGAGATACAAGACAATGAAATAAGATAGAAAAGCTGTCTAACAATTTAAATAATTTACACTTATGGCTGTTCCTAAGAAGAAAACCTCAAAATCCAAACGGGATAAACGTAAAGCTAACTGGAAGCGCAAAGCGCATCTGGAAGCACAAAAAGCCCTCTCTCTCGGTAAAGCAGTCCTGAGTGGGCGTTCTAGCTTTGTTTATCCAACAACGGAAGAAGAAGACGAAGACTAGGTTTACTCCTCCCCACCGGGCTTCGGACGGCGTATCGCTGATTTTTACCATGGTTCCGGTGGGTTACGTATCACTTAGAAGGCGTTATACGGCTTGCTGCTCTAAAACCTAGATCCGACTTTCGGGTCTCCAAGCTACTGATCTGCCTTAATAAATCGGAAGCTAATACTGAAGCTAGGCGTGAGAGTCTTGACTGATCAAGGAGTACTGTCTTCTCACCGGCGTTAATAAATTTTAAAAATTTTCTAGCCTCATTATCAGTATCCTGGTCTTTATATACCAGGGAAAGTCCAACCCTAAACCCCTACCGGAAAACTATCTGAGGTTCCCATAGGTTGCTGGGGATTGAACTGGCATATCTAAAATTAATTTCTGTTCGTTAACTGTTGGTGGTTAACAATTAACAGAAACTGATTAGTTGGGCTGTGGTAATTAGATGTATCACAGCTTAATACCATTGAGTTAAGTTTCAAGTCAATGCCAGACAATTTACCAAACATTTTGAATGGTCAATTGTTAAGTTTGGTAACTAAATTTGGTAACTCAATGATCAGTAACCAAGGATAATTTAGCTAATACCGCGATTGATTGTTTTGAAATCGTCTATACTGAAAATAGTAGGGAAAACAAATTAAGAGCTAACCGCCACCTACGTGCTTTAAAATCGAACTTTTCTGTATTGTTCCGGTGCGGAGGGGCATCCCGTATCGTTAATAAAGCTTGCCGAGTATCCGAACCGATAGGTGGAGTTGGCAAGAAGCCCACACTGACTCGTTGAGTTCAGTGTGGGAGTATGTCACTAACTCCAGCAATAATTGCCCAATGATAAGAAAAATTTTAATATCTGTAGCTGGTCGGGGACTGTGTGAAGAAATGTTCAACATGTTGGCCGAAATCCCTGCCATACAACAGGCATCGGTCACAGTTCTACATGTCGTGCGTCCTCAAGTCACAGCTGAAGCCATGTCAGCTAAGTTAGAAGAGGGGGGTAAGATTTTAGCAGATGCGGTCAAGTCGTTAAAAGTTGACCCCAGCAAAATCACTCCCAGACTCAAACAGGGAGACCCTAAAAATATCGTTACCCAAGTGGCAGACGAAGAGGAAACCGACCTGATTATTATGGGTTCGAGAGGACTAACTCGCCTAGAAGCGATTTTGGAAAACTCCGTTAGCCAATATGTGTTCCAATTGTCCTCCCGCCCGATGTTGTTGGTCAAAGACGATGTCTACGTCAAACAAATCAGACGGGTTATGGTCGCAATGGATAAATCTGATGCTGCTCAAAATTCCTTCGAGTTGGCTCTATCTCTAGTGCGAGACATGAAGAATGCTCAACTATATCTAGCTCGTGTCATCCCCGAAGCCAAACCTGATCAACTGATGAGCAATGCTGAAGCAGACCCAGTGCTTGCAGAAGCAGCAGCAAAAGCCAAAAGGCAAGGTGTTTCTTACCGTTGTGTTCTAAGTGGCGGTAAACCCGGACCAGGAATCTGCCAGTTAGCAGAGGACAAGAACATCGACTTGCTGATTCTCGGTTCTCCTGACCGTCGTCCTTCTATCGCCAAGAGTTTAGTAGATTTAGATCGATTACTGGGTAATTCTTTATCAGACTACGTCAGAGTCAAAGCCAATTGCCCAGTGTTGTTATCACGCACAACTACTTGAAGCAGTCAGTTATTAGCCATTAGCCATTAGTCATTTGTCATGTAAGCATTCAGCCGTCAGCTATCAGCTATCAGCTATTAGCGAGTAGGCGCTTTAACTGCACGGAGTCGGATGAGTAAACGAGCAGGGATTTTCAACCAGCCATACTAGTTCGTAAGCTTGTTTACTACCGCCCGTTGATTAGTTAATTAGCTGACGGCTGACGGCTGATAGCTGAATGCTTACTTTGTCATTAGTATTGCCAGTAAACCTCTTGTTGCTTACAAGTTGCTTAAAAAGGGTTTATGATCAAGGCTTAATGAGAAAAAGTTAATGACTAACTATTTAAACTTCCACGTACTTTAGCTTCCATGCACTTTAGTCGTGGGAGATATACTCGTAAATCCGGTAACCATCACTTACAATCCAGCCTAGTTTAGTGGCGGGAAAAGTGAAATTAACCGTTGTTTAATTCTAATTAATTAAACAACCTTATACAAAAAATACCTTAGACTTTTATCCTGGGAAGAATCCCACCCTGACCTTTAGCTAAGGAGCAATGCTTGCGCTTTTGGTACAGGCGTGGGGATTATCACCAGATCAGCTAACTATTTTCCTGCGCCTTCACGGCTCGCAGTTTGGATATAAAGAATTAGCAGGAAAACCGCCGGAACCAGCACAAACAGGATGCTGGCAACAAACCCTAGATCGTTAACTTGCATGATTATTAGTTCCTCTAAATCGTTTTTAACCCACCAGCTATAGGATACCATTAACACGGCTGGTAGAAATAGAAGATAGAAATCGAAGCCTGGCAGGAGGAAATCCGGCTAATGGTAGATAAGCGCGTTGATAATACTGGTGAGATACAGTCAATTATCTTAGCTCTACTCCCTACTCCCTACTCCCTACTCCCTGGCCTTTGGGCCACGCTACGCGAACAAACCCAGGACGAAAGCACCTCATCCAATTGATAAATCCTACAAACCCTATGTACACCTCTATATAACGAGCGGTATTCAGCTGACAATCCCTCGCCAGCTAGCCCTTAAAATCCCTTGGTAGGTTAGATGGCAGCAGATGGGGATTTGCTCTTAAGGGTTGGTTTAGTTTTCACACTCACCGGTCCATTCACCAAGACTTGACAGGCTAATCGGTAAGTATCTGGCTTTTTCTTGAGTTTCCGATTTTCCACCTCAGTTCTAGGGGATAGATTTTCTATGCCTGCCACAATTTCCACAATACAGGTCCCACATTGACCATAACCGCCACAGTTCACCAGCTTGCCCCGAAACGTGTAGAGATCTATGCGATTTTGCAGCATTTTCTCTCGTAAGTTCGCTCCATTGGCAGCAATGACTTCTTGGTCTTCCTTGACAAATTTGATATTAGCCATGATTTGTCCCAAGTCTGATCTTATTTTCTGATAGTATTACTATTTTATTAAGGAATGTTAAAAAAATAAGCATCCCTGGTTAATGGTTCATGGCTAAGTTAGCCATAAACCGTTAACCATAAACCATAGGAGTTACTCTGTCAATTTAGTTTTGAGAGTTAGAGCAAGGTTAATGGTATTAGATGTTAGGGGTTAGTTTTTAACGCCTAATACCTAGTGCCTAATACCTAGTGCCTAATACCTAGTGCCTAATACCTAGTGCCTAATACCTGGGGTCTAATTAGGACAAGCCTAGTCTACCCCTTAATTCAATTTTGATGGAATACTACGGAATATCACTAATTTTACTGTCTGGTAGATTACTCACTCCCCGTTGCAGGTTGGCCAGAGCGCGGTTGTAGTCCAGAATTGCGTTAAGTTGGTTAATCCTAGCCCTAGTAAGGGCGGTTTGCTGGTTAATTACGTCGGTTTGGGTACCAACCCCTGCCTGAAATCGTAACCGAGCTAGCCGGAGACTCTCTTCTGCTACTTCTAGGGCAAAGGATGCCGTTTCAATACTCTCTTCATTGGAGTTTAATTCAGAATAAGCTTCTTCTATCTCCAGGCGTATTTGATCCCGTTGGTCAGCAAAACGGCTTTCTGCTAAGGCAACATCAATATCTTCCTGCCTGGCCCTGGCCATCGCTGCTCCGCCATCGAAAAAATTCCACTGCAATTGTGCCCCTACCGAGTAACCATCACCCATGGTAACAGTATCATTGAAGTTATCCAATAGGTTGATTTGACCGAATACACTTACCTGAGGCCTGACTGCCGCCAGAGCAATGGTACGCTGTTCCTTGTCAATTTTTCGTTGCACCAGTTGCTGTTCCAACTCAGCTCGGTTTTTATAAGACAGGATCAGGCTCTGTTCTAGAGATAAATCCCAAGTTCCAGCAATTTCGATGGGATCGGCTGCGGTAATTTCTGCGGATTGAGATAAGTTTAATAAATCCGCCAACCGACGTCGGGCAATACGTTGGTTACTCAGAGCCTCGGTCAACTGTTGAGAGTCATTGGCTAGCTCAACCTGCTGTTGCAAAACCTCAAATCGGGTTCCTAAGCCAGCTTGTTCCAGTAACTCCGTATCCCGTAGAATCTGAGCGGACTCGGTGACTGCCGCTTGGGAAATCTCAACGAGAGCATCAGCCTGTTGTAAATTGTAATAGAGAAGGGTGACCTGAAGTCGGGTCTGTTCAGAGATGGTTTCTACCTGCAGCTGCTGCAACTTTACCTGTTCCTCAGCTAGCCGGACTTGTGCTGGTCGTTGCCCACCAGTGTATAGGTTATAATTCAAAGTTAGGTCTGCTGTGAAACTTCCTGAAGCTCCGGGATTTCCAGGAAGAAGTTCTGGTGGCAGAGGCTCTAGACCGTTAGCTTCACGCTGTTCGCGAATATCGTCACGATTTGCCTGACCATTTATCTGTTGTTGTGCACTCTGTGCATATTGAATTTGCGCAGTTGTTGTCAAATTGGGATACCAAGCGGCTAAGGCTTCTTGGAGATCTAACTGATCACGTTCTAAGTCCAGTTGCGCTCGCTGTAAGTCCTGATTATTACGCTTTGCCAGTTCTATGGCCTGTTGCAGGGTAATGGGCTGTGTGATATCTATCTGGACTTCCTGGCTTTGGGTAGGAAATGATAAAGGATTGGGATCAGGATCAAGAAACTCTGGCGCTGAGGTTCCAGGGGTTGGTGAGCTTCCAGAAGTTTGTGACATTAACTCAGGGTTTTCCTCTGTGGCAGATTCAACCACCGTATCCTCACCAACGTCTACAGATTCCGATGGCGCTGCTAGCTCAGCCACAGCAGGAATCGACTCCTCTTGGTTTGGCTGATTAGTTGGCGCTGCTAGGAGTTCAGCCACAGCAGGAATCGACTCCTCCTGCTTTGGCTGGTCAGTAGGCAGGATGGTTTGATCAATAATTTCTTGGACTAATTCTTCTTGGACTAATTCTGCTTCTGAAGGTGAGGAATCTACAGAGGGAATAGACTCCTGTTGCTCTGGTTGCTTGGCAGCTGAGGTAGTGTTATTGATGACTTCTACCACTAGCTCCCCTACCTCTGAGTTTGGGGCTGCTTCTGTTAAGGATTCTTGGTTAGGTGTAGCTACTGAGTTATTCTGAGGCTTAGTAACTGATGGTAAATCTTCTGAGGCTCCGGATTCCATGCCGCTCAAGGCAATTGCCGTCCCCACACCTACAGCTAATATATAACGAAAAGTTGGCATAGATTTTACAGTTGATTTTTAGTCTTAGCAGAATTACTTCTCTTGCTCAATTTAGCAACCAATGGCAGGATAATGGCTTGCTATTGCGTTTAGCAAAGGAATATTCCCGGTTTGCATATCTAAATCAGGATTGAGCCTCAAATTGCCATTTTTTATAGGAGTTGCTCTTTAACAAGACTTTATTATAGTGGGCAATGGCTTCACAGTATCCTCATATTGGCAATTTTTTGTTGCAGGGAGAAAAGTGACTAGATGCGTTCGCTTTTAGCGGAAGCTGAGGCCTTTGGCCACGCTTTGCGAACGCTTCATCGCATAACCCCTAGAATAATCTGTCACACATTTCAATTGTGAATAGGGGCTGATCGCTTTTAGCGGAAGCTGAGGCCTTTGGCCACGCTTTGCGAACGCTTCATCGGGAGATGGGGAGATGGGGAGATGGAGACCTCACTTGGGTAGGTTTTTTACATTTGGGCGAGTACGTACTGGCATTGGGAATAAATTTCTCAAAATATGTCGGAAAATCTACAAGAATTTCCACCGATTACCGACCCATCTCCCCATTAGCCATTACCGATTACCCATTACCGATTAGCCATTACCCATTACCTATTACCTATTACCTATTACCTATTACCTATTACCTATTACCTATTACCTATTACCTATTACCTATTACCTATTACCTATCTCCAAAGTAAAAAACCTACCCTTGTCAGGAGATGGAGACTGGGAGATGGGGAGATGGTAGACTCGCTTTTGCATAAGGGTCGCGATTGACCGTAGGTCACGCTACTTGAGGTGGAAATTTAAATGCATATTAACTGACTGCTTGCTGTGATCGTAAAACTGGGTTGACTAGGGATGGGAAGATAGGGAAATGCCAGGATGGAGAGATGGGAATCGAGCAACTTTTTGTCAATCCAGATATCGGGTTGATGGGTTAAATTCTATTACTGAGCCGATGCTCTAGTATCAGTAAGTGGCCTCAATTACGATAAAACTATTCTTTTTTGACCTTAGGTTAGATTGGGGTGGGGTTGAACAGCAGAACAGGTTTTCCTGTCTGCCACACTACCAAAACCTTATCCCTTTTGTGACGATTACTTGATGCTCAGGGTTAATTGTGTTCCAAGGGTTTTGCCATCGCTTTTAGCGGAAGCTGAGGCCTTTGGCCACGCTTTGCGAACGCTTCATCGCGTAGCGGCTCGTACCGAGCATCGCATTCTCTTGCTTACTATCTATTCGGCATTCACAAATTCACCAAATTGTGTCTGCCTAAGGTTTATGGCTAAGGATTAACAGTGGGATAACGTTCTTTCTTGAAACAAGGCGTTAGCAATCCGGCAATAGCAAGGCGTTAGCAATCCACCAATAGACCTTACGCCAGTCAAATTACCTAATTTTTTACAAAAATAAGCAGCAATAAAATTTAGTAAACCCTGGAGCAAAAATCCAGAAATAAACAGACTTTTAAATAATTATTTGTATTTATTAATTTCAGGGTATTATTTATTTAGCCTTAGGTATTTATATGACAACCTGTTAACTAGTGAATAAAAATCCATACATATTTTTTTTCCTGTGCTCTGTTCCCTGTTCCCTGTTTATACACTTGATCCATAGCCTAAGTTTTTATATTTTTTTTTATATTTTTTGATAGTTAAGATTATATAATTAATTCAGTAAATTAAGAGCACCACTGACTCATAAATCATAAATAATGATAAAACCATGAGCTATATATTCTGAATCACTCTGAGGTTAATCATAATTATAAGGGAGTTAAACCAAGAAATAATGAAAAGCGATTAATCACAAAAAATCTTGAAGTATTGAATTATTTTGTATAAGTTTTATAACTTTTTTTATGTCCTGAGTACGGTCTTTTTTTGCAATTAAGGTAGCATTGCGATCGCGTACCACCACCACATCGTCTAAACCAATAGTAACAATCACCTCATCGTCACTACTAGAGTAGACAATTGCTCCTTGAGTATCCAGTTCCACATGATTAGCCATTGCCACATTTTTAGCATCTCCATTATGCAGGCGTTCTAAGGCATTCCAATCTCCCAAATCATCCCAACCAAAGGAAGCTGGTAAAACATAAGCTAGCTGTGTTTTTTCCATCAAAGCGTAGTCAATACTTTTCTTCTCTAGCTCAGCATAAGCCGCCACACCTTTTTCTTCTAAAGGGGCAATAATTTCTGGTGCATGGGTGCGCAATTCATCTAAAACTACCCCAGCCCGGAAAATGAACATCCCACTGTTCCAGCTGAATCGACCAGTAGACAAAAATTCCTCAGCTGTCTCCTGGTTAGGCTTTTCGGTGAACCGACTGACCTGATACACTGGCAATCCCTCAAACGTGCCAGTCTTCTCACCTTGCTCAATGTAACCGTAGCCTGTGGAAGGGTATTGGGGCGTGATGCCTAAGGTCACAATCGATGACTCAGCGGCAGCCAATTGAGCAGCCGCCTTGATAGTTTGCTGAAACCCTTGCTCATCTTCAATCCAGTGGTCAGCAGGGAAAAAGCCCACTACCGCATCTTCTCCGTAAGCCTTAGCAATCTCTAGAGTTGCCCAAGCCACCGCTGGTGCTGTATCCCGTCCTTCTGGTTCCGCTAATAGATGCTTCTGGGGTAACGATGGTAGTTGTTGAGTCACCCCCTCAGCTAACATAGCAGAAGTAATCACCCACAAGTGTTCTCGCCCGACCGTCAGCTTACTCAATCGGTCAGCCGTTGCCTGCAAAAGACTCTTGCCACTACCATCCAAACATAAAAACTGCTTGGGTCGGTGCTTACGGCTCAACGGCCAAAACCGTTCTCCTTTGCCACCAGCAAGAATCACAGGGATGAGAGAGTTATCCATGATGTAGCCTTAACTGTAGTTTTCTGCTACATACTAACCTCACTTTCCCTGATTCAGCTGGTATAGGCTGTAGATTATGAAAAATAGTTAAAGTACTTGTTTAGCCATTACATTAGTCGTTACATTAGTCCTTAAATTAGTCATTTGTCCACCAATTCCTTCATCCCTGTTCAGGGATTGCTGTTGTGCATTGATCACAAAGGACTAATCACTCATTGATGTTCCTAAAAGCGCTTTCACCAGGAGCTTTAGCCGTGGGTAGCCAAAGCGCTTTTTTCAATTAAGCCACTTTGAAGGTAGGCACAATGGTTTATTGGCTTTGACTTATAGACTTATAGACTAATAGGCAAAGAACGTAAGCATTCAGCCGTCAGCCGTCAGCCGTCAGCCTTCAGCTGACGTAACAAAGATTAAACGAATGCTTACTTGTTTTATTTAAAAGCATTCAGCTATCAGCTCTGAGCTGATAGCTGAATGCTTACCAAAGAAGAATATCTTAAACTGTACCCACAGGCTACAGTTTAATTGGATAGCCAACTATAGGCTTGGAACTTGAATCCTTGAACAGTCATCACAATTCATAGGTAGATTTGGATACAGGTGTGATTAATAATGCCTCAGCTTCAACACCCCAACCATCACCCCAAGAGGGTGATACAGGAGTCTCTTACTCTCAGCTTGACCTGACTACAGACCTAGACGCTTCTGTCTCTGGATTAAGATTAACCTTTGCCCCCTATTTGCGGTGGGTATTCTGGAGTAGCGCTTTTGTCCTGACAGCAGTTATTTCTGCGGCTTTGGGAGCCACCTTAGCCCTAGTTACCCCATTGTCGCCCCTGATTAAATCCCATTCTCAACCCCAAAACTCCGAAATCCCCCAGAATCAACCAACTGCTTCTGACCACAAGTCTTGGCGTAAAAGCTTTCCCTACAACCTGTCACGACCGGTGAATATCCTGGTCATGGGAATAGACCGAGTCCCAGATGCGTTGCCAGGTTCCCCAGAGGTTTTTGGTGGTCGTAGTGATACCCTATTGCTGTTGCGCTTAGACCCCAAGGACCACTCCGTGAATATGCTTTCAATTCCACGGGATACGAGAATAGAAATTCCCGGTGTTGGGATAGTTAAAATTAACGATGCCAATGTCAAAGGTGGATCTACCTTAACCGCAGAAGTGGTTAGCCGTACCTTAAATGATGTGCCAATTGATAGGTATGTACGCATTACCACTGATGCATTTCGGGAACTTGTGGACTTGGTCGGTGGGCTGGAAGTCTTTGTGCCTGAGAGGATGGAATATGTAGATGTCACTCAGAAACTGGAAATTGATTTAGAACCAGGGTGGCAAACCTTAAATGGAGACCAAGCCGAACAATTTGCTCGATACCGAAAAGACAATGGTGATATTGCTCGGATACAGCGGCAGCAGATCTTACTCAAGGCACTGCGCCAGCGTTTAGTAACTCCCAGTGTCGTGCCTCGTTTACCAAAAATCCTGCGAGTGATGCAGCAGTATATTGATACCAATCTCAGCTTAGAGGAAATCTTGGCACTGGTCGGTTTTGGTCTAGAGGTTGGTAAAGATAATATCAGAATGGTACTCTTGCCCGGTCGATTCAGCAATGCTGATGAATACATTGCCAGTTACTGGCTGATGAATTCACGAGGGCGAGACCGAGTGATGAGTGAGTATTTCGAGCAAGAACCCAAATATAAGAGTTCATTAAAGCGCCGCCGTTCACCCCATCGGGTCAGAATTGCGGTTCAAAATGCTACCGATGACCCAGAACTTGGTCGCCGTGTTGCCCGCTATTTAGCCAGACATGACTTCTACAATGTCTATTATGTCTCAGATTGGCCTGACCGCTTGTCCCAGACTGAGATTATTGTTCAGCAAGGGGACATAAAAACAGCAGATATTGTCAAAAAAGTCCTGGGACTAGGTAGAGTAGAAGCATCCTCTACTGGTCATCTCAAATCTGAGCTGACGATTAGAGTCGGTGAAGATTGGTTAGAGAGGGAGTTTTAGGCTTTAAGTTTTAAGGAGTCAGGTTCACAAGTGATTAGGGTGATTTGGCGACGCTTATTGGGACTAATTTTAGTTCTTGTTATGGCTTGGCTATGGGTGCTTTTATCGGCTACTCCTGCCTATGCTCAGGAGAATACAGTAAATTATGCCCTTACGGATTTGAGTTATCGTGACTTTTCCCATGGCAATTTAGTTCGTGGCGTATTTGCAGGCGCTGAAATGCGAGGCACAAACTTCCAAGGTGCTGACCTGAGTGGATCTATCTTCACCAAGGGAAATTTATTGAAAGCCAATCTCGAAGGTGCAAACCTGACCGATTCTTTGGCAGATCGGGTAATTTTAGACCAAGCTAATTTGACCAATGCTATTTTGACCGATGCAATTATGAATAGCACCAGGTTTTACGATGCCGAGATAACTGGTGCTGATTTTACCGATGCCTTGATTGACCGCTATCAGGCTAAACTGATGTGTGGCCGTGCTACGGGGGTAAATCCTGTAACTGGGATCTCCACACGGGATAGTTTAGGCTGTCGCTAGGCTGAAGGAGTTGAGCTGGGCTAAGGGGTTCCAGAGCAGGATGTCTTGTAATAATTCCTGATAACCAGCCACATTGGGATGGAGACCATCTGGAGATAGGTGTTGAGAGCACCAATCATAACCACGGGACGTCCATAAATCAAAAACGTCTAGATAGGGAATTTGACGCCTCAGACAAGCAAGGCGAGTAGCTTCTTTGTAGCAGTACTGGTCAGCATGAGTGTAGTAAAAACAATCGAGAAAGGGCATTTTCCTTTCATCCACTGGTACCATGCCCACAAATAGCACTGGACAGAGTTGCTGGGCTAGCTCAAGCAGATTGGCTAGTTCTTCCTGGAAACTCTCAAAATTAGTAAAATTCTTGCCATCGGGACGTCCCTTACGGGCTGAATCGTTAACGCCCACCGATAAAATAATGGCATCAGGTACACGGTTTCTGAGTTCACCACGACTGCGAAATTCATGCTCTAGTCGCTTGTGGACTTGGGTAACCCCATCACCCCGAACTCCTAAATTGTAGAGTACATGACCAGGACTATCGGGTAACATCCACTGACGTCGCAGTCGCTCTACCCAGCCGCCACCTTCTGGGTCTCCAAATCCATAGATCAGACTATCTCCGAGGACAACGAATTTCAGGGGAGTTCTTTGGCGCTGATGGAATGACTCAAAGCTAGGAGCGGCAAGTGTTTGCATAGACAAGATTTATTTAGTCAGATAATTGTTAACAACTCGACACACTCTTGATAGCTTAGCAATGGTATGATCTTTTGTATATGTAAAAGGTACATCTACCACAGGAGTCAATCCAAGTACTCTGACCCCTAAGGTAGCCCATCGATGCGATCGCATATACACTTCCCATATACACAACATAATCCCATATGCGCATCATCTTATTTACATACTTATTGACATATAAGTAGGCTGGGATAGTTTGGTAGAACTTCCCAGCCTGGGTTAGATATATAGTTTCGGTATAGTTAGTCGATTCGGTATAGTTAGTACAAATTGACTGTTCTTTCTTATTATTGTCATACATACCAAGCAATGTAAGTAGTAATCACGCAACTTCACAAATTCTTTCACTTTTTGATGGTATATTATTAACCTCAAGAAAAGTTTTATGACTTGTCTCAGGGGTAACCCCTAGTTTAGGAGTGAAGTATGCTAGGGTAGAGGGGGCGATACTGATTTTAACCAGAAAGCAACACATCATAAACCTTATGCTGCACAAAATCTATAACTTTGATTCAATGGACATTCTGCAACGGACGGAGCAGCTAGTAAGTGCAGCTTCTAATCGTTATCGGATAACTGTACAAGTGGCCAGCCGTGCTAAGCGCCGTCGCTTCGAAGATTTTGAAAGTCTAGATGAGCCATCAATGAAGCCAGTGCTGCGAGCAATTGTTGAGATGTCTGATGAACTGACGCAGCCAGAGATTATTGCGGACTAAGCTATAGTGCTGAGTGAGTCAGGGGGTTAGAGGGTCAGGGGCAAGAATAGTTCTTTCACCTAGTTTTATCCCAAGGTTGTGCAGGAATGTTCAATAGTCGTCTCTAAGCAATGTACAAGACTAATAGAATTAAACTAGCGCTAGGTTTAACTATTACTACTTTGACCAGTGGTTTACTATTGCTGTGGGAATCCTACGACCAAGCCCCCGGTGTCTTCCAGCTCCTAGGAGCACAGCCTGCTGTCGCCCAGTTTTTTATTCCCCCAGAGATTAGCAAGGTAGTATATCAGCGTTTACCGGATTTACCACAAGAGAACCAATACATTAGCAAAGAAAGCGGTGAAGTAGCTGCCAATAATACCCTGGTTAACCGCTTAATTCGGTATCACGTCTATGGTAAAAAACGGTTGCCCAATTACCGTTTTGATTGGAAATTGACCATGGCTGACTATCTAGGTGCACACGATTACCTAGTAGCATCCCAGTATCCCAGTGGGAATACCTTAACCGAAAATCCCATGAAAGGGGATATTGCAGCGATAGAACAATTAACTCGTGCCGAACGGGATGCACTAGTAAGCGTTTTGGTCAGCATATTCAATCCCAATCGCACCGAAACTGTTGCACCAGAGTCGAGCACACAACCATCAGCTGGGACACCATCACCTGCCACAACCTCCAATCCTACATCACCTGCGACAACCTCCAATCCTAGAAGAGGACTATCCTTACCTAAACCAGGAGATGCTCAGTTACTCAAACCTAATTGACTTGTCTGGTGAATTGGGCAGAATCACTTTAATGGAACGTCTTGTTAAACATGGAGAAGGCTGGCGTATTGGTTGGGATCCGGAGGCTCCTAACTATAAAGGTTTAGTCGGTGGCGAGGACTGGGCATTTGAGCTAACGGAGTCGGAGTTGAACGACTTTTGTCGGTTGTTGCTGCAATTAGCTCAGACTATGAGTGAGATGGCAAGTGAGTTGATGGACGAAGAGAAAATTACTTGTGAAGCAGAAAGTGATTGGCTGTGGATGGAGGTAGAGGGCTATCCTTCCGCTTATACCCTACGCTTGATTTTGAATCAGGGACGCTGTTGTGAGGGGAGCTGGGTGGCAACAGCGGTTCCAGGGTTGCTAGCAGCAGCTAAGTCCCTAAAAGTATTTTAGTTTAGTTGTTCAAATCTCGAATAGTGTGGTATAATAGATAAAGTTTTCCGGGGCGTAGCGCAGCTTGGTAGCGCACCACTTTGGGGTAGTGGGGGTCGTGGGTTCAAATCCCGCCGCTCCGATTCGGTTTTAAAATTCGCTAGGGTAGTCAGTCCCAATTTGTCACTGTTGTCTGATTAATGTGATCTGGACAAAGTATCTGTGAAAAACTAAAAAAGCGGCGTTGCATCGGGTGCATCTCATATTTGTAAAAAAGATCGGGAGTGTGGGGAGTTTGGGGCCCCTCACAGGGGTAGGTTTTTTACATTAGGGTAAAACATGGGGCGACCCAGAGGGAGAGGAAAAGGAAAACAACTTAGGTGCGCTTGACCTATTAAGAATTAAATTCGCCACGGGTCGCACCTGAAGAAGCGATGCAGCTTCGGAACAGGGGGTTTCCCCCGGAGACGAAACCTAAGACAGGGGAGCCTTTATGGTTGGTAGGCTATGCAGATGCATGGTTAAAACTTGAGGCGCGACCCCGTAATTTAATTCTTCACGCGGAAAGCGCGCCTCCATTGATTAAGGCTCCCCTGTCTTACGGTAACTTCAAACCACTCGCTATTGCATCAAGACAATGATGATTTTGAAGGACAAATTAAGTACATTTTCTTATCCCCCACACCCCACGCCCCACACCCCACACCTGAGGTCTTTGTAAAAAACCTACCCTTATGAGGTTAGGGGGGATTCCTCTTGCCTTGCGCGTAGCGCTATATTACTTCACCAATCAAATGGTTTATAGTCTTTCAGGAACACCCCATAGAGGCGCTCCCCTGCTAACCCGCGCACAATGGGATCATAAACCCGTGCAGCGCCATCAATCACATCAAGTGGTGGACGGAATCCTTGCTGACGGAGGTATTCACGCACAGGATGAGGCTTCTCGTCCGTAATCCAACCCGTGTCAACACTGGTCATATAAATGCGATCGCAAACATAATCCATCCCCACCGTTCGGGTCATCATGTTCAGTGCAGCTTTAGCCATATTAGTGTGGGGATGATAGGGTGTCTTATTACCATAGGAGAATTGACCTTCTACAGCAGAGACATTGACAATATAACGATCCTCGAAAGGAGATGCCATCAGTGACGGCTTCAAGCGGGAATTAAATAAGTAAGGTGCCATAGTCGTTACCAACCAAGCCTCAACCATCTCGATCGGCTCAACCTGGTCAAGTAAGAGTCGCCAGCTATTAACATGCCTCAAATCTAAGGGCTGACCCTCAATGTCAAGGACTCCATCCGGAAAGTTTGGATCCTCCTTGCTGCTCAGACAGAGCTGGTAAAAAGCGTTAAGTGCTGACTTCTTTACCAGAGCCTCTGATTCAGCTTTCACCCATTGCCTGGTTTGTTGATCCAGACTCTCCATCTCCCCTTGGACAAGAGCTTTGAAGTATGCAGGTGGGCGGCGAATGGTTTGGGCAGCATTATTGATAATAATATTGAGTGGGGGAGATGCCAGCAACTGATCGATAAATGCCATCACCCCACGCAGATCACGAAAGTCTAGCCCGTAGATTTCCAATCGCTCACCCCATACCTGTGAATCTTTCTCAGCCAGGTATCGACGGGCGGCATCTTTCGGGAATCGGGTGGTTACAATCACATGAGCACCGTCCCGTAGCATTTTGAGTGCAATGTGATACCCAATCTTAATCCGTCCACCCGTGACTAGCACTCGCCGACCCTGTAAGTCAGTTCGGGCGTAGCGCCGACTATAGTGTTCCGGGGCACAGTTAGGACAAAACTGGTGGTAAAAGTGATGTACACGTTTGTAAGGCTGCTTGCACAGGTAGCATAGCTGGGGAGTATAGAGTTGATCATGCTCAAGGGATACCCCTGCAGCCAGCTGGCGTAATCGTTCCGGCAAGGCTTCGCCATGAATCTGGGCACGAGCCAGCAAAGCCAAGTCATGCTGACGGCGAGCCTGCTTGCGCTGGTGGCGACGCTTTTGTTTGAGTTGCTTCTTCAGTGCTGACACCGCCCGTTCAATAGTCAACAGCTGTGGATTGTCACTGGACATCCTACCCGCTGCCTCCAGCACCCTCAGGCAAATGGCTAACTCCTGCTCATTGAAACTTGGGTGATGGGGTTGGGTAATATCCATAGTTGTATGTACTACACAAGCTGTACTACACAGACAGAATTCGGCGGGGGCGATTCAGCAAAGCCGACTTGTTCACAGCTTAGAAGGCTGGTGTGACTGCCTCTGCACTACGCCCTCTTATAATACAATTATATTACATAATTAGATTAGATGTTGAGATTTAGCACAAAGTTGGCACAAGGGCAAGATATGGGAGTATAGGAGTTTCTAAGTCAGTCAATCAGGATTCATCCACAGGAAACATTTATAGCACTACCCATTCAGATGTTTGACATTTATAAACTCCGAAACCTAGTCCTAGCTTACTTCTGACTTTTGAATTCTGACTTCTGACTTTTAACTTCTGACTTTTGACTTCTGACTTCTGACTTCTGACTTCTGACTTCTGACTTACGGACTTGCGCGTAGCGCTATACCAACCGAGCCAGAGTTCCCTCCATGATAGCGGTGGTTTGACCAGAGACCGTGAATACCAAAGCTTCCCGATAGACTCGCTGGGCAGCATGGTGTTTGTAGTTAGCAGCACCACTAGACACCGTAACCGCTGCTTGAGCACATCTTCCTGCTAAGTTGATTGCCCAAGTCCTCAGTTGTAGCCGTTCTTGAAAAGTCTGATAATCTGCTTGTGCTGCTTCGATCATGGCTGTCTGGCAGCGAGTCAATTCCCCGTTGAGGGATTCAAAAGCATTGTATAGAAAATCCAGTTGCTTGGTTTTGGCAGCCGCTTCTAGAATGTCGAGTCCAGCTTGGGCACATCCTAGAGCCAAAAAACCAGCAGACAAAACTTTTTTCTGGTCATTGTCGTGAATTGCACCTGCTTTAGCAATCGAGACCACACGTTCTTCAGGTAAGAACCAATCCGTAAGGGTAGCACTAACCGTATTGGTGGATTGCATCGCCCCTAATGCCATGGGTTTGCTAAAGGTAATAGTACCACCTGCATCTTGGCAAGTTGGAGTAAATGGCACCATACCGTAAACTTCTCGACCATCAGGCAATACTACACCAATGACAAACTCTTGAAACAAGCTAAACCCAGTAACCCAAGGCACTTTTCCGCTGATCTGATATCCACCATCTACCGGAATAGCTTTCACCGGTGGGTTACCTGTTCGTCGGACTTGGGAAAAGCCGATACCAACTAGCACTTGACCCTTGGCTAATTTAGGAAGATACTGGTGCTTCAACGATTCATTCTCAGAGTAGGCGATCATTGCTCCAGCACTCTGGTGTTGCATTTGCAAGAATGCCAAAGCACCGGAATACCGTGCTACCAGTTGCTGGAAGTAGCCAAAGGTTGTGCTACTTACTTCTAGACCTCCCCAGGATTTGGGAATCCGTAGCCCTAGCAAAGTGCGATTCGGCTTTGCCGACGCTACGCGAACGCTCATCCCCAAGAGAGCCTTTCCCAACACCTCAGGAGCACTATCAATTTCTGAAGCCAAGGGAGCAACGGATTCCCTTAGATAAGACTCTGCTGTCTCTAATAGGGTTTGTTGGTCATTATCGGGATACCGTTTAATCACCTGCATCAACCTTTCTAGTTACTCTGAATCTATAGCGGTTTCTAACCTAAAGAGGTACACAGGATTTTTTCCCAGATCCGCTTGCTACATAAATTTTAATCCCGATACTGTTACCATTCGCCACTGCATCAAGACAATGATCAAAAATATATTTAAAGATATCCTCTTATCCAAAACTACTTCTTCCTTACCCACACTCCCCACACTCCCCACACTCCCCACACTCCCCACACTACTCCCTCTTCAACACATCTTACGACCCTTCCGTCTAGCCGTTGCGCTGGTGCTATCTTGTCTATTAACCCTTACAGGTTGCCATCCGAACCAGTTTAAGACTCAAGCAGCTCAGGTCTCTCAACTAGTGTTAGCTACTCCTAGTGACCCAGCTACCTTTAACGCTATTGTTAATACCTCTCCCTTCGGTGTATTTGGTTACCTCTACGAAGGATTGTTGAGTGAGAATGGCATGACAGGGGAGTTGGAGCCAGGACTAGCTGAATCTTGGGACATTTCCTCAGACCGACAGCAGATCACCTTCACCCTGCGGGATGGGCTAAAGTGGTCTGATGGGGAACCCCTGACTGTGGATGATGTGATCTTTACCTATCAGCAGCTTTACCTGAATCCCAAGATTCCCACAGTTTCCCGAGATTTCCTCCAGATTGGTAGTACTGGTAAGTACCCATCGGTGCGCAAACTAGATCAGCGGCGAGTTGAGTTTACCTTACCACAACCCTTTACGCCATTTGTGAGATCCGCAGGAACCCTAGCCATTCTACCGGCTCATGCCTTACAAGAGTCTGTGCAAGCCACTGATGGTAATGGCAATCCCCAGTTTCTTTCCACTTGGGGAACTGACACCAATCCCCAAGATATTGTTAGCAATGGTCCCTATCGACTACAAAAGTATACCCCTGCTGAGCGAGTCATCCTACAACGCAACCCTTATTACTGGCGTGCTGATGCTCAAGGAAATCCCCAGCCCTACATTGAACGGATTGTCTTGCAAGTTATCTCATCCTCTGATAACCAGTTACTCAGATTTCGCTCTGGGGAGTTGGATAGCCTCAGAGTCAATCCCCAGGCATTTGGGTTACTTAAACGAGAGGAAAAGCGGGGGAAATACACCATTTACAATGGAGGACCGATGACTAGCATTAGGTTTGTCGGTTTTAATCTCAACAAAGCTCGCAATGCTCAGGGAAAACCTTTCGTAGACCCGATCAAGTCTCGTTGGTTCAATACCTTGGCCTTTCGACAAGCGGTAGCCTATGCTATTGACCGGGAAAGGATGAAAACTAATATTTATCGGGGACTCGGTGAAGTACAACATTCCCCCATTGCTGTCCAAAGTCCCTATTACCTGTCCCCAGAAGAAGGGTTAAAAGTCTACAACTATCAACCCCAAAAAGCAAAACAATTACTATTAGAGGCTGGTTTCAGATATAACTCCCAAAATCAGCTGCTGGATTGGGATGGCAACCGGGTAAAATTCACTCTGCTGGTGAAATCAGAGGATAAGTCCCGAGTAGACGCAGCGATTCAGATTAAACAAGACTTGAGCCAAATTGGGATAGAAGCAGATTTGCAGGTACTCAGCTTCAACCTTGTGCTCAGAAAGCTCCTATCGACTCGAGATTGGGAGTGTTATGTGGGTGCATTTGGAGCAGGAGTAAATGAGCCTCACAATGTATTTGTGTTCTGGTACAGTGGAGGCTCGTTTCATCAATTTAATCAAGGTCCTCAACCCGGACAACCACCACTGGCAGGATGGGAAGTGTCTGACTGGGAGCAAGAGATTGACCGTCTGTTCAATGCTGGGATAAAAGAACTTGATCAGAGCAAACGCAAAGCCATTTATGGTCGATTCCAGGAAATTGTTGCCGAGGAGTTGCCCGTGTTTTTCCTGGTCAATTCACTATACTTTCAGGCAGTACGCGATCGCATCGAGAATATCAAATTTTCTGCCTTAGGGGGACCGTTATGGAACATTGATGAGCTGAGAATTGCGGAAAACTAATCAAGTCTTGGGTCTTGGGGGATGGGGATTGTGGGGAGATGGGGAGATGGGGAGATGGGGAGAGTGTGGGGGTGTGAGGGCTAATAATTGGGGTTCTTCAGTACCTAGTATGCTAAACTAATAATTTAAGTCGTTAATACACTAAAAAAAATGCATCAAATTATAGCCCAAAATGTAGCTTTATTGAAATTATAAAGATGAGCTATTATTAACTAGAACGAGATCTAAATGGCGCTCGTGGAATATTTATACGAGCTTTGGTAGATACACCCTGGATGAGAAATCATCTTGCATTGGCGGGCTAATATTTGCTTTTGGTAGATATTGGTAGCTAAAAAGTATCGGTCGATATAATCTGTTTTCAGGTTTTTTAAGGAACCCTCACAAGCCTCGATCACCTGGTCATATTTAAGATGATTAGGAAACACTTTGGTAGCATAAACCACTTGGTCCCTTACCTCTGCTAGAGCCTGACCAACAATGTGTTCCGAGTGACCCTGCCCGTAAATTTCTGCAGTATCAACCGTCGTTATCCCCGCCTCAAATCCTGCTCGCAGCCCTTTGATGGTCTCAGCATCTTCAATGCCTACCCACATAGCTTTACCGGCTTGCCAAGTGCCCATGATAATCGGGGTGATTTTTACCTCCGAAGTGCCTAAGGCTTTGGTTTCCATCCTTAACTCCTGTGACATACTCCCACACTGACCTATCGGTTCAGTGTGAGCTTCTTAATTTTAAGCATTAGGCATTAGGCTGACCACTGACCACTGACCACTGACTGCTTACTTTTCACCTGCTCCCATCTCATTCTCCTAACAACTCTTTAATTTCCTCCCGATCAACTCCAGTTATCTTAGCAACTTGTTCGATATCCATCCCTGATTCCAAAAGATTGACTACGATTTGTTTCACTTGTTGCTGGGCTTGTTCTTTTGCTTCCCGTTCCTGTTCTGTATCAGTCAGAAGCCAATTTCCCGAACCATCACACCAGCGTAACCAATTACGAGTTATCCCTGCATACTCTCCCCACCACAATCCCAAACCTAT
>NZ_JAAHFZ010000001.1:492841-597841 GCF_010672795.1 Moorena sp. SIO1G6
GGGCTTGTTCTTTTGCTTCCCGTTCCTGTTCTGTATCAGTCAGAAGCCAATTTCCCGAACCATCACACCAGCGTAACCAATTACGAGTTATCCCTGCATACTCTCCCCACCACAATCCCAAACCTATGTCTAGTTCTGGAATCCAAATCTGGGGTGGATCAGCTAAAATCCCTTGCTCTTGGTAACCAGCTCCGACTAATTTGAAAAACCGAATTTGGTTGGTATAGCGACTAAACACGAGATAATAAGGTACTCGTAATCGTTGCTCATAGACTTCCCACTTAGAAGGAATAGTTTGATGGGTAAGCTCACTGCTACTATTACTAGTTTTATTACTATCGTGTAGTTGAATCTTATCACTATTTCCAGCAACTCTTCTAGATGCTTCAGATTCTTGCTCTAGATTATCCCCTAAATCATCTTTTGCAGTTGTGGGTGACAGCAATTCTACAATTACAAAGGGATTAACTCCTTCTTGCCAAATTACATAGCTAGATCTAATATCATTGCCTTCGTATAAACGGGGAACTCCTACCACTAAAAACCAATCTGGGCGTTTATACCATTGAGGATGGCGCACATCATAGTAAAGATTTAAATCTGTACCAATAAATACTGCCTCAGAAGGGTAATACTGACAACGAAAGGTGCGACTTAATAATTCGGGTTGTAAATCGTGAAATTCGTCTGGCAAACCAGGTTCCTCCGGATTCTCACTCGGCAGATCATACATGGTAGGTAGGGTTTCTTTAGGAGAAGCAGGAGCTTCACTCTCGGGAATTAAGTTTTTAGTCATTTGTTTAGGGAGTCGGGAGTCGGGAATCGGGAGTAGGGAACAGCGGATCACCGGAACAGGAGAAAATATATAGTGTTTGTATTTGAGATGTAAACCTGTATGGTCTTTTTTTATTGGACAATAAAATTCCGGCTTTCTTTACCCTCTTGCCTCTTGCCTCTTGCCTCTTGCCTTTGAGAGTATGTTCACAATCAAAAGCCAAAAGCGATAGGTACTCTGTGATTTAGTCAATTTATCCTGACGGTCAGGGAATTTGACAGAAAACAGAAAACCGCAAACAGTCTCACCACCTTTTATGCCACATTCAATCAATATCACACCAGAGAGAACAGTTCAGGAAAAGATTCAAGGTATCGCCATTGCCTTGAGCATTATTGGGCTGTGGACAAGCTCTCTGTTATTCTTATTCACTTGGGAAATTTCTCAGAGCCATCCGGTACAAATCTTACTAGGGATCTGGTGGCAGACTTTTCTTTACACAGGTTTATTCATTACTGCCCACGAAGGGATGCACGGGCTACTTTGCCCCCACAACCTTCAACTCAATCATCTGATCGGTTCTGCTGCTATCAAGCTATACGGTCTTTTTTCCTATAAAAAACTATTGACTGAGCATTGGTTGCACCACCGCTATCCTGCCAGTTCTCTCGACCCGGATTTCCATGACGGGAGAAATGGTAGTTTTTGGCCTTGGTATTCTCACTTTATGAAAAACTACTGGAGTTGGAGGCGACTAGGAAGCTTGCTTGCCATTCTTAGCCTGATCTGGTCTGGATTGCACATCTGTCCACTCAATCTCTTTTTGTTTGTCTTGGTGCCCTCGATGTTGAGTTCCCTGCAATTATTTTATTTTGGTACCTTCCTACCTCATCGGGAACCCAAGGGAGGATATCGCCATCCCCATCGTGCTCAAAGCAATCAACTTCCACTGTTTTGGTCATTCATTACCTGCTATCACTTTGGCTATCATCAAGAACATCACGAACATCCAGACATTCCCTGGTGGCAGTTACCCAAGATTTATCGGCGCAGAGAAGAGCCAGGAAGTGTATCGTAGGGGACAAAATCATGGTAGGTTGTTTTTAAAACTAGTTGAGGCAACCCTATGCCATTTACTATTGAATCAGCTCGTGGGATCTTTCCCGGCACTCTATCTGCTGATGTTGTTCCCGCTACTATTGCTCGGTTCAATCAGCTAAGTGCTGAAGACCAACTCGCTCTGATTTGGTTTGCTTACCTGGAAATGGGTAAGACCATTACCGTTGCTGCTCTTGGAGCAGCGAGCATGGTGTTGGCCGAGAATACCCTGAATGAAATTCGGGAGATGACCCCGATGCAGCAAAGCCAAACCATGTGTGACCTAGCTAACCGCGCTGATACCCCTATTTGCCGTACCTATGGTACCTGGTCTGTCAATATCAAGCTAGGGTTTTGGTATCAGCTAGGAAAGTGGATGGACGAGGGACTTGTCGCTCCTATTCCCGAAGGCTATCAGCTTTCTGCCAATGCCTCAGCGGTCCTGGCAACCATTGAAGGACTTGATCCCGGTCAGCAAATTACGGTCTTGCGTAATTGTGTAGTTGATATGGGCTTCAGTTCGAGTAAATTGGGCAACTATACCCGAGTATCAGAACCCGTGGTGCCACCCAAAGAAATATCCCAGCGGACTCAAGTCAAGATTGAGGGGGTGACGAATCCCACTGTACTCAAATACATGAACAACTTAAATGCCAACGATTTTGACGCGCTGATTACCCTGTTTACTCCTGATGGGGCTTTGCAACCTCCCTTCCAAAAACCGATTGTGGGCAAGGATAACGTGCTGCGGTTTTTCCGAGAAGAATGCCAAAACCTCAAGTTAATCCCAGAAAAAGGAGTCTCTGAACCAGCAGAGGACAACTACACTCAAATTAAAGTGACTGGGAAAGTGCAAACTCCTTGGTTTGGTGGTGACGTGGGCATGAATGTTGCTTGGCGCTTTTTGCTAAACCCAGAAAACCAGATTTTCTTCGTGGCGATTGATTTGTTGGCATCCCCGAAAGAACTGTTAAACTTAGCTCGCTAGAATCAATCTGGCTCTTCCGTACCTGTTATGCTAAATTGCTTCCTATGATGCCCCAAATTATTGCCTAGCAATAGTTTGGGACATTGCTGACCGTTGGTTTAGAAGTTTGAGTGATAAAACCAGTTATAGCTACCTTTGGAATCGTTTTAACTAACAGTTTGGCATAGTCAGTCCGAAAGAGTCATAAATCCCTGTGGGAGTCAATTAACCAATTACGAAAAAAGTAGGTGAGTGTTCTCTGGCAGAGGATGCTCCCTATATGGTATTTATTTATATTAAATATTTTTATTAAAAACGGCATGAGTGAGAGTAACTGGTCTGAAAGTGAAAAGAAAGGAGCTCAGGAGGCTTTTAAAAAAGCTTACGAGCGAGAAATCGAGACTTTAATTGACGAAGTTAAGCAAAAAGGGAGTGAGATTTCTGAAATTGACGGAGTGTGGCAGTTGCACGACTTATTGAGTGCGAGGAGGCATGATATCGATGGCAAGTACGACTACAGGTATTCATCTCTCATCTTCGTCTTTGCCAGGTTGCTCAAAGAGGGATGGCTGGATCTAGAGGAATTAAAGTTTCTGGAGCGAGACAAGCTGGCCAAGATTACTGCTCTTTCTCGTATGTAAAGATGAGGGGCAAGCTTCCTGAAAAAAAGATTTTAGATTGCAGATTGCAGGTGGGTGAAAATCGGATAAGTGTTATTTTAAGGGCAAACGCATCTAATCGTCAGAAACCAGATCTCCAAGGCATTTGGCTGACCCAAAAATTTTCGCGTTGCTTAATAATGGAATTATTTTAATAGTTTTGTGGAATGGGCATCTTTTAGGTGCGCTTTCCGCATCTAATTATTAAATTCGCCACGGGTCCCACCTGTGGAACGGGCATCTTGCCCGTTTCCTGCCTCGGGCAGGCAGGATGCCCACCCCACTCTTATTCATTCAAAGACTGACGCAACGCCTTATTTTAAGCATTAAACATTAGGCTGACCACTGACCACTGACCACTGACCGCTGACCGCTTACTTTTCACCTGCTCCCCTCAGATTCTCCTAGCAACTCTCTAATTTCCTCCCGATCAACTCCAGTTATCTTAGCAACTTGTTCGATATTCATCCCTGATTTCAAAAGATTGACTACAATTTGTTTCACTTGTTGCTGGGCTTGTTCTTTTTCTTCTAGAGCTTCGTCTGCTTTGGCTAGGGCTTGTTCTTTTGCTTCCCGTTCCTGTTCTGTATCAGTCAGAAGCCAATTTCCCGAACCATCACACCAGCGTAACCAATTACGAGTTATCCCTGCATACTCTCCCCACCACAATCCCAAACCTATGTCTAGTTCTGGAATCCAAATCTGGGGTGGATCAGCTAAAATCCCTTGCTCTTGGTAACCAGCTCCGACTAATTTGAAAAACCGAATTTGGTTGGTATAGCGACTAAACACGAGATAATAAGGTACTCGTAATCGTTGCTCATAGACTTCCCACTTAGAAGGAATAGTTTGATGGGTAAGCTCACTGCTACTATTACTAGTTTTATTACTATCGTGTAGTTGAATCTTATCACTATTTCCAGCAACTCTTCTAGATGCTTCAGATTCTTGCTCTAGATTATCCCCTAAATCATCTTTTGCAGTTGTGGGTGACAGCAATTCTACAATTACAAAGGGATTAACTCCTTCTTGCCAAATTACATAGCTAGATCTAATATCATTGCCTTCGTATAAACGGGGAACTCCTACCACTAAAAACCAATCTGGGCGTTTATACCATTGAGGATGGCGCACATCATAGTAAAGATTTAAATCTGTACCAATAAATACTGCCTCAGAAGGGTAATACTGACAACGAAAGGTGCGACTTAATAATTCGGGTTGTAAATCGTGAAATTCGTCTGGCAAACCAGGTTCCTCCGGATTCTCACTCGGCAGGTCATACATGGTAGGTAGCGTTTCTTTAGGAGAAGCAGGAGCTTCACTCTCGGGAATTAAGTTTTTAGTCATTTGTTTAGGGAGTCGGGAGTCGGGAGCGGTGCGACCCGTGATGGCGAGGGATTGCTCGCCATCACGGAAAGCGCACCGAGGGAGTCGGGAACAGGGAATAGGGAACAGTAAATTTTGCGTAGGGTGCGTTAGGGGTGGGATCGCCCTGATTTTCCAGCTCTTCGCCAGCTTTGAAATAGCCCACCCCGTAACGCACCACTGGGTCAAATAGCAAAAATGAGATGCACCCGTAGGGAATAGGGAACAGGAGTAAAGAAATCCGATTATAGCGTTTATTGCAGTTGTGAGGTACGCTTCTCAACCTCAAAGTCCCCCTTTTTAAGGGGGATTTAGGGGGATCGCTTTGTACCTCATAGCTATAATAATTGCTATATTATTTGGTGTTATTATAAATCAGTGTTTAGGTCATTATCTATTTTGAGATACTAGCTAATAAGCTAGCAGTTATCACTCAAAATTATTTTGTTTTCTAACCCAAGCCCTAAACGCCCGTAACGTTGCTGTTTCGCCATCAACTAAACTTTGGTTAATAAACCTAGGTATAGCATTCAAAGGCATCCAAGGGAAGGTTGGACTCTGATTTACTTGATTATAAATTAAAATCGGTTGTTGTAGCACAAAAACTTATAATTTTTGTCCATTATAACGCCACAATTCAGGGACACCAAGCGCTGCATAAATAGGACGCTTATCTAAAGAACCACTGGTTATATCGATTTCTAAGACTAAATCAGGCGGTGGGTCATGATCTAAATTAATAGTTTGCTTATGTCTTACCAATGGCTCATTTTGGAGATAGTAACAGGAGTCAGGCTCTGCCCCTTTTAACCGTGTTTCTCGCTTAAGAGTCAAGGAGCCAAAGGTTTTAATAGTTAAATTTAATTCATCAGCGATCGCACCAATCAAGCGTTCAATAAAGCGGTTATTATTTTCATGGGGACCTAAGGGAGTCATAATTTCTAATGTTCCGTCATCGTAAGCCAAGCGAGTGGAGCGGTCTTCTCCTAATTCTGTGAGTAATTGTTCAAATATCTGCCAACTGACATTTTTGCAAATTACCCGGTGTTCAGCCAGTTCATAATTTCCTGTGATCATGGTATAGGATTACCTCTTTAGGATTACTTTTATTGATAGCAGTGCTCAATTGGTTGAGTAACTTTTGTACTAGTTTTTGGGGAGTCGGGAGTCGGAGTCGGGAATCGGGAGTCGGGAGTCGGGAGTCGGGAGTCGGAGTCGGGAATCGGGAGTCGGGAGTCGGGAGTCGGGAATCGGGAGTAGTAGCAAAGGTATCAGAGTTTTTTTGAGTTATTCTAAATCAATTTTAATACATATTACTAAAAATAACTATAGTAGTTTATATTTTAAAATAGTTACTTTATTTTTAAGTGATAGGGTTACTTTTTTTTGAAGGTTAATCGCTAATAGTATAGCGTTTATTATTCTGATCAGGTACAGTCAACTTTCTTCCCCCTGCTCCGAACGCGCCCCGCGTGGCCTACGGCCTCAGTCCCTGCTCCGAAGTCCCTATTCGAGGTTTATTTTAAGCACCTCAAGTAGCGTGAGCTTTTAGCTCACGGCTGACCGCTGAATGCTTGCTTTTTGACAAATGATTTAAGATTGCAATAGAAGCTGAAGGAAATGCGATCGCTATGATTGAAGAACAACCAATTACCGAAAGAACACTAGTACTAGAACCAGGTACATTGTGGCCGAAACTGAAAGCACAAACCCAACACGCTCTTGAATGTAAAGCACTCCACTCCATAGCGACAGAATACGAATTCGTAGAACAGGAGGGTATTCGCTTCCTGGTGCGGATTTTGTCTAATCTGGTATGGAAAGACAAAGCCAAGAAGAAGCAAGACGAAAAAACAGCTACTTCATCGAAGGATTTCAACCCTTTTCTTCCCTACGAACAAGATTTATTTGTAGCAGACCTTTCCGACACCCACCTGTGTCTGTTGAACAAATACAACGTAGTTGACCATCACCTGCTGATCATCACCCGTGCCTTCGAGGAGCAAGATACTTGGCTGACCTTGCAGGATTTTGCAGCTATGTGGGCATGTCTTGGGGAAATTGATGGCTTGGCATTCTATAATGCTGGAAAGATTGGTGGTGCGAGTCAACGACACAAGCACTTGCAACTAGTTCCTCTGCCCCTAGCTCCTGAAGGAGTTAACATCCCGATCGAAAATGCGATCGCATCAGCTAGCTTTCAGGACTCTGTTGGCACCATCCCAACCCTGCCCTTCATCCATGCTATTGCTGAGCTTGACCCTAGTTGGGTAAACTCTCCGTGGGATGCTGCTCAAGCCAGCCTTGATTTGTACCATAGATTACTGAGTGCAGTGGGGTTGCCATGGAATAATGCCAATGGTAACAAGCAATCTGGTGCCTACAATCTCCTCGCCACAAGGCAATGGATGTTGCTTTTACCCCGTTCTCAACCAGATTTCCAGTCAATTGGGGTCAATTCCCTCGGATTTGCCGGAGCTCTCCTAGTCCGAAACCAAGAGCAAATGAAACGTCTGAAAGACCAAGGTCCAATGACAATTTTGAGAAACGTTGCTGTTACTTGGTAATTAAGGAAAGGGAACAGCGGATCTGGGAGTAGGGAGTAGGGAGTCGGGGTAAGAAACTTGAATGTACCTCATTAGGATAAAAAAAGCTATAATTGCCAATTTTAAGGTATTTCTTTTCAAGTATCCTTTTTATATTTTAGATTAGCGTTTATCGGAGTTATGAGGTACAGTCTTCTTTGATGCTAATTCCCTTAAAACCATCTTTACTATAGCATTTATAAATAGCTCATTAACAATCTTGATGATTGATCATAACATCAAAAACTCTTTGGATCTCTTTCCTATTTCTCCCTGCTCCGAAGTCCCTACTCCCTACTCCCTACTCCCTACTCCCTACTCCCTACTCCCTACTCCCTACTCCCTACTCCCTACTACCTACTACCTACTCCCTACTCCCTACTCCCTGTTCCCTATTCCCTGTTCCCTTTGCTATAGTTTCAATTATCCCCTAATTATCGTAGTTAGCATGATCAAGAAAATTACTCTTGATTCTATCTGGTTTAGAAATTTACTGATCATCGTAATCGTACTGGGAGTAGTCTTTAGATTTTACAACCTAGACCGTAAAGTTTACTGGTACGACGAGACTATGACCTCCCTTCGAATTTCTGGTCACACTCGAACCGAACTAGTAGAAACAATTTTCGATGGTCAGATTATCAGCGTAGAAAATTTGTTAAAATACTACCAATTTCCTAATCATAAAAAAGATATCAATGACACCATTAATTCCCTAGCAGGTAATCCAGAACATTCGCCCCTTTACTACCTAATGGCGAGGTTATGGTTACAAACCTTTGGCAATTCCGTAGTAACTATTAGACTGCTATCAGTAATAATTAGCTTATTAGCATTGCCCTGTGCTTACTGGCTGTGTTTAGAACTATTTGGTTCAAAATTAATCGGGTGGGTAGCTGTTGCCATAATTGCTATTTCTCCCTTTCATGTTTTGTATGCCCAAGAAGCCCGAGAATATAGTTTATGGACTGTTAGCATTTTGCTTTCTAGTGCAGTCCTATTATGGGCAATGAATTATTCTAGAATAAAGCAATTCATTAAAAAACCTTATCAATGGATTATCTATAGCTTTACTGTTGCCTTAGCACTTTATACTCACCCTTTCTCAGCCTTTGTCTTAATTGGACAGGGATTGTATGTATTAATTACCGAAGGTGGTCGCTGGACTAAGCGAGTAACTAGCTATTTACTAGCCTCCTTAGGAGGAGTATTGCTATTCTCCCCTTGGCTAATCATTGTTATCACTAATTTCTCCAAATTTATCGCTAATACTGACTCAGTTAATCATAGTCGTTCAGGCTTCTTACCCCTATTTTGGACCTTAAACCTCAGTCGGATTTTCTTTGATGTTAACCAAGGCATCCATCCTTTGAGTCCCCTCCACTATCTCAGTTTATTTTTAGCAGTATACGCCCTCTACTATCTTTGTCGTAAGGCTCCTCAGCATGCTTGGGTATTTATTATTACCTTAATTGGAGTGACAGGAATTGCTCTAATCGGTCCAGATGTGCTCTTAGGTGGTCGCCGTTCTAGCATTACTCGCTATGCTATTCCCTGTTATCTAGGCATTCAGTTAGCTATTGCTTATTTCCTGACAACCCAAGCTAAAAACTCAGGAAAACTTACCAAAGATAAGGGAAAAAAGGGATTGCCCACCATGGGCATGATGAATGGAAATTTAGCAAATACCGAAGATAGACAAGATGGGCAAGTAAGGGGTGACCATGACATGGTGCCCATGGAAAAAACCCGAAAAAATCCTAAAACTTGGAAGTCTATAGCAATTGCTCTGGCATTTAGCGGCATACTCTCCTGTATCGTCAGCTCTCAACTGCCAGTTTGGTGGCACAAGAGCTATGCAAAGAGTCGCAATAATCCCCCCGTAGCCGCTTGGATTAATCAAATCCCACAACCACTCTTGATCAGTAATGAAATTCCCGGTAGGGTTCTATCTCTGTGTCATCTACTTCGTCCGGATGTACAGCTGATGTTATTGGATAAATCCAATAGCTCTACCAACATACCGGAGATTCCGGAGGGTTTCAAAAATGTTTTACTTTATCGACCGTCAGAGGAATTGCGTCAGGGAATTGAAACCACCCATAACTATAGGGTTAAACCTACGGATCAATCTTGGCTCTGGAAACTATCAAGATAGGGAGCTTCGTCAGAGAAAAAAAGTAGTAGTCTTATCTGCCTGATCCCGAGTTGCATTCACACCATTGAGACATAGCACCTTCTTCCATCTCCTCCCCCTTTGCCCCTTCTTCCTAATCATGATTGGGAATGGTGATATCCTCTTGAAACGCACTTGGTATTAGGCACCTATAACTGATACCCCTACTCCCTGTATTTCCCTGATAAATTAAGATGACGATGCCCCCATATTCCCTCGGAACTCCAGTTGTAAGGTGCAAACCAATCAAGATGAGTAACTCTCCCAATCCTGGTAATCTACCAGAGCCTACTCCGGAAAATACTCCAGAACCTACGGTAAGTAGAGGGTTTTGGCAGAGGCTGCTACGTCCGGTCTTCATGCTTATGGTCATGATTCTAGTTTCTGGGATAGGGGGCGGAAGCCTTTTTGCTTGGTATTTCATCCAGAAGCAATTAGCACCAACGGTAGAGAAAAATTTATCTAGCTTTCTTAACCGGAAAGTCAATGTCGGACCAGTGGAGGGCTTTTCCCTAAATGGTGTAAGGTTTGGTTCTTCGCAAATACCAGCTACCCCTACGGATCCCGATCATCTTTTTACCGAGGCAGTGAAGGTAAGCTATAACCCCGTTAAACTGCTGTTTACCAGAACTCTAGAACTGGATGTAACCCTAGTTGAACCTAATATATATGTTGAACAGGACAAAGATTTAAACTGGGTGTCTACAGCATTTACACAAACTGCCCAAGATTCTGCGTTTAAGGTAGACCCAAAGGTGGTGCGGTGGCGGGATGCGGATGTGGTGGTGGTGCCAAGATCTGAAGTGGGAATCAAACAACCACCGATGAGATTTACTGAGGTTAGGGGGAAAAGTAAATTTATCGACGGAGGTGAGCTGATTCGCTTTGATGTAAATAGTCAGCCGTTAAGTGGGGGAAATTTAAAGGTTAAGGGAGATTACCGCCTCTCTCAAGAAGAAACTGACTTGCACCTTGATGTCGATAACGTGAGTGCGGCAGAGGTTAGTAAAGTACTTCTGATTCCCCTGAAGCTTCAAGGGGGTAAACTGGGTGGCAACCTGAGAATACAACGGAATAATGCTGAACAGCCTTGGCAGTATTGGGGTACGATCAACTTTTCCGACACCATCGCCCGCTTAGAACCCTTGCCCCAACTGTTCACTGAAAGCAACGGTAAGCTGAGCTTTCGAGGAAGTCAGATTTGGCTCAATAACATAACTACCAGATTCGGTCAAGTACCTGCCCAAATTGGGGGAATGCTGGATATTGAGTCAGGCTACAAGCTCAGAGTAAAAAGCGAACCGGTTGAGATACAGCAGTATGCACAGACGTTTGGGATCAAAGAGCTACCAGTAAAAACTTTAGGTAAAGCACAGGCTACGTTTCAGGTCACTGGAGCTATCGACAACCCGATTGTGATTGGAGAGGCGTTTACCACCACTCCCGCCACCCTTGACCAGGTGAAATTCAGCTCTATTACTGCTGACTTTAGCGTTATTAATACTGAGCTGGCCATTAGAAACTTGCAGGCAAAACCAACAGTGGGTGGCTTAGTCACAGGCAAGGGGGATATCAAATTTATGGATCAGGGGGGGGCAGTATTTGATCTTAAAGCTGTGAATGTGCCTGCGAATGCGATCGCAAAACAGTATGGATTTAATCTACCCATTCCTCTGGGTCGAGTTTATGGCAGAACCCAGATCTTTTCTCCCCTTGACAAGCCCGAGAATTTTCGTGCCACTGGTTATGCTAATCTGCCCATGGGTGATGGTGTTCTCAGAGCTACTAATGTTCAAGTGGGGGGTGGGCGCTGGCAGGGGTTAGTAGAAGCTAAGAATATTTCCGTGGCACCAATCATCAAAACTTTGCCTGCACCATCTCTACCGCCACAATTCTCTGGACCGTTCAATGGTCAATTTAATTTATCCGGTCGTCTTGATTCTTTCCAACCAGAAACCCTCCGTGCCAGCGGTTACGGCAGCGTAACGGTTGATGCTGGTACCTTGCGTGCTACCAAGGTAAAACTGATCAATGGTGGTTTTTCTACCCTAGTCCAAGCCTCTGATATTCCTCTAGAAGCCTTAGCACCAGTACCTTCTGAATTTAAAGGTCCCATCTCAGGGGAGTTGACTATCTCAGGGAATGTATTGTCTTTGAGTCCTAGCACGATTACCGCTAATGGGTCTGGTAGTTTAGACCTAGCAGCAGGGACTATTAAAGCCGATGCGATCGCGATCGCTAAAGGCAAGTTCCAAGCTCAAGTAGTCGCATCCAATCTCAAGTTAGGTCGTCTCGCCCCCATACCCCCCCAATTCAACGGTCCAGCTTCCGGGGAGTTTACCATCTCAGGAAATGTGGATTCGGTCAGTCCTAGTACGATTACCGCTAGTGGGTCTGGTAGTTTAGATGTCGCAGGAGGAACCATTAAAGCTGATGCTGTCGATATCGCTAATGGCAACTTCCAAGCTCAAGTAGTAGCATCCAATCTCCAGTTAGGTCGTCTCGGACCAATACCTCCGCAATTCAACGGTCCAGCCTCCGGGGAGTTTACCATCTCAGGGAATGTGGATTCGGTAAGTCCTAGCACCATTACCGCTAGTGGGTCTGGTAGTTTAGATGTAGCAGGAGGAACCATTAAAGCTGATGCAGTAGATATCGCTAAAGGTAACTTCAAAGCTCAAGTCGTAGCATCCAATGTCAAGTTAGGTCGTCTCGGACCAATACCATCCCAATTCGACGGTCCAGCGTCCGGGGAGTTTACCATCTCAGGGAATCTAGATTCGGTAAGTCCTAGCACCATTACTGCTAGTGGGTCTGGTACTTTAGATGTGGAAGGGGGTAGAATTCAGGCTTCTCAAATCGATATTGCCAATGGTAACTTCCAGGCCAAGGTACAAACCTCTAACCTCGACTTGGGTGCTCTTGCTCCGGTCCCGCCCCAATTCAATGGCCCTGTTTCCGGGAATGTCACTGTCTCTGGTAATCTAAATAATTTAACCATTGACGCCATTCAGGGCAAAGGGTCTGGACAACTGAATGTTGCTGGTGGTCAATTACTAGGAACAGCTGAGTTTAGCAATGGTAAATTTCAGGGGGTTTTCCAGCCTACTAATCTCCAGTTGTGGGAGATTAATCCCGATTTACGAGGACGTCTCAATGGCAGTGTCAATATTTCTGCTCCGTTGCTATTGACACCAGATAAAGCTCTATCAGCAATCCAAGCTAAGGGTAAGCTTAATTTTAGTAAAGGCATTTCTGTACTTGAGCGTTCCCTAGCCACATCCTTTGACTGGAATGGTCAAAGGCTAGAGATTAAAGAAGCCACAGCCGAGGGATTCAATGCTAATGGTTTTGTCAATCTAAACCCAGGCAGTCAGGGTTTACAAGCAATTAAGACCTTTGATTTCCAGGTACAAGCAGAGAATTTGAATTTGCAACGATTACCGGCTGACCTGCCTTATGCGTTAAATTTAGGAGGCTTAGTCGGTTTTAACGGTCGGATTGCCGGTACTCCTCAAGCTCCGACAATTAACGGTGACTTAAGACTGCGGTACTTTTTTGCTGGTCCTCTGGAGTTTGAATCCCTACTGACAGGTCGAGTAAGTATAGCACCAAAGTCAGGGGTAAATCTCCAGCTAGCAGGGAATCAAGAAAAACTGGAGGTTGTGCTAGACCCCAATTACCAACCCGTATCCTTTTTGGTGCAGTATCAGGACAAGACCGCTAGTGGGATTCGGTCAGGGGATGAGCTACAAATGACCGTGGAGAATCTTCCGATCAATACCATTAAGAGTCTGGCTTTGAGTAGTGGTATGGTAGACGGTCAAAACCTCGAACCATGGTTAAGCAAACCCTTGGCGGGAGACATCTCTGGGAACATGGCTCTGAACCTCAAGACTTTTGGGTCATCCGGTGAAATTGAGATCGCAAATCCCATCTTTGACAACCTCAGAGGTAAGCTGTTACAAGGCTTTTTCCAATACCAGCAAGGAAAGATTACTCTAACCGATGGCTTGTTTCAAAAAGGTGATAGTCAATACTTATTTGCTCTCAACCTCACCCCAACCCCCAACGGACCAGAATTTAACGGGGAACTCCAGGCTAAGCTCGGAGAAATCCAGGATGTTCTAACTACCCTACAACTATTTGAGATCACTGACCTAGGTCGAGGCTTCCAAACCCCCGTCTACGGCACAGCCGCTGATCTTGCCGTTAGTGGAGTAGGTAATTCACAAAATGGTCTCAAAAAACCCCTGCGGCGGATGTCAGAAATAGTCAAGCTCCTAAACAGACAACGGCAGCAGCGTCAAGAGAGCTTTCTGTTACCAGAGCTTACCGAGCTCAATGGTGCTTTTACTGGCAGTATCAGTCTGGTCGGTTCAGTCAAAGATGGCATCCGTGCTGAATTTAATTTCCAAGGGGAAAACTGGCAATGGGGTTCCTATAAAGCTGAGACAATTATTGCCCAAGGAAATTTTGCAGAAGGGGTACTGAATCTTTTACCTGTGCGGATTCAATCGGGTCAGAGCCTAGCCACCTTGTCCGGTAGTATCAGTGAACAAGGTCCATCGGGTCAGCTCAGGCTCAAGAAAGTCCCGGTTTCCTTGATTCGAGAAGTGTTCAGATTTCCTAGCTCTGTTGGTTACGGAGGATTTGTTGATGCCACAGCGGACTTTTATGGAAGTCTAAGCAATCCCCAAGCAAGGGGAGCAATATCCGTAGTGGATGCCAGCCTCAACCGAACACCCCTCGAATCCATCAAAGGCAGCTTTAGTTACAACAATGCGCGGTTGAACGTCTTTGCCCAAAGTTTCCTGACCAAAGAGTCTGAACCCCTAACTGTAAATGCCAAAATCCCCTACAAGTTACCCTTTGCCGAAGTAGAGCCAGAAAATCGGCAAGTCAGTGTACAACTCAAGGTTGAAAACGAAGGACTTGCCCGATTAAATATGCTTACCAATCAACAAATCGCTTGGGTTGATGGTAGAGGACAAGTAGATTTAGATATTTCCGGTACCTTTGACCAAGACCAAGATTGGCGAGAGCAACTGGAGCAACTTACCGTTATCGGTAACATTAATGTAGAAAACGCTACCATTGCTGCCCAAGCCTTACCCGAACCCCTGACAGAAGTCAATGGCAAAATCCGGTTTAACTTCAACCGGATGGAAATTGTAGACACCTTACAAGGGAATTTTGGTGGTGGTAAATTAGTAGCGGTAGGGAATTTGCCATTGCAAGACCTAGCTAGAGCATTAGAGAATCCCCTCACCGTTGACCTCAATCAACTAGCCATCAATCTCAAAGGGATTTACAGTGGTGGTGTTCAAGGTCAGACCATCATTACTGGGACTCTATTTAATCCTAGAATTGGTGGTTACATCGAATTGTTTGATGGTCAAGTACCCATTTCTGAATCTCAAACTGCCCCGATCGGGAGTAGCGGATCGGCTGGTGACGAACTAATCGAGTTCAATAACTTACAGTTAACCTTAGGTAAAAATATCCTAGTTCGACAGCTACCAGTATTAGATTTTCTCGCCAGCGGTACCCTTCTAATTAATGGGGACATGAGCGATATTAGACCAGAAGGAACCATTCAGCTGCTGCGCGGTCAGGTCAATCTCTTTACCACCCAGTTTCGTCTTGATAAAAATTACAACAACAACGCTCGATTTGTAGCAGCTCTTGGCAGAGACCCAGAGTTAGATGTGCAGATGGTGGCATCAGTAATTGAGTCTAGGAAACAACCGATTACCAGTGAAACCTTTGCTAATGAAATTAGCGATCGCCCAACTAATTTTGGCAGTACAGAAACTATTCGGGTTCAAGCAAAAGTAAAAGGGCTAGCAAGTCAGCTCTTTGACCGAGTGGAACTCAATAGTATGCCAAAACGTAGTGAAGGGGAAATTGTTGCCCTATTAGGGGGTGGCTTTGTGGATACCTTGGGTCGAGGCAATACTACCTTGGGTTTGGCAAACCTGGCTGGGTCAGCACTACTGAGTAATGTCAGCAACCTGATTGGTGATGCAGCAGGATTAGATGAGTTTCGCATTTTCCCTACTACAGTGACAGATGATAATAGGCGCACTGATAGCTTAGAGCTAGGTGCTGAAGCAGGAATTAATATTACTAATAATTTATCATTTTCTTTGTTAAAAGTGTTGACTACTGATCAGCCAATTCAGTACAACTTGCGCTATCGAGTTAATGAAGAAATTCTGCTGCGCGGTGCTACGGATTTTTCAGACGATACCAAGATAACTGTAGAGTATGAAAATCGATTTTAATTATAATTTAGAATTTAGAATTTAGAATTTAGAATTTAGAATTTAGAATTGGGAATTTAGAATTTAGAATTTAGAATTGGGAATCGGGAATCGGGAATCGGGAATCGGGGTAAGAGGCGTAGGGTGCGTGATATAGCACTACGCGCTACTGTTAGGACATTCCTAAACTCCGAAACCTAGTCCTAGCTTGCTTTTGACTTCTGACTTCTGACTTCTGACTTCTGACTTCTGACTTCTGACTTCTGACTTCTGACTTCTGACTTCTGACTTCTGACTTCTGACTTCTGCTATAAAGGTCGCGCCTTGTTGAGACAGCCCGCCCCGGATGCTGTTGGTGAAATATTTCTTAACAAACCAAGAAGCCCCCTCAGCCCTCACCCCCAGCCCCTCTCCCAACCTTGGGAGAGGGGAGCAGATTACGGCAGAATAAGGGTTTCACGAATTCGCCAGCAGCATCCGCCCCGTAACGCACCACCGGGTCAAACAGCTTTAACAAAACTCGCGGAATTCCCCACCTTCTTTCAAGGTGTTGAAGTTACCGTAAGGATAGGGTCGCCTTTATGGTTAGTCGATTATGGGTAAAAGGGTTAAAACTTTGCCGATTTTGGCGACCCTATCTATCGGTTTCGTCTCTGGGATGGATAGCGAGACGAGGACCGATTACTGACCCATCTCCCCATATTCCCCGACTGGTCGGGGTCAACGGACCGGTCCGAAATACAGATTACCCATTACCTATTACCTATTACCCATTACCTATTACCTATTACCTATTACCTATTACCTATTACCTATTACCTATTACCTATTACCTATTACCTATTACCTATTACCTATTACCTATTACCTATTACCTATTACCTATTACCCATTACCTATTACCTATTACCTATTACCCATTACCTATTACCTATTACCTATTACCTATTACCTAGTTTGGCCTTTGTCTAAACTTCCCACACCCAACACCCCACACCCCACACCCTACTCCCTATTCCCGACTGCCTAAAAATCCTCCAGCATCCATTCTGAGGACCGCTCACCTAGTTCTATCGGAATAGAAACCACTTTCCCCAGTCGTGGACGCTCACGGGTGTTGTTAATGAATTGTTGCACCTGGCTGGCTCCTCCCCAACCTCGGATATAGTTGGCTACTGTATCTAAATGCTCTAGGTACTCAGCTTCGGAAAGGGGAAAGGATTGCTGCTCCAGATACTTCCACATAATCTGAACAAAGATTTTCCCTTGAGTCCTCCGAATCTGGATGTCATAGGAGCGTCCCCACTTATTGAGCAGGAGTTGGTGCAAGTCCTGTCCTGTCATAGCTCTTGCCCTAACTTAATGTTTACATTTCGTTACAAATACAACGCTTCTTAACTTTATGATAAAGCGTAAAAGAATGTAATAATACTTATAGTTGAAGCCGTGAATCCTTATATTGCAGGGATTTGGGCAACCCTGTCCAGTGGTTGAATCACACTACAGTTATAAAAGCAGGGTTCAAAAAATTCTGGTAATTTTCCCAGAATTGTAAAAAAAGTATACCTTTAGGCGTTCAGTTATGGCTCAAGCTTCTGGCTCTGCAGACGTTCCAGATATGGGGCGTCGCCAATTTATGAACCTCTTGGCGTTTGGGACAATTACGGGCACATTTGTTGGAGCTCTCTACCCAATCGTTAAGTATTTTATCCCCCCATCCAGTGGTGGGGCTGGTGGTGGTGTCACAGCTAAAGATGCTTTGGGCAATGACATCATGGTCAGCGAGTTTTTAGCTAGTCACAATGTAGGCGATCGCACCCTGACTCAAGGTCTCAAAGGGGACCCCACCTATGTGATTGTTACTGAAGATCAAGGTCTCGAAGCTTACGGTCTCAATGCGGTTTGCACTCACTTAGGCTGTGTTGTGCCTTGGAATGCTAGCAAGAACCGGTTCATCTGTCCTTGCCATGGATCTCAGTATGACAATACTGGCAAGGTAGTACGCGGACCAGCGCCTTTGTCTCTAGCTTTGGCACACGCTACGGTAACGGAAAACGACACCCTAGTCTTCAGCCCCTGGAAAGAAACTGACTTCCGTACTGGTGAAGAACCTTGGTGGAGTTAATTGCTTTAGTCCTTAGTCCTTAGTTTTTAGTTAATTGACTAGTGCTAATCAACCATTAGCAATTAACAAGTTGCAATTTTTAAATTACCAATTTTTGAGTTTTTTGGCTTAGTGATGAGAACACCTGATGTATCGGTGATGGTTAACCGTGGCAAGGGGATGATTGCCAGAACTATTGTCTTGGTTGTGGCAGCTGTGGCCCTTTTCTTTGCCAGTGATCTGGCAGTTCCCCAGTCAGCTGCTGCCTATCCCTTCTGGGCACAGGAAACTGCGCCAGAAACCCCTCGTGATGCCACTGGTAAGCTGGCTTGTGCTAATTGCCACCTAGCAGAGAAACCGACAGAAGTGGAAATTCCCCAATCGGTACTGCCAGATACTGTATTTGAAGCTGTGGTTAAGATCCCCTATGACCTAGAAGCACAAGAGGTCTATGGTGATGGTTCTAAAGGTGGCTTACAGGTCGGTGCCGTGGTGATGTTACCCGAAGGTTTCAAGATTGCTCCTCCTGACCGGATTCCGGAGGAAATGCAAGAAGAAACCGAGGACATGTACTACCAACCTTACAGCGAAGACCAGGAAAATATAATACTCGTTGGTCCTCTACCAGGTGAGGAGTATCAAGAAATTGTGTTCCCAGTTCTGTCTCCTGACCCCAGAACTGAGCAAGATATCTATTTTGGTAAATACCAGCTTCATGTCGGTGGTAACCGGGGACGCGGTCAGGTTTACCCCACTGGGGACCTTAGCAATAATAATGCTTTTAATGCCTCTGCCACTGGTGAAATTACCAAAATTACATTTGAAGAATATGTTGGCTACGACGTCACTATCAAGACCCCAGATGGCGAGACTGTAGTTGATACGGTTCCCCCTGGCCCAGAGTTACTGGTTGCTGAAGGAGATCAGGTAGTATCAGGACAAGCTCTGAGTACTGATCCTAATGTTGGTGGATTTGGTCAAAGGGATGTGGAAGTGGTCTTACAAGACCCAGCTCGGATTAAGTGGTTGATGCTTTTCATCGGCGCGATTATGCTATCTCAAGTTTTGCTAGTTCTGAAGAAGAAGCAAGTAGAGAAGGTGCAAGCTGCTGAAATGAATTTCTAGTATTAAGTGGCTGGTTTAGAGGTCACAAAGCGCGTTTGTATCTGGGTTGTAAACACAATTCTTGGCGAAAAAGGCAAGAGGCAAAAGGCAAAAGGCAAGAGGGTAAAGAGATCCTCAGTTTTATTGTCCAATAACAAAATCCTTGCTAGGTTTACATCTCATTTATAAACGCGCTTATTGCAATAGTTATTGGTTAAAGGTTGACAGTTGATGGTTGTAGGGATTTATAGTTGTGTCCCTTGACTACATCAATTGTCAACCTTTGTTTATCACACCTGTTGATCATCCAATAGTGGTCGATCATTCTGCAACTTCTGTATCAGTGGGAGCACTTTTTGATCAGAATAACGAATGGCTCTAATCGCTATAAAGGTTTCGAGAATCGGCTTCAAGTAGCGCTGGGCATCTTCATAACCACGCTTTTTGAGTTCTGTGATGCGTTCAGGGCTGAAGTCTAGCAAACTATCAATGAAACCGATAACTGGCGTATTCGATTTATTGATTTGTTGTTCTGGTCTAATTTCAATGATGGTTTGGTCTGGAAAGTTGTGGCGGCTCCAGGTTTCTCCGTTATCTAAGTGAATTACAATGGCAAAAGTACATCCACGAGCGGCTAATGCTCCCAAGGGGATATTATCTCCGAAAGCACCGTCTACATAGAACTGACCATTAACTTCTCGTTGAGGAAATGCCAAGGGAATGGCAGCACTGGCAAGGAGTAAATTATAGAGAGTTTCATCATCTTGGCAGTCCTGCACGCGAAGCCAGTGGGCGGATGTACCAGCTTGGGCTCGCAAAAGATCGACTAAGGGCATCAGTAAATCGTAGTCTAAGCCTGGTATTTTCAGTGCTGGAAATACTGTTGCCCATAACTCAACTCCCTGTCGCAGCTTAGCCGGGTCTACGGCTTCCCGTAATAGAGTTTCTACAGGTTCAGGGTCAAAGATTGCGTTGTGGTCTTTGGGCAACCCTATCTTTACTAAGAAATCAAACCACCACGTTCTCAGACTTGGGATGAAAGCTTTAGCACCATAGCTTAACATTTTAAGAACTGCACTCTTATTGGGACGGATAACCTGTTTTTGACCTAGTTGCTCCCAAAGTTGATTCAATCGCTGGACACCTTGCGCAAATGATTGACTGGATGCGAGAACAGCGCCATTAAGGGTGCCGATGCTAGTGCCAGCAATAATTTTTGGCTCTAGTCCAATTTCGGCAAGATACTTACATACACCTGCCTGATATGCTCCTTTAGCACCACCACCAGCTAGTACAAGTCCAAATTGGGGGTTTGTGTGTTCCATAGAGATCAACTTGTGATAGTAGGACGGGTTGCCATGATTGCCATACAGTCATTAGCAGTTTCCTGCACAATGGTTTCGACAAATTGTCTTCGATCTGTGGTTTGGTCGATGGGTTGAATGTGAGCGCGACATAGCCCAATTGCACAATGTGCGGGCTTTGGTGGTCTAGCTTCAGGAGGGAGGGCGGCCAGTTCCAGAGTTGTACCAATAGTGAATAGCAAAGGAGTGTTTAAAAGACGCTCTCGCGGCACTGACCGAACCTCCAACAACGCGGCTGCGAATTCTAATGTGCGGTCATTGTCTGCCATGTCTGACCTAGTTTGCTCTAGAAGGTCTGCAAGGGAACAGAATGGATTATCAGGAGTTATATGGGGGTCCGGGATCTCTTGGCTTCTCGGAGACTTGACAATTCGATCGACGAACCACTTACGAAAATATTCTTTATCATATTCTTTATCATTAGATTCGAGTTCATAGCTGGCAACTGCACCACTGAAAACTTGCCGTGCTAAAAAGGCTACCTGTACTACCCAAGGTAGCTTTGTGTAAGTACTCTTTGCTTCCCAGGAAGTTATTATCCTCTCAAATTCCAGATGAGCAGCCGTACTTACTTCTAGGTTATTTATCCTTTCATCCAGTTTCGAGAAACGTGAGTCAATCTCTTTAGTCAAACCTTGCAGCAGAGTTCTTAGTTCTTGATGTTGACTATTTAGTTGTTGCTGGCGGCGAATAGCCTCACGGGCTTCCAGCAATTTTTCCTGGGTAACAGCCAGTGCTACTTGACTAATATCTTGGGAACGAGTTATTTCTAATGCCCATTGGTACAGTGTATTTTGACCAGCGACTATATTTTCAGCTAAGAGGGATTGGCGCTGGGAGTCGCTGCCAGTTAGTAAGTCCCACAGGCGACCCAGACTCCTTTGCTTCTTACCATAGCTGATGAGGTCGCGGTTGACCTGAATACCATTTATTAGGTCAATCAGAGCTTTATCCCTAAGGATAGGGACTCGATACTGAGAGTCTAGTTTTTGAAGATGTGTTATGTAATTAACCATTATTTAATAATAAGGATTCTATCTGTTTGAGATGGTTAGTTACCTTTGTGATTTGTTCGTTATAATAATTTTCTAAAATATTGATTTTTTCCACCATTATTTTCTGTTTTTCCTCAGATTGCTGCTGAGTTGTCAGTGACCAATTCATCAAGTCTTGGTATTCACCTAAGTACTGTTGAAGATTTTGGAAAAAGGTTTCAGTATCCTTTTCAAATTGTTCAATAATGTACTGTTTACTGCCCTGATAAATTCTGTCAATGTTTGTATCGATTAATTCATTAATTTGAGTAATTAAATCGTTCAGGTAGACACTGTATTTGTTACCTACTTGTCGATATCTCTCAACTTTCTTTTTTATTTTAACAAGCCAAAGAAAATAAAATGGTCTGTAAGTTTCATATTCTTGTACGTATCCATACTCCGGTAACTGATTTACTGAAGGTTGAATAGAATCTAGGTCTATTTTTGGTTGTGGCTGTGGTGGTGGTGGTGGAATTTCCAAATCGAAGGCTTTTGATAGTTGCTCCATCGCCTCCTCAATTATTTGCTTTGTCTGACTATCTAATAAGGATCTCAGCTCTTGACGGGATTTTTCTAGTTCTTGTTTAGTCGCGTTACGAATACTGTCAAATAACTTTTCTGTTCTTCCAGTTGCGTAATCAACTGCCAGTTTAGCAAATTCTTCTGCATCTGCTTGACTTGAGAATTTAACTGAATAATCATTATTACCATTGACATCCTTCCAATTGAACGGTAAATTTGATTTCTCTTTAATCCATACCTCAAAAGAAATAAATTCGTCGATTATCTTGTTTACAATCTCTTTTGCTACATCTTGTTGATGCGCCAATTGAATCCATTTTTTCAACGCTTTATTTCGATCATTTGAAAAATAATCGTTACTAGTCACTCGTGCTGCTTCCTTTAGGGGAATAATAAGTCCCTCTAGTTTGTCATTAAGTTTTTTGTGTTTTTGATCTATTTGTATTTTAAGCCTATTGCGACAATTATTAAGACTATGTATTTTAGATTCTAATTCATATTTGTCCTTTTGGGTTTCTTCTACCTTTTTGTCAATAGCTGTTTTCTGTAATCTTACATCCTCTTCGATTTTATTTAAGTAGCTGCAACTTTCTTGAAGTGCTTCCTTCATGGATTTAGGCGCTGCAAAGAGCATTAACTCCTCAATGGCTTTCTTAAGAAATTTATCAAAACCTGATCTTTCTCGCAGCCTCCTAACTTTACGCTCCAGTTCCTCCAAAGAGGCATCTTCAAGATCTTCTTCCCACTCTGCTCCTAGTAAATCTCTGGCAATATCTGGTCGGCTTTTGATATCATCTTTAGCTTTATCTTTATTTTTATCTAGTCCTTGAACAAAGAAATTAGCAGAGAACAGTGCCCAGTGAGCTGATATTTCAAAAACTCTATTTGTATCTTTATTATCACCAGAATCACCTATGCCATATGCCTGTTTGACAAACTCCTTGACTTGCTCAGGAGTCCTGGAACCTTTTCCACGTCTGTCAATCTGGTTTACCAAAACGTATAGGTTATCCTTCCCTCTACCTTGTAACTTTCTTACGTTCTCAACTTCAGTTTTAACTTTATCGTTATCAGTTGCGCCGATTGTGCCAAAATTGAGCATAATCAAAACAACTGCACTTTTTTCAATCTGCTTTCTGATCACAGTCTCTAGTCTCTGCTCTTGTCCAGCTTCATTAGAGCCAGGGGTATCAATAATTACTAGATTCCCGACGTTTGCAGTTTCCTGAGCATCTTGTTGCCAAAAGGGAGTTTCAATGCGCGGAGAATCAAGACCGAGAAGTTCACCAATAGGATCTTCAACTCCATCGATCAGGCTGCACAAACGGATAATGTCATTCAAAACAGTCAGAGTTCCCCGGATGTCATTCAAGTCAAAGGTTTCCTGTTTAGGGACTAGTGAAGGTGAAGACGGATTTTGTTTTTTTTCAAATAATTTAAATAAGTAATCCAGATGTCCATATTTAGCCCTGATCCTTTTCATTTGGTCAGTGTCAAACTCTTGAAGATTGCTCCGCAAAGCCGCAATTGTCTTGCTAAACACAGAAACTACTTGTTGACTCAACTTCAAAATTGGCTGTTCTAATTCAGCTTTAAAGACAACTTCTGTAGGGAGTGTGGTCATGGCATCACTGCGGCTAGGCAGAAGTTCCTGCCCAACAATCGCATTGATAGCTGTAGACTTACCTGCCTTCATGGGCGCGATAATCGACATGACTAATTCCAGATTTTCCACCTGCTGTTTGGCAGTATCTACTTCCTGCTTAAATTTAGTGTATTTTTTATTTAAATTTTCTTCTCCTAGTATGTTACTAGCAGTCGTCATCAGTTCACTGATTTGATCCAGTCGTGTAATAACGTCTTGTTGTAAACCCTCAATATCAAACTTTAAGTCTCTCGAATACATTGCTTCTACCTCTGCTCCTTGCGTCACGTTAATAACAGATGAACCAAAAACATCCAAAGCTATGGGAGTCGTTTTTTTCCTTCCGACTGTTACACCAATCTTTAATCTATCGCCACCCATAGTGTAGGTCGTCCGACAGATTTCCATCCACTCAATCAGCGTTTGCTGTTGAGTAGCATCGGGGTAGAGTCGGTAGCAGTATTTGAGTGTTAGTATTCACAGTGTCTTGATCCAGTCGCTCATGGGGGTTTCCCCCAAGACCGCGCTGGGTCGATGAAACCTTGAACAGGGTCGCCTTATTACATGCATATTTAACCCTTTTATGGATAACCGAGCACCCAGAAAGGCGACCCTGTTCTACGGGAACTTCAAACTCTCCAAGACCGCGCTGCATAGCTTGAAAAGCTGTATGCAGTGATTATACACTATTTACTGGTAAGCTAAACACTTTTAATTGTTAAGTTAAGTGACATTGAGTAACTTAACTTAACTTGGGGGAGTTCATGTATAGTATTTCTATTTGAGATGTAAACATAGGATTAAACGCTTTAGGGAACATAAAACTCTGGATCTGGTAACCTTAGTCAGCAATACAGCGTTTGTTTTGATTAGAAAAAATTACAATCTAGTTTACAACTCATTTGTAAAGCCTATATCCCCCGCTAAGCTTCCTTAAGCCCAGGGGTTTTATAGCTCCCCCAAACCCCAAACCCCCTCATATCAAGTTTGGTTGAATACCCATAATTAAGGAGCCCGGGCCCGGGGAGGGTGGGGAGGGTGGGAAGTGTGGGGAGATGGCCAGATGGCCAGATGGCCAGATGGGGGAGATTTTTATTAAGGGTAATTATCCTGACATGATATCATTCATAGTCATCCAGCTGCTCAGAGTTAATGGGGAGAAACTGGATCTTTATATAGGGTTTAGACAATTATGAGTCAAGTTAACTAGTTATGCAATAGTACAACAGTGCTTCTTGGTACCGACTTTGCTGTGATTGAGCTTGGGATATTTGAAAATAACTCCAATTATAGTTGGATGCGATTGACCGTAGGTCACGCTACGCGAACGCAAAAAAATGACTTGATTATAGAGTTGAGGCAGAAGCTTCACGTGTTGAATCCCTGCCAAAAACTTTCTCTTGTTAGTAAAAGCTACCAGGTGGCTTTTATTTTGATAATGCAGAAGCTCCCCATAGGATTGCCTGTGGTAAGATAAAAAAAGAGGATATATCAACTATAAAATACCCCTTGATTAGTTGACTCTATGCTGTTAATTTTTTATCTGAAATCCTCAAGAGTAGTGTTATTTTTTGCCGACAGTTTTACCTGAAAACGGGAGAGCATCTGATCGTTACAAAAAAAATAGAAAAGGATGAACCAGCAATGAATAATAGTGACTTGTATGATCAGGATTTCGTTCTGTGGACTGAGACAACTTGCCAGCAACTCAAAACCAGAAACTTTGATGAGTTGGATATAGACAATTTAATTGAGGAGATAGCATCCTTGGGAAGATCCGATAGACGAGAGCTTCAGAGCCGACTTAAGGTTTTGATGGAACATTTGCTAAAAAGGCAGTACGTAGATTCAGAGCCTGATTATCGAGGCTGGGAAAATACTATCGATGAACAAAGAGAACAGATTAATCTTCTGTTGTCTGAATCTCCTAGCCTCAAGCCTTATCTTGAATCGGTCTTTACGGATTGCTACAGATATCCACTGAAGAAGGTGAAGAGGAATTATCCATCTGTTAGTTTCCCCCAGAATTGTCCTTTTACTTCTGATATTTTAGATCAAGATTGACTTATCCTAAGCTGGTCTTGATTTAAATTATATTGTTATGACAGCAGGGGAGAGGGTTTGACGGTGCTTCTTTGTACTGAATTTGCTGTGATTGAGATTGGGCTATTTGAAAATAACTCCAATCGGAATCTGATGCGATTGGCCGTTGGCCACGCTACGGGATGAAGCGAAGCTTCCGCGCTTGTGCGATTGACCGTAGGTCACGCGGGGCGCGTTCGCAATAACACGATGATAGCAATCAATCGCTTGCTTAACTCACATTCCACACCCATCTATAGCAAAAAAAAATAGCCGTAGAAATAATATCCACGGCTATTTCAGTGCTGTAAACACTATGTCATGTCTCTCACTTTCCGAATCAATCCGGATGTGATCTTATTTGATTGGCCAAAGGCCACGCTACGCGAACAGACCGGAGTCGTTGCCAGGGGGGAAACCCCCCCAGAAATTTAACGTGTTAACGCCAAGTCGAATACTTGGTTGCAAAACTAATTACTTGCCCTGGAATACCCGTCGGCTGCAAAGGACTCCAGTCGGAAACCTCTGCATACCCGAGTGCAGAAAGGGAGTAAATAGTATTGGTGACTCCTTCAGGAGAGCCCTTAATGTACTTAATTCGTTGTTTCTTTTGCTTAGACTCCTCAGGATTATTGTTTTGATTCGGGATAAAGTTTTGAGACATGGTTAAGAACCTGAATTATGTTTACAATGATTATTGTAATGATTATAATTATATTTGTCAAGGGTTTTTATAAATTTTTTTTGGGGAGTTAATTTGAGAATGAATTTAAAAAAACGAACGCATAACTTTAGGGAACGCAGGTAAGCTGATGTAAATTTAAATTCGTTATTTCTTGTTCCCAGACCCGGTGGTGCGTTACGGGACGGGCTATGTCAACACTGACTGCGAAACGTAATATCAGGGCGAGCCGTCCCTAACGCACCCTACGCAGCTGCTATATCAATTAGCACTTATTACCTGTAAAGCCGTAAATTTAAAATCACGGAAAGTCTGGGAAACAATCTGCTCATTACCACGAAATTCTTGTTTTTCATAACTACCATTGTTTAACACCAGCACAGTTACTAACTGCTCTTGGGGGTCAATAATCCAATATTCAGGAATAGCCCTTTCTTGGTATTGTTGTACTTTCTCTACATAATCACGTCGGTAGTTTTCATCCCTTTGGTTTTTGTAGGGGCTAACTACTTCAGCTACAAACTGTGGTGGAAGCATATCAAGGGTGATAGTTAGGCGTTTTTCGGTTTGGAGAAGATGTTCTTCTCTAATTACTACTAAATCTGGATAGCGATTTTGAGGATTTCCTGGAACTTGTAATTCACAACTGTGCGTTTTAATTAACCGGCGTTTAATTAGTTGTGCTAATTGGAGCATTAGCCACATTACCCTCCAATGATTTGGTTCACTCTCAGGCGGCAATTCTACTAACTCCCCATCAAACAGCTCATAACGATTATCTGTGCCATCATCATATTCCAGGTATTCCTCAAAAGTGAGTTTGGAGGTGGTTTTAACCATGGGGCCCTCGCAATTACTGAATTAAATGGTACAGTTTTTATTATAACAATTTTTTATTTATATTTGGTAATATTATTTTTAATAATATGTAAATTTAAGTAACAGGTGACATTAGTAAATAGAGCCACTTTATTTAGTCTAATCCCAATTAAACGTTATTCCTAAATACTCTTCTAACTTCTGATTATGAGGTCGAAAGAAGTCAGTTAACATTTGTCTCAAGTCTTGACTAATGGGAGTGTAAGATCTACCATTGCATTTGGGGTATTGAAAAAACTTCTGATCAGATAACTCCAAGAATTCAATGATGGTACTCATGACAGTCTTGGGATTGCTATAGAAGTCTTCACTCTTTACTATTAAAAATTGTTCTTTTGGAAAAATCTCCATCCATCGTTTCAACTTATAGACGTAAAGACTTCCTAACAAATTATTTGGGTGTCGATACCCGGTCTGTAATAGCTCTGATTCTGTCAACGTTTCCAGTCGTTGCTTCTCTAGAGCTAGGGCATCTTCTAGACTGCGCTTTTCTCGACCATGATAAAAATTGTGATAGTAACAAGAGATGGCGCGATCAACGGGATTTCTCAATAAAACGATTAGCTTAACCTTGGGAAAACACTGAAACATCCGTTGGGCAGATTCAGTGCAGTCAAAATAATTAGGACTTGCTTCCCCAGCTAAGAAATTAGGAGTGTCGGTAATGGATGGAAAATGAGCGAGATACCAATCAATCCCTTGATTATAATATTTACTGAAAAAATTTAACTCTTTTTTATGAGGAGACATAATTTGTGGATAACGACTCAGATACATATATAATGAAGATGTACCAGATCTGGCCGCTCCAATAATAACGAAGTCTGGACCATGCTCTTTTTTAGGTTTCCAGTCAACCTCGGCCAGGTTGGGATTGGATGCAACTGCGTTTGTATAAGCGCTAGTTTGGTAACAACTAATCGCTTCTTCAAGTTGCCCTTGCTGGGTTAGCACATCCCCTAAATTGCCCCAAGCTAGAGGAAAATCTGGTTGCCGTTTGATGCACTGTCGATAAAAGGTGATAAGTTGCTCTAACTGCTCTGATCCAATCCAGGTGTACTGTAGGTCTACATAAGCTCGCTTAAAACAGGGGTCAAGCTCAATCGCTTTTTGATAAGACTCAATGGCTTCTTTGAATCGACTTTGCCCTCTGAGGAGTTGACCCAACTGATGATAATCTTTAGCGCTAGAGTTGGGATGACTATCGACTATTTGTCGATAATAGTTCATGGCTTGGTGATTTCGGGGATTATTCTCGACCGCCTGTTGATAAAGTGCGATCGCATCTTCCATCTTGCCCTGGGATTTGAGTATCTCCCCGAAACGATAGTAAGCTTGGAGTAAATTGGGCTTTAACTCAAGGGCTTGTCGATAACAGGTGATGGCTTGGTCTGGTTTGCCTAGAGACCACAGCCTGTTGCCCAACTTAACATGCTCCTCGGCTTTAGCCCAATTCGGCTCTAGGGTGAGGGCTTGATACCAACACTCCGTAGCCTCGTCCTGTTGACCAGTCTGAGCGAAAACCCGAGCCAAGTTACGGTAAGCTCCAGCAAATGTCGGGTCAATTGCGATCGCTTTTTCGTAACATGCGATCGCTTCCGGCCACTGTTGCTGTTGAGCATACAGACTACCCCGATTAGCATGGTCTTTAGCCAACTTTGATTGAATTTTCACCACCTTGAGCTGGCTCTGGGTTTGGTCAACAGAGTCGTGATCATGACCCGAAGATTGCTTGATATCCCTTGACATCGTTACCGTTAAGAAGCTATTTTTTTAACAATCAGTAGACGAGCCTGATGCAGAATCTCAAACTGACCCTTAACTGAATCTAGAAACCTATTAATCCCAATTTTAGGCGCTTCTTGTGGTTTAGCCGGATTGCTCCATCCATAGTTATTAACGATCATCAGCCCCCCAACCTTGAGCAGCTTCCAACAAAGTAAAGCATTTTGCTCAGCAATGGTAGCTTTGTGACGCCTGTCGCGAATGTTAGCTAAATCATAGCAATTGCTATCAAGGGAATTAAGCAACTGCTCAGGTTTTCCCTCTAACCTAGTCACCTTTTCCGCTGCTTCAGTTTTAGCGATATTGGCAGCAAACTCTTCCTGAAAGTATGGCGAAACACAGGTTAATCGAGCTGAGGAGTTAGTCAGGATTTTATCAAGTAACCAGCAAGCGGAATTACCTTGAAAACTCCCAATTTCCAGACACTGAGCATCAGCCACACCAGCTAGGGGCTGCAAGTGTTCTTCCCAGACCGGAATTTTAAAGGTAAACCGATCCTCAGTGAATCGATAATCCTTCTGAGCACACTGATGCCAACCCCGCAATTGAGCAGCTTTTTGATAACAGGTGTAGGCTTCGGTCAATTCACCTTTTTTTACCAAAGCATCCCCGAGTTTAACATAAGTCCAGGGATAGTCACCCACTGTCGCAATTACCGCACGGCATGAGACAATCGCTTCATCCCACTTCTGCTGTTGAATCAACAGTTGGATCAGTTCCCGATAAGCTCCAGGGAAATTTGGATCAACCTCAATCGAGCGGCGAAACGCTGCAATCGCTGTGTCCACCATTCCTTGTTTGAGCCAAATCCCAGCAATTTTATAGTGCCCCTTAGCTTGATTTGGGTCAAGGTCGAGTAACTGACGATAACATGCGATCGCATTATCCCACTTCCCCTGGGCTATCAAACACTCTCCTAACTCGTAGTAAGCTGCCCATAAGCTGGAGTCACGCTCAATCGCACTTTGGAAACAAGCAATGGCTCGATCCGGTTTACCCTGAGCCAAGAACGCTTTCCCTAGTTTATAATGTCCCTGAGCCTTTGCTGATTGGGGTTTCAGCCTCAGAGTCTGATACCAACACTCAATTTCTTCGTCTTTGTTCCCCAGCTGAGAATAGATTTCTGCCAAACTCCAGTAAGCCTCAGCAAAATCTGGCTGGAGGCTAAGAGCATGATAGTAGGATGCGATCGCTTGCTCCCACTGTTGTTGGCTAGTGTATAAACCACCTAGCTTAGCATAAATTTGCACTAAATTCGGTTTGTCATCGAACACTCTAGAGTGCCAGAAAATTGCGTCGTCGAACCGACCCATCCCTTGCAAGATATTGCCTAAAACTCGGCAAGTCGAGGCAAAATCAGCTCGATTTGGGGATGGACTTTCCAAAGCTTGCTCACAAGCGGTAATTGCGTCAGTTAAGTAAGTGTACATGAGAGGGAACAGGGAACGGGGAACAGGGAACAGGGAGCAGCGCTACTTGATTAACTCTTGGCTGTTACCTTTCCTTAATTACAGTATGTTCACAACTCAAATCAAGCATATGCGCTACGCGAACAGCGGTCAGCGGTCAGCGGTCAGCGGTCAGTGGTCAGCCGTTTGCCTTTGGATGTTCGCGTAGCGTTCCCGTAGCACATAAGCTCATAGCTAAAAACTTATAGCTGCTTGCTGATAGCTGTTCGCGTAGCGTGCGCGTAGCGCTTAAGCTGATTACTGACTGATGTTAGCGTAGCGTGCGCGAATACGCATATGCTGATTGCTAATTACTGATTGCTAATAGCTGATTGCTTAGCTATTAGAGTATCTCAAAACCATCGTCAGTTTGATTAATTTCAAGATCCAAACCTGAACTCAATTGAGCAATGGTTTGCCCATCGACTTTTAGCTGACCAGTGATCGGGTCGTAAGTCACGTTAGTCTGGTCACTAACCCCTGGAATCACGATTCTATCTTCTCCAGACTGAAACTCAGTAATAATATCCGGTTGATCGTCAAAGAACTCGAAGGTAAATGTATCCTCTCCAGGACCTCCGATCGCCACATCAGTGCCTGGTCCTATGATCAGGTTATCATTTCCTTCTCCACCCAGCACCACATCATCCCCTTCATCGCCAGTGATTTGGTCATCTCCGGCTCCACCCAGGGCCACATCATCCCCTTCACCACCGCTAATGTCATCGGTTTGATCACCAGTCTGAATAACATCTAGACCATCGCTGCCATCAATATTAGTTGGTTGATCCTCTGGTCCTAAAATCACGAAGCCATCTTCATTAGTTGGGATAACTTCAAGATCTGGGTCAGCAACAATAGAAGACATCTACTATAACTCCTTCTTTATCCTAGTTGATATTACCACCTATCAACTATAATTTATTACAGAATTTTTAGCCACAAACAAGATTAGTTTTTTTGATTATCAAATAGTTAGTGGTTATACCGAACATAGTGTGTATAAAACCGCGCTTATTGACCACTAGGTCTGATGGGACTGGTTATTTCTCAAAAAACATTCTATTAAAAACTCAAAGTCCCGCCCAATAAGGATTATTTATAGCAATTCTTCCCTAATATTGTTACACAGCAAGTTTGGTAGAGCCCAAATATTTTTACTGAATCCATGGCATCATTTGCCTCCTTATTGGTTATGCACCCTTGAGCATAGCTGATTTAGACCAGTAATTTGAATTACTGAATAAAGGGAATCTAAGTTAACTAATATATCTTCTGTTAGTGAGCTATTATACATTAGTTTGCGAATAGGTTGACAGTCAAAATTTTCTCCTTTTACATAATAATGTTTCAGTCCCAGTTGTTGGCTAATAATCCAGTAATCTGTTCTCACATAATTGGGTGACACTAGTTCTATGATTTGAGTTCCAGGGCGACAAAATACCGTATTGGTCAAACCAGCGCCATGGGGAGCAACAATTACTTTGACAGAAGCAAATAGAGCAACTTGTTCCCTCACAGACAGGCTTTCTAGGGCAATGGTAATAAAACCAAATTGGGATAGCAGCTCCTTGACCTCAGTTTCGTTGAGAACTTGTCGATGTCTAGCTTGAGCTCTAGTGATGTATATACGCTCTGGGTATTTTAATTCCAGAGCTTGCGGTAAAAACCTCTGTCTGAGGAAATAAATAGTACCCTTCGGTACCCAATCAAAATGTCCAGGAAAGGAGGGTAAGACTAACTCCTGGGCTTGAATATGGGGGTAGCGATCGCTTGAGATAATTTTGTTAGCAGGAATCCCTAAGCAATTGAGGGTTTCTTGTTGAAAGGGTTGCTGTGGCGTGTTGATCAAAAACCAATCAATCTTAGTGAAATCTATCCCACTGCGGCGCAGGATTTCAAGTCTAGGCAGGACATCAAACATCCAGTGGTAGTAGCCATTTCCCGACAATCCCGATAGAACCGCTACTGTGCCATCTATGTACTCTAACGGCGGCATCTGATCCAGACTAAAGATTAGATGGTTTCTGGGGTCATAATTCTCACATCCAGGTAAATACCATGGGTAATTTCGAGAGACGTCAGATAGCAAATAATCATCTGGGGTAATGATGGCGATGCCATTACAAATCTTCCAGTAACTGCTTTGGGGGGCAATCCAAGCCCGTCCTTGTGGGATAGTGGCCACAAAGACAGTAGGGGAATCCACAGACAGTGTTTCTGGTGGGTTACACTGATAGACCCTATTCCCCAGATGAATGGACTCAAACTGGTTACACAGTCGTCTCATACATCGATTACAGGTAACACCGCCACATTGAGACCGGGATTGAGACTGGGATTGAGACTGGGACTGAGACTGGGATTGAGACTGGGACTTCCTGGCTTCAACAGATATAGGAGCCAGGGCAGAAGCTGGCGGCGCTACCATGGACATGGTGTTGAGATGCTTATCGATGCTTGACCAAGGTACCTCTATGTAGTAGCAGCCATGGCACTCTGTGCTCATATACCAGTCCCTGGTCGCTTCATAAATGCCCTTGATCTGGTGAGGAGGTTGGGAGCTAACAGGCTTAGCACTATAGTTATTTCTCGGCAGGTTATCTATCGGCAGGTTATCTATCGGCAAGACTCCGAGACTACCAAGCTTACCGCTGACCTTGCCCTCTTCTAAGTGTTGATGCCAGAGGGCTTCGTAGTATTCAAGGGCTTGCTGAAACCGCTTTTGTTTGCTCAAGACTTGCCCTAACCGTAGATAAATCTGAGGATGAGCTGGTTGCAAGGCTAAACCCATGTGATAAGTCATCACTGCTGCATCTAGTCGCTGCTGCTCGGCTAAACAATCCCCTAACCGTATATACAACTCAACCTGGTCTGGCTGAATCTGTAACGCTTTCTGGTAATACTTTTCCGCCTGCTTTGCTGCACCATACTCAAACAAGGTATCCCCTAAATACAGATAAGTCTGCCACAAATAAAGGCAGACTTGAAACGTATCCTCTTTGTTCCGTAGTGCCTCAAGAAATCCAGAACAATAAATTTGCGATCGCTCAAGAATGTCCTGGCCTGGTAAACCTTGAGCACGTTGGCAATAAGCCTCCACAAACGCTGGCTGCAATGCGATCGCTTTTCGTAAATAGTCAAAGGCTAGGGCTAGTTTCCCCTGAGCCATCAAGGCGCTGGCGCACTCACTGTAGGTCAATATCTGTTCTGGATCCAGACTAAGCAGCTTTTCAAAATACTGCACTGCTATCGGATAATTCCCCTTCTTTTGCCATAACCGACCCAGATTTAAGTAAGCTGACTTTAGCTCTGGGTTTAACTCAATCGCACTACTGTATGCCACCAGAGCCTGACCTGCCTGACCTTGTGCTTGCAGCACCTTACCCAGGTTATTATACAGAGTGCCCCACTTAGGATTATGGTCGATACCTTGTTGGTCGATACCTTCTTGATAGACCGCCTTTGCTGCCTCGAATTGTTTTAGCTCGAACAGAACACAGCCCAAGTTATTATAAGCGCTGAGGTAATCTGGCTGATTGGTAATGGCTTGGCGATAACTGTTGGTGGCTTCCGCTAACTGACCCCGTTGACCATACAACACTCCTAGGTGATAGTGGGCTTTAGCATCCTTGGGGTTAAGAGCGATCGCTTGCTGATAGCTTTCTTTGGCAGCATCCCACTCCCACAGCTTGTGCCTGGTGATGCCTAGATTGTAATGGTACTCAGCCTGACCGGGTTGTAGCCAAACAGCCTGTTGATAATGCCATTCTGCTGTTGAGAGATCCTTGAGTTTACTATATAACTCACCTAAGCAGGCATGAGTTTGAGCTTGCTCCGGTTGGAGTTGCACCGCTTTACTATAGGCATAAATTGCTTGCCTGGGCTTTCCCTGAGCAGCTAGGGCAAAGCCTAGTAAGACATTGAATTCCCCAGAATCAGGCTGCCGTTTCAGGGCTTGGCGACAACAAGCAACGGCTTGACTCCATTGCTTCTTGGCTAAATAAGCCTTGACTTGTTGGTAAGTTGGTTCAACCTTGATCATTAGGCAGCTTTGATACTCCCATCGCTAAATCACGGGATTATAGCGTTCGCGAAGCGGCTCCTAGGTCGCTGGGATTCTTAAGATTACAAAACTCTTAACGGCTGAACCAAACAGCCTCTAGACTCTCCGATTAAATCCTTGAGCTTACTTGTCTTTTGGTCTACGCTCTTAGCAGGGGCTTTTCAGCTTGCGCGCAAACCTGCACTTTTTGAGCGATTTAATATGCCTTTATCTTAGCATAGATTATCAAAAAGCGCAACATATCCACTCTCCGATTCCCCTCCCCCTAGGGCGTGTCTTCAAACTCCGAGTACCCCCGTTTCCCTTAAAAAAGGGGGACTTTGAGTATGGCTCCCCCCTTAATAAGGGGGGCTGGGGGGGATCTAATATCTTGCGGAAAACTTTGAAAACACGCCCTAACCCTTCGGGTATAACGGGAGTCCCCTTGGAGTTGAATGATGGGGTTAGAACTAGCTTGGGCAGATGGATAGTTGAACTCTCCCCCGCGTTCAGCCAGCATCGCGGTTTTCAACCGTTAGAGTTTTTATAATTAACGTCTAGTTAAAACGAGTTCAGATCACCGTAACAAAGGACACAAAATTGGTAACTGGTTATTAGCAATTTGTTATTTTTAATTACCTATTAGTCATTACCTAGACGACGAGATTACCTAAACCAGTATATAGCAATTCTACGACTTGTGAGGTACAAATTTCTGGTTTTTAGGGAGCAGGGACTTCGGAGCAGGGACTTCGGAAGAGGGAAGTCGGAAGTGGGAAGAGGGAAAAAATAATGTGTACCTCATAGCTACGAGAAACGCTATATATAGCAGTCGCCAGGGCAGTTAGGACATGACAAAAGTCTCACACCCTTTGTAAGCGATGCAGAGGTGCGACCCGTGGCGAATTTAATTCGCCAACGGAAAAAGCACCATTACGGTCTTGGGGGTTTCCCCCATGAGCGACTGCATCAAGAAGCGCAAGAGTTTGAGTTCTGAGTTCTGAGTTCTGAGTTCTGAGTTCTGAGTTCTGCTATATCAGCTATCAGCTATTAGCTATCAGCTATCAGCTATTGGCCAACGGCCAACGGCTGACGGCTGACAGCTGTTCGCGCAGCACCTCAAGTAGCGCATATGCTTACCTAATTACTATCGGGATTTGTGTAGGAATTGTGAGAATTTTTGATGCCATATTCCCTACTCCCTGTTCCCTACTCCCTGTTCCCTACTCCCAGATCCGCTGTTCCCTGTTGCCTGTTCCCTTTGCTATATAAGGCTATAGCAGTTCTCAATCGGGTCATGGGAGGGTCAGAAATGATACCACAAGTCAGTGTAATTATTCCCGCCTATAATTGCGATCGCTATATTACCGAAGCAGTGGAAAGTGTGCTGAATCAAGAAGCCTGTTCCTATGAGGTAGTGGTCATTGATGATGGTTCAACAGACCAGACTCGATCAGTGTTGCAACCCTATCGCGGACGCATTCGTTACATTTATCAAGAAAACCAAGGAGTCTCCCTGGCCCGGAACCATGGCATTAAACTAGCCTTGGGTGAATTTGTCGCATTCCTCGATGCCGATGACTTTTTTCTGCCAGGTAAGTTAGCTGCCCAGTTAGCAGTGTTTAAAGCACAACCCCATCTGGGAATTGTCCATAGTGGTTGGTACCGTGTCGATTCCCAGGGTAAGCGACTAATGACAGTACGTCCATGGGAGAAAGTACCAGAATTAAACTTAGAAAGTTGGCTACTGTGGAAGCCAGTCCTGCCTAGTGCCATGATGTTCGGTCGCCATTGGTTAGAGTCCGTTGGCGGGTTTGACCCCAGGTTTCCACCCGCTGAAGATACAGAAATAGTCCTACGATTAGCCCTCAAGGGTTGTCCTGCCCTTTGGTTGCGTCAGGTAACCGTAGGCTATCGGCAACATCACCAAAGTGCCATGCACAAAGGACTTCCTCAAGCTCGCTCCCTGTCGGCAGCCATTGACAACTTCTTTCAACAGGCTGATTTACCACCAGGCATCCGTCTATTAGAAAATCAGGTGCGTTATGGAACCCTAGTATGGATTGCTTGGTATTTATATAATACAGGACATCCCAGGGAAATGATCAAGTATTTACAGCAGGCTTGGCCCTATAGTCCTTATTTACCCATGGAAACAGTAGTACATTGGGCAGAGAATTTTGCCCAGTTTTCCAACAATTGGGGCGGGGAGTTTGATGCTGATGGGTTAGGGAAGTCACCAGAGTGGCAGCAGTTGATGCAATGGGTAATGGCTCAGGGGAGAGAGACGATGTTGGTAGGTGGGTATAGGTTGTACTAACTGAAACTAGTCCATCAGTTGGTAATCAAGACCAGTGATAATATGTTCTGCAGGGATACCAGCGGAAATCAGAGCCGAGGCCAACCCTTCCTCAAAGTTATCTTCTTCAATAACAACTTGGCCATTAACCAAGCGAGCGTGAAACAAAATCGAGTTAATCCAGCGTTGTTTATCCCAGCCAGTAGCCAGAACTAGGAAGTGACCAGTCTCGGTATCGCAAACAGGATAAAGCCGAATCGCTTGTATACTTGGTTGGGCGCGAGTTTCCTCTTGCAGGATTTCTTTCAGAATATCGCCATAGTTTAGTGAGTGATCCATTCAACAATAGCCTCTTGCTCGGGTTCATAAACTAATAAGTTGATTTTATTCCTCTCGACGGCTAGCTGAAAAATTGTTGTTTTGAAATGCCGAAGATAACTTGTTTTACTGATAGCTAAAAACAATAGATCCCCCCTAACCCCCCTTAAAAAAGCTATGCTTTATAAACATCTTTCTTAACATAAAACTTGACAAAAAGAGTCAAGTGTGTGTTCTTGCTAGAATCGCCTCTGGCATCTATTATCACAAATATGGAACAATGGATATTGAAAGAGCTAGGANCCCGAAGGCAGATTCTCACGCGTTACTCACCCGTCCGCCACTCCCCCGAAGGGGCGTTCGACTTGCATGTGTTAAGCATACCGCCAGCGTTCATCCTGAGCCAGGATCAAACTCTCCATGGTACTCAGTTTTTTTTCTTTCCCTGACCCTTAGTCAACTTAAACAGTTAACTTCGAACCAGTTCGGAATTTTAGGTTTTAGTTTTAGCTAATCTGTCCTATAATTAGGTCAGACTAACTTGAAAATTTCTTGACGAGTAGCGACCGTATATTGGCTCTCAAACTATAGATTTTTCTTGGTTCGGGGCGGTGCGGTGCGCTTGGCTTTCCTCATCGCCATTTACTAATTTACAGGGGAAAAAAGGGTTTGTCAACCTAAACCCGAAACTTTGTTGGGAATAAATTCTTGAAACCTAGGCATGACAAGGGTTTTAGAATTAAAAAATTTTTTTTTGAATCCGTTTCCGAGCTCTGACCAAGGGAAGAGGGGTAAGCTCTCAGGTCACAGGGGTAGCTTCTTTAGATTTAGGTCGGGAGCAGTGCGACCCGTCGCGAATTTAATACGACGACTGTAAGTGCACCGAGACAGTCGGGAGTCGGGAGTTGGGAGAATTATTCAGTAACTATTTGTAGATTTAGATACATACCTCAACAGGGGCGTGTCGGTTGGTCGTTGTCTTGATGCAAAGCGCAAGTGGGGGAAACCAGGGCAGCGCTGGATCCCTTAAGTGCAGTTTGGGATAACTACTCCGATGCTTCCCAGTGAAACGGGAAATTCACCTGGAGTTATAGTAATTGTCCGGTTAGGTCTAGGATTAATCCGTAAGTAGTGGCTGTTACCATTCAGAGGCAAGATTAGTGAAGAGCCCTTTGCACTGGCACCATGAAATCCATTGTTGAACAACTTAGACTTCAATTCACTCAAGCCTTAACTGCTGCCTTCGGTTCTGACGTGGCAGGGGTAGATCCAATGATGGTACCTGCCAGCAATCCCAAATTTGGTGACTATCAGTCTAATGTGGCCTTGGCTTTGAGCAAACGTTTGAAACAGCCGCCAAGAGCGATCGCAGAATCTTTGTTGCAGTATATAGATGTGGCTGACATATGTCAGAGCCCGACTATTGCTGGTCCAGGCTTCATTAATTTGAGCTTAAAACCTGCTTACTTGGAAGAACGGCTAAGGGAGATTCACACTGACCCACGTCTAGGAGTAGCAGTCGCTCCAGCCCCTCGACAGGTCATTGTTGATTTTTCTTCTCCCAATATTGCTAAAGAGATGCATGTGGGACATCTACGTTCAACGATTATTGGGGATTCGATTGCCCGGATCTTAGAATTTCGGGGTCAAAATGTACTGCGCTTGAATCATGTGGGAGATTGGGGAACCCAATTTGGGATGTTGATCACTTATCTTAGGGAAGCTTACCCAAGTGCTTTGACTACAGCTGATGCCCTGGATTTGGGAGATTTAGTTACCCTTTATCGGCAAGCTAAACAACGGTTTGATGCAGATGAGGAATTTCGGGAAGCATCTAGACTCGAAGTTGTTAAACTCCAATCTGGTGCAGCCGATAGCCGCCGTGCTTGGCAACTACTGTGTGACCAATCTCGGCGGGAGTTTCAGATTATCTACGATTTGCTGGATATTCAGCTCACCGAAAGGGGAGAATCCTTTTACAATCCTTTCCTAACAGAGGTTGTGGACTATTTAGATAAGTCTGGCTTGTTAGTGGAAGACTCGGGAGCCAAATGTGTTTTCCTTGAGGGATTTACAAATAAAGATGGTGAGCCTCTGCCCTTGATTGTGCAAAAATCTGATGGGGGCTATAACTATGCCACTACTGACTTAGCTGCACTGCGCTACCGGACTGAGCAAGACCAGGCTCAAAGGATTATATATGTTACTGATTCCGGACAAGCAAATCATTTTGCCCAGGTATTTCAGGTTGCTCGGCGGACTGGTATTCTTCCGGAAAATGTTGAAATAGTTCATGTTCCCTTTGGTTTGGTTCTGGGGGAAGATGGCAAAAAGCTGAAAACGCGGTCTGGGGAAACAGTGCGGTTGCGGGATTTGTTGGATCAAGCGATCGCACGATCTGGTGCTGATTTAGAATCGAGACTGAAGCAAGAAGGTCGGGAGGAAACTGAGGAATTTAAAGAGCATGTTGCCAAAGTCGTAGGCATGAGTGCAGTTAAGTATGCTGACCTTAGTCAAAATCGTACCAGCAACTATATATTCAGCTTTGATAAGATGTTGGCACTCCAGGGCAATACGGCACCATATATGCTTTATGCCTATGTCCGCATTCAGGGAATTAGCCGCAAAGGGGAGATTGATTTTGAGCAACTGGGAACCGATGCCAAAATTTTGTTGCAAGAAGACGCAGAATTGGTGCTAGGGAAGAAGTTATTGCAACTGAGTGAGGTCCTTGGTGAAGTTGAGAAAGAATTGATGCCGAATCGTCTTTGTCAGTACTTGTTTGAACTGAGCCAGAAGTTTAATCAATTCTATGACCAATGCCCTGTACTGAAAGCCGAAGAACCCAAGCGGACATCCCGTCTGCTGCTATGTGATTTGACTGCTAGAACTCTGAAACTGGGATTGTATTTACTCGGAATTCAGGTACTGGAGCGGATGTAGTACAGTTAACTATCTCAGCTATCAGCCAAGGTCAAAGGCTGATAGCTGAGATAGTTACGTACATCTTTATTAGGACAACTATCTGAATAACTCTACTTCAGCATCAGCTAGTTCACGACACTAGTGTTCGAGCCACAGGGTGAGATAATGGTTTGGTTTTGACCACAATTTCCACATCTTGACCCAAAGCGTTTAAGAAGCGAAACAGCCGCACAATTGAAAAACCCGCCAACTTACCATTGATAAGTGCGGACACTTTAGGCTGATCTACTCCTAAAACCTTTGTCGCCGCAGCTTGTGTCATACCCTGGTTGGCAATAATACTACTAATCTTACGAGCCAGTTCTGCTTTAACGATTAATTCGTCAGAGTTTTCTAAACCTAAATCGGCAAACACATTACCACTACTAGCTTGTACTTCAATTTCTTTGACCATAATTACTACCTCTACTCGTGAGTGTAATGTTGTGAGTAATGTTCTCTGGCTCTTTTTAACCTGGCTTCAATTAATTCCAGCTCTTGCTTGGGTGTGGCGATACCTTGCTTTGATTTCTTTTGAAATGTATGCAGAACATACACTACACCTTGGAGTTTTACGGTGTATACACCCCGATAAGTGTCTCCATCAAAGTTGTCAATAACTTCGAGTACACCAGCACCTTTGAATCCTTTGAGGGGTTTAGCAGCGGGATGTTTGTCTCCACATTGAGCTAAGTACAAGGCATAACCCATCACTTGCTGAACTTCTGAGGGAAATTTTTTCAAATCTTCCAAGGAACTGCCAACCCACTCTACAGGTTTTAAGGACACATCCATGTGATAAATATTCCAATTATAGCATAAGAATTACTAGTGTCCTAATTATCGATTTCTACAATGAACAGGGTGTTTGACACTCCCCGTCTTGAAAGAGCGGGGATTCCTAGATCAACGAGCCGCCTTAAACCGCCGTATTCCTATCTTTAACGCCGTTAAAAATAGGACAGTGCTTAACCAAAAACCCGTCAAGACCAAGTTCTCAGTCAATTTACGACAGACCCAGAGGGCGATTCTCCTTAGACGTTTGGCTACTTGTAGGGAAGTGCCTTAAAAAGTCCGTTTCCTTCCTGTTCACCTGGTTCCGGTGTGCCCCACCGTACCGTTTTTTTTCTCAAAATGTGATTCTTCTGGGTTCACACGTTAACGGTTAATTAACGATTGGGTTTTTAAGGAGGATTTTCCCTGCCCTCCGAGCATTACTACTTTAAGGTCATGCAGTGGCGGATCTCTGTTCCGGTTGCGCCAAGGCCAAAGGCCACGCTACGCGAACGGTTTTTCAGCCTGTACTCATATCTCCAGTATACTCTGGCGCTATAAAAGTGTAAACTAGGCGACTTTAGTCGCTAGTCACTTTCATCTCCCCTCGCTTTGTGACGGAGTTTTCAGTGTTAGGTTTTCTAATCAGATCACTCCCCATAGCAGCAACACAAACCACTCGAAGGTGGCAAAACCTGCAAACATAGGGCGCAGTTCAACTAAGATTTGCTCGACTCGACGATATAGAGCCATAATCAAACTGGCTGAGTTTTTCTGATTCAGCCAGTTTGGAACATTCTCGTCCCTAGGCGCGATCGGGGTGTTCTTTTCTTAGGGGTAATTCAACCACTCAACCGACCACAGAACTTCGCACTGTCCAGTATCAATAGATTGTAGCGATTTTAAAATTAGTGAGTAAAGGATTTGACAACTGCTATAAGTTAGCAATAATCTGCTTCTGATATTCCTCCTCAGTCATCATCTCTTGGGTACTCTCCACTCGGTCTAAAAATACAATGCCCTCAAGATGGTCATATTCATGCTGAAATATCCTGGCTACAAAGTCTGTTAATTGTTGCCGCTGATACTGACCATACCGATTAGTATACTCCACCTCAATTCGACTATACCTGGGTACTAAACCTCGAATTCCGGGAATACTCAGACAGCCCTCCCAGTCCTTAACCATGTCAGTGTCGTGACTAATCATGGAAGGATTAATCATAGCCGTTGGTTCCATCAAGGGTGCGTGGGGATACCTCAAATTCGGACGAGACGCTACGATAAACAAACGATAGGATTGAGATACTTGGGGTGCTGCAATGCCAACGCCATTGGCTGCTGTAGCAGTTGCTATGAGCTGATCAATCAGTTGTTGAAGGCGTTCATCCAGCAAGTTATGTACTCCCTGACTGTGCTGGCGTAAAATCGGGTTGCCTAACTGAGCAATTTGTAGTGTTTCACTAACCATAGTAAAAGCCAAACGTCTATATCAGTCAAGCTTATTCGATCAAATGCTCAAACAGTACCTTTATATATTAAAAATTGGTAAACAGTTTTGGGTGGTGGGATATAGGAAAAGGTATTTTTATTCCCTTGGTCTGGGCTGTGGCTGATCACATCTAGCTTAAAAACAATTGACTACGGTAGAATAAAAACGGTGAAAATTTCCCCAGAAGAACTATGGATTCAGGTATTAGAACGTCTCAAACTACAACTGAGTCAGCCCACCTTTGAAACTTGGCTCAAGACAACTAGCGCTCAACAGCTAGACAATAATTGCTTGCTGATTCGGACTCCCAATCCCTTTTCAAGAAATTGGTTGCAGAAGTATTACGTTAAAACAATTGCTGATGTCGTGGAAGATATTTTAGGTCAACCGGTGGAAATTAACTTCACAACGGCTACAGGAGACAATAACTCAATGACTGCTGATGCTGACTTTTCCTGGTCATTTCCCGTAGCGACTAATCATTCCGAAAATACCTTTAAAAACCAGCCAAGACGGGCTAAGTTAAATCCTAAGCATGTTTTCTCTCGCTTTGTGGTTGGTCCTAATAATCGCATGGCTCATGCTGCATCTCTGGCGGTAGGGGAGTATCCAGGACGGGAGTTTAACCCTCTGTTTCTTTGTGGTGGTGTTGGTTTAGGCAAAACTCATTTGATGCAGGCAATTGGTCATTACCGCTTGGATAATAACCCTGACTCTAAAATTTTTTATGTTTCTACTGAGCAGTTCACTAATGATTTAATTTCTGCTATTCGTGAGGATAGTATCCAGAGCTTCCGAGAACATTATCGGACAGCAGAGGTACTTTTGGTAGACGATATTCAGTTTATTGAAGGTAAGGAATATACTCAGGAAGAGTTTTTCCACACCTTCAATACGTTGCACGAAGCTGGTAAACAAATTGTCTTGGCATCAGACCGTCCTCCTAATCAGATTAATAGCTTGGAAGAACGCCTTTGTTCTCGCTTTTCTATGGGGCTAATCGCTGATATTCAGCCACCGGATTTGGAAACTAGGATGGCTATTTTGCAAAAAAAGGCAGAGGACGAAAATATACGTCTACCCCACGACGTGGTTGAGTACATTGCTGCTAGCTACACCTCTAACATTAGAGAATTAGAGGGAGCTTTAACTAGAGCTGTGACTTATATATCGATTGCGGGGTTAGCGATGAATGTGGAAAATATTGCACCGATTTTGAACCCACCGACCAAGAAGATTCAAGCTTCTCCTGAAGTGATTTTAAGTACTATATCTGATACTTTTAATCTTTCAGTGGAAGACTTAAAAAGTAGCTCTCGGAGGCGAGAAATTAGTTGGGCTAGGCAAATTGGAATGTATCTGATGAGGCAGCATACAGAATTGAGCCTACCCCGAATTGGGGAAGAATTTGGGGGCAAAGACCACACGACAGTCATGTACAGCTGCGATAAAATAACTCAGCTGCGGGAAAAAGATGATGAGTTAGCTCAGAAACTTTCTCAGTTAAGCGATCGCATAAATCTGACAGCCAGGAGTCAAAACCAAAAATAAAGCGTGTTTATAGCAATTATCAGCGACGTTTGAGGTAATTTTGTCCTGGCTTTTAGGGAATAGGGAATAGGGAATAGGGAATAGGGAATAGGGAATAGGGAACAGGGAAAAAATACTCTGTACCTGATTAGCCTAGAAAACACTATATTAACTAAAGTTTATTAATTAAAGTTTATTAATTAACCCCTTGAGCTTGATGTTATGATCGAGTCTACTGCTGGAATCTCTGGCTTCTGAGTATAAATGCTCTGTGGAAAAATCACCGAATTTTTCCACAACTTTTTCCACAAATGGATTACTAGCCCAATTAGTATTCAGCTATCAGTTATCAGCTATCAGCTATCAGCTATCAGTTATCAGTTATCAGCTATCAGTTATCAGCTATCAGTTATCAGCTATCAGTTATCAGCTATCAGTCATTAGCTATCAGCTATCAGGTATCAGTTATCAGCTATCAGCTATCAGCTAAAGGCTGACCGCTGACCGCTGACCGCTGACCGCTGACCACTGACCGCTGACCACTGACCGCTGACCACTGACCACTGACCGCTGACTACTGACCACTGAATACTTAGGTTTTTGAGGTGGTTTTGTAGAAAGATTAGTAATCGAGTACTATAGTTTTTTGCTAAAGCAAGCCCCATTAGAAAACCAATCATGAAACTGGTTTGCAGTCAAAGTGACCTCAATACAAACCTTTCACTAGTGAGTCGGGTAGTCCCTTCTCGCCCTACTCATCCTGTGCTGGGTAATGTTTTGTTAGAAGCAGACCAAAAAAATCAGCGGGTGCTACTAACTGCTTTCGACCTGAGCGTGGGTATCCAGACTAGCTTTAATGCTGACGTTGAGACAGGAGGGGAAATTACGCTGCCAGCCAAACTGCTCAATGATATTGTCTCCCGTCTACCTTCAGGGGAAATTACTCTAGAGGATGATGGGACAGGAACAGACAGTGATAGCCTGATTGTGACCTTAACCTCGGCTACCGGACGTTATCAGGTTCGAGGCATGAGTTCTGAGGAATTCCCCGAACTGCCGGAAGTTAACACATCCGTTGCGGTTCATATTCCTGTAGAAGTCTTAAAGGCTGGATTGCAGGGTTCTTTATTTGCCACCAGTTCTGATGAAACTAAGCAAGTGTTGACGGGGGTTCACCTTACTGTACAGTCGGACAAATTGGAATTTGCTGCTACCGATGGTCACCGACTAGCAGTTGTGGAAACTAATCGCACAATAGAGGAAAGTGCAACGACTGAAGCTACCCAAGAATTGGATGATCATGATTTCCCCCTAGAATTTACTTTACCAGCTAGAGCGTTAAGGGAGTTGGAGCGGATAGTATCTAAGGCTGAAGCTCAAGATATTATTGCGATTCAGTTTGAACCTGGTCAGATTGTTTGTCAAGGAGGAGAACAGCTTTTAACAAGCCGAACTCTGGAAGGACAGTACCCTTCCTATCATCAGCTGCTTCCCAAACACTTTGAGCGTCAGCTCATTCTCGATCGCCGTCAATTACTGAGTGCAGTAGAACGGATTGCAGTGTTGGCTGATCAGAAAAATAATATTGTCAAGTTTAATATCGATAGTGTTAACCAGCGGCTTCACCTCTCGGTAGAGGCAAAAGATTTGGGTAGTGGTCGGGAGTCAATGGAAGTAGAAATATCGGGTGATAGTTTGGAAATTGCTTTTAATGTTAAGTACTTAATTGATGGCTTAAAAGCCCTTTCTACCTCTGAGATTAAAATGCAGATGAATGAAGCTAATAGTCCTGTGATTTTTATGCCTCTAGGGGGATTGAAGATGACCTATTTGATTATGCCAGTGCAGATTAGAAAATAGGTAAGCATTCAGCGGTCAGTGGTCAGCCCTCAGCCCTCAGCCCTCAGCCCTCAGCCCTCAGCCTTTAGCTGATAACTGATAGCTGATACGCGACACGCTGATAGCTGATAGCTTACCTCCGGACTCCCGACTCCCGATTCCCGATTCCCGACTCCCGACTCCCTTCTAGGTTATTAATCTAACTGCAAAACTACTTATTTTCCAAGGCTCTATCTGAACTACTTTTCCATCCGGTGATGGTTCTGATAAACTAACGGGTCTTTCCAATAAATCAACTGGGTGAACTACTTTTAATCCCAAATCACTTACTAAGGATAAATTTGCTGACTCCCCATGAGATTCATAACACCTGAGAATCCATTGATCAGGGATATCTTCGGATTGTTTAAGTGCCATCAAAATTAAAGTCTTGGCTGACAAATTTAATAGTTGTCCGGTTGATGGTAAAGAAGGTTGACTATTATTACTGACATTATTACTGACAACAGAACTATTGGGGGGAGACCAAAGTAAACTTAGAAATGGTAAGTTAAGCTGGTATGCTAGGTGAATTGTATCTGCAAAACGCCAATTGCCTTGATGAGGATAAAGAGCATAGGTGAATTGGTGGATGCCTTGATCAGCTTCAGGATCGGGCCACGTCGGAGAGCGAAGCAATGTTAGACGTAATTGGGACGCCTGGGCATCATAACCGTATTTGCAATCATTCAGCAAACTGACACCATAGGTTTGATCACTCAAGTCTGCCCAACGCAGAGCAGGTACTTCCCATTTAGCTTGTTCAGCAGGGGTTTGGGGTCTAGTAGAACGTGGAATTACCCCACAAGGCATCTCATAGGACACATAATCCGCATCAATGGCTAATGGAAAAGCAGCTTTGACTAATACATGGCGTTCCTGCCAGTCTACGGTAGTGGCAATTTTGAGGACTGGAGATTCAGCACAGAGGATATAGTCCTGACAAAATTGCGATCGCATCAGCCGACGCACCACTCGCAAACGCTGACTCAATACTCCTGTTTCAACCCACTCGATCCCGATCAGCTCAGTGCTCGGCAAAGGATGGTCAGCATAATTTGGGTCTATATTCCATGCATCCCAATATTGACCACTATCCTCGAAAGCTTGTAGCTGATTTCCAGGACCACTAAGCACTTCCCGCTGATTAACCTGATCGAAGACACTACTCAAATCTCCAGTTTCTGGGTCTACCACTACTCGTAGGTATTGATTCTCTAAGACTAAATCTTCAATCGGGAATCGGGAATCGGGAATCGGGAATCGGGAATCGGGAATCGGGAATCGGGAATTGGGAATCGGGAATCGGTACCCACCCCTAGGGCATGTCTTCAAACTCGGAGATCCCCCTAAATCCCCCTTAAAAAAGGGGGACTTTGAGTTTGGCTCCCCCCTTATTAAGGGGGGCTGGGGGGCTAAATCCCCCGAGCGAGGGATTGCTCGCTCGGGGGACTTTGAGTTTGGCTCCCCCCTTATTAAGGGGGGCTGGGGGGGATCTAAATCTTGCGGAAAACTTTGAAAACACGCCCTAACCCCTCCCAGGAGGGAATCGGGAATCGGGAATCGGGAATCGGGAGATAGCTCTATGGTCAACTCCACATCATTGCTGCACAACCAAAAAACACGATATCCTACCGAAGGAATATTACTGGCTAGAAACAGCAATTCTATTTGAGAATAGGAGAGATTTTCATTGTTATTGTCATGGTTTGGGATATCTTGGGCTTGATCGTGGCTAACTTGAGAGACTATCTTTTCCCCAAAACAGTCATACACTTCCCATTCGATTGACTCGACCGGTATAGAAACAGGTAACGAAACAGCTAAAGAAATCGCAATTACTTCTGAACGCTGCCAATTGAGAGGATTAAAGACAATAATCGCTTGAGCATTGGGTTTTGGTGGTGGTGGCAGGGTGATCTTGGATGCGATCGCATTTAATGATTCCTCCAATATATCTCCCGTCACTTCCTCTACTTCCTCCCAAGCCTGATTAGCTTCTACAAAGACTTCCGGAATTGATGTTCCTGGTAAGATATCGTGAAACTGATTAAATAACACCTTTTTCCAGGCTTGCTCTAGTTCAGTCTTAGGATAAGCTTGTCCTGTCGCAATGGTTTTCAGGGCTGCAAACAGTTCTGCTTGGTACAATAACCCCTCACAACGACGTAGATAGCGCTTTTGGTCAGCGTGAGTGGTATAGCAACCCCGATGGAATTCTAGATAGAGTTCATCATTCCAGACCGGAATCTCTTTAGTGGTTGGGCTTTTCAACCTACTAACCTTGGCCAAAAGGCCACGCTTCGCGAACAACAAATACTCACTGGCCGTGGTAAATTCCAGCTTTGGGAAGAATGGGGATTGTTGCCAACGTCTTGCTACTTGTAACATATCCCTGGTGGGACCACCGCCATGATCTCCCACACCAGGTAACCAAAATGCCTCCTTGAGTGAAGTTTGAATTTCCCAATCAATGGCATAGCTTGCCATAGTAATGGGATTTGTATCCATAACACCAGCAACGTTAGGGGGAGACATTAGGCTGAAGATTTGACTGCCATCGGGAGACTGCCACCAGAAAGCACCATAGGGAAATTTGGTGCTATCGTTCCAGTGCAGCTTCTGGGTCACGAAGTAGTCAATTCCACCCTGTTTGAGCAATTGAGGTAGTTGCCAACAGAAGCCAAAACTATCGGTTACCCATGCCACTGTGGTTAACTGACCGAAGGTTTTCTGGACGTAACGTTGACCATAGAGGATTTGTCGGACAATTGATTCACCATCAATTAAATTTAATTCCGGTTCTACCCACATCCCCCCCACAATTTCCCAGCGACCAGCAGCCACTTGTTGTTTAATCGCTTTAAATAAGTCAGGGCGATGCTGCTCTATCCAGGCATAAAGGGCAGGTGTGGTATGGCAAAAGGTGAAATCTGGAAATTCTTGCTGTAGCTTTAATACTGATTCAAAGGTACGCACAGCTACGTCCCAGGTCTCGCTCACTGGCCATAACCAAGCTAGATCAAGGTGAGCATGACCTAGCATTTGGATAGAGTTTTGACTATTTTGAATTCTGAAGTTTGAATTCTCAATTGTACTGAGTTGTTGGCGCAATCGGGTAAGCGATCGCATAAATTCTGTCGGCTGTGAAACCATATCCCAATTAATCTCAGCCACAGCCTTAGCTAGAGTCGCTAATTTTTCGGGTTCAAAGTTAGCGCTATACTTTTGTAAGACAGCCAATTCATCAGCTACAAAGCCTGGATCGATATCATGATTGGTGGCTTCGTAGAGGATTTGCGATCGCATTAATCCCCCGATATCATGACCAGGACTAACCAACCTTAGGGCTACGGCAAACTCTTCCCCTGGCACGACTGTTGAAGTTAGCAGCATCCGTGTGGAGGAATCAAACAAATCCCCTTCTTGTACCAGCTGACCGTTGACAAAAATCTCAGCCGATTCTGCCCACCACGTCAATACCAAACGTAATCCTAAGCCCGCTAAAGGATAGCGCTGCAAATCCTGGGGTACTAGGAATCGTTGAGTTAACCAGATCACTTGTCTGCCAGCAGACCAAGTAATGTAATCCTTGTCATTACGTTGGGCTATTGACCAATTCTCCCAGCACTCTGGTTGAGTGGCCACAGGGTAAGGAATATCTTCATTACAGTATCGCCAACCCTGCTGAACATTTGTTTGAGTTAAAGCACGGAGTTTTGCGATCGCATGATTAATTCCATCAATAATCCTAATCTGATCCATTGGGTTTAAGTAATTGGAATAAGATTAGTCAAATTTTCCCTAAAATCAATGGCACCGACTATGATTAATTTGTTATTGGTGGTTTATTGAAAGTTATAGCGCTACGCGCAAGGCAAGAGGCATGCATGCTAGAGGCAAAGGTGCCCTTGACCCATGAAGAATTAAATTCGCCACGGGTCGCACCTAAAAGTTGACTACAACAGCTTTTGAGCTTGTATCAATGTCAAACAGCTTAATGGGTAGTGCTATGAGCGCTAGCCGTCAACTGTCAACCAATAACCAGTTCCTGGTATAGATGCAGCTTAAATGTCGATCAGGCTGATAAGCGCGTTTGTATTTGAGATGTAAACCTAAAAGCTCTTTTTTTATTGGACAATAAAATTGAGGAGCTCTTGCCCCTGTTGCCTGTTGCCTGTTGCCTGTTGCCTTTTGCCTTTTCCTGCAATAAGTGTGTTCACAATCGAGATACAAATCGCTATAGCTAATCCCTCACCCAAGCAATAACCATCATGTCTTCCCCTGCCAAAGGTCCCTATCGCAGTAGATTGTTTAACTTTATCAATCGACAATCTCAACGGTTTGTTGACCAAATTGAACGTACAACACGGCATTTAAAGGTTGCAGCGGTATGGGGAGGACAAATTTTACTTTATCCGGTTTACCTGCTAGTGCAAGCTAGTTTATCGGCTGGGCGTCAAATCTCCTCTTCAGTAAAAGCTGGATTGCCCCAATTAAGGACATTTAGCCACGCCCAGACCCAGGAAACACCGCCAGAAGCAGATACAGCAATTCAGCGAGTCTTACAAGAGTTGAACCTTGGCAGCTTTAACCTTCAACTTGGTCTAGACAACCTAAGACCGTCTAATGGGCAAGCTGTTACCCTAAATAACGGGCAACCTATCCTAATCGAACGGCAAAGGGGAACATCCCTAAATAACGGGCAACCTGTCAGCCTAAATAATGGGCAAGCTGTAACCGCAGGAGAATGGGCAACTCCAAATCAAACCCCAGCTCAAGCCCCGACTAATGAGCATATGCTGATTCAGGGAGTAGCTTGTTTATTGGACAACCGGGGTCTAGTGCTGGTGACAGTGCAAAACCAAATTCTGGATATATTGACACCCCAGCAGCAGCAAAAACTAGCATCCAGAATTAGCTGGGAGGTGGCTGACTTAATGCGTAAATGGCGTTTAGCCCACTCGTTAGATGGCAAAAAAGCATCCCCTTCCCTTGCTACCTTAGATCACCCCCCTATTTTGCCACCCATCAGGCTATTCTGGCGATTAATGGCCTGGGTGCAAACTAGTCCTGTAGCGATCGCAATTAATCTTTTCGGGGAATCGAGGATCATTCGAGCTGTTTCCAAGGGTAAATCAGCCACCTCTAATCACCGACAACCTAAACCCAAACCATTCCAGCTATCACCTTCTAGCCCAATTCAAGACCTATTAACTTTCCTGGATAACAAATTGCTAGAACTGGAATCACACCAATTATTACCAGGGTCTGAAGTGGTGGTTAAGCTGAGGCAAGCCCTACAAAAACCATTTATTAAGGGTGATAGCTCAGAGGAGGTAACGGTTGGGTCTGACACTAACCGACTTAAAATTTTAAGCTTAATCTATGCTGCGATTGACTATTTCTTTGGTAGAAAAGCATCTAATTTTAGTTTGAGTAGTTCCTCAGACCAATCTGAAATTGCTTCTGGTTCTGGAGAGGTTTTACCAGGAGGAAACAGGGATAATTTATACCCAGAAGCCCATCAGCTATCAGGAGATAATTCCCCTCCACTTTCCCCCTCATTAAGATCATCCACCTCAACACCATCTGGGTCTAAATCAGATGAATTGGAGCCTTGGTTAACCGATAATGATTTATGGGGCAATCCAGATGGATCTGACCACTCCCAAAATTTCTCTGCCTCAACCTCCAACTCCGGAAATCAGGCAGAATTACCGGTTGCTAATCTTAAATATAATAGACATCAGTTACCCGAAGGATTCAACAGCAAGATTCCTGTGAAGTCAGAAAAGTCTATTTGGACCCTCTTTAAGCGATACCTGCACTTACTAAAGGCTCCAGGTAAGCTGATTATATCGAGAAATAAATCCTCAAAAGTTAAAGCAAGACCATCGATCAGCCAGAAGAGAAATTCTAAAACTGATAAATCACCAGACCTGTCCCAAATTCAGGATAATTTAGGAAAAACTACTCCCAAAGAATCTCAAGATCAACCGCTAGCAGTTGTTAACTCTGGTAGCACCAAGGTTAACGGATCTAAGGGAGAAGAAAATAGTGCGATCGCTAACTCTAGAAACCATAGTGATGTAGAGCCAAATCAAGACTGGATTGAAACTAAAGCAACTCCAGAAGGATATGTTAAACATCCTTTAGAACGAGTGCTGGAGTGGTTAGACATCACCATACTTTGGATAGAAGAGCTAGTGGTTAAAATTTGGCGATTGCTGCAACGGTTGTGGCCATTTTAATATAAGCTATCAGTTATCAGCAATCAGCATTCAGTGTGGAACGGGCATCTTGGTGGAACGGGCATCTTGGTGGAACGGGCATCTTGCCCGTTTGCTGTTGCACGTTTCCTGCCGCCCAGGCTAAGAAAACAGCAATAACTTAGGCAAAAACATTCCTGTGTTTTCTTTATACACTTTATAGTCAGCCGCAAAACTACTAGCTAAAAATTTAGCCTCTTCTTGGCGAGCAACTTGATAGTAGGGTACAAAGATTACTACTACTGTGATTAGTAGCCAGAGTTGATTAGTAACAAAAACACCACCTAGCACACAGAGTAAGTAGGATGTGTAAAAGGGATTACGAATGAATTTATAGGGGCCAGTGGTAAAGATGTGGTTTGGTAAATCATCGGAATAGCAAAGAGACAAAGGCTTTTCCTTAGTTGTTTTAACTGTCCACGAAAACAAAACTAGTGAGCTGATATAGATGCTCAGTCCCATTAAACCTAGGATTAGATTGGTTTCTTCAGTAAGAACGATGGTACTGACCTGTAGAACTATTAATAGCGTCCATAATACAGACAGGATCCGCACACCATTTGGGATTCCATTAGGGCGAGTAAATAAAGCCAAGCCTGCCCAAGAAAAACTGATCAAACAAGTTGTGAATAAGATTAGGGCGCAAGATTTTAAGACTAGCATGATGTTTGAAAGCAATTCTACGACTTGTGAGGTATAAATATCTAGGTTTTAGGGAGCAGCGATGCAGGGAGCAGGTAAGAGGGAATAGAGAATAGGGAATAGGGATAAAAGTCAGTGTACTTGATAGTTATGCAAACCGCCGTATGTTTAGCTATCAGCTTAAGCGCTACGCACACGCTACGCTAACAGCTATCAGTATTCAGTGTGGAACGGGCAAGATGCCCATTCCACCAAGATGCATGTAAATTCCTAGGATTCTTCATCCATCGGATTATTATTACCAACATCGAATACAATCACAAATTTTGCATCAGGCATTAATCGTTTCAAGGCCCACAAATGTCCCTCCGCATCCGACCGATTGCGGAAGCGAGCAACAACTACCCGCTGCATTTTTGGTAACAGCCGCATGACCACCCATGGATGAAGGCGTTCAGAATACGTCATCATAAAAGTATCTCCTTGTGATTGGGGAGCCAGAGCTAGCCCGTAGATTTTGGACTCTCAGCGGGCTAGCTCTTGACTCTGGGCGTCTCAGCGCCCACTTTTATAGTATAACACAAAAAATATTATATTATAACATATTTTGAAAAATTTTGTAACAAACTTTTCGGGAGTCGGGAATCGGGAGTCGGGAAACTCTTGCCTATTGCTAGCATGCCTATTGCCTAATCAATATCAGTAGAGTGGGCATCCTGCCCGCGCGACAATATATTCACACTGGCAAGATGCCAGTTCTACAGCAAGATGCCCGCGCGACAATATATTCACACTGGCAAGATGCCAGTTCTACAGCAAGATGCCCGCGCGACAATATATTCACACTGGCAAGATGCCAGTTCTACTGCCTAATCAATATCAGTAGAGTGGGCATCCTGCCCGCCCGACCATAAGCATGACACTGGCAAGATGCCAAATATTGACACTGGCATTTTGCCAGATATTGACACTGGCAAAATGCCAGATATTGACACTGGCAAGATGCCAGTTCTACAAGATTTTTTACCTCTTGCCTCTTATAGCGCTATGCATTTAGATGTTTGACATTGTCTTGATGCAATAGCGAGTGGGGGAAACCCCCAAGACCGCGCTGCATCGCTCCTAAACTCCGAAACTTAGTCATAGCTTACTTTTGACTTCTGACTTCTAACTTCTGACTTGGGCGTATTGCCTCTTACCTTCCCTACCCTTACTCCCAACGTAAACTCTTCAACACCTCTTCCGTAAAAGGATTCTTACCAGCCCGAAGCTCATCTATCCATTTTTGCCGTTTTGCTTTCAACTTATCATTGTCGGTCCAATCTACAAATGCCTGAAAATCTGATATGGCTCCTGCGGTATCCCCAGTCAGGGCTCTAGCCAAACCACGACTATCCAGAATACCTCCATTTTCAGAATCTTTTGCTACTGCTTTTTCACAGGCATCCATCACCTCAACAGCATATCCATGGAGGCTACCAAACCAACAGAGTGAGTTCCAATCATAAGCATAAATTTCTAGGTTTGGATCTAGTTTTTGTGCTTGTTTGTAGAGAGATAGGGCTTTGGTTAATTGACCCTTTCGAGCTAACTGCTCACCTTGTTTAACTTTAGCGATCGCTCTTGCCTTTTCCTCTGGGTCGAATTCTAGGTCAGAATTCCATTCTTGGGCTTTTTTAAACTTAGCAATAGCACCATCGACATCCCCCTCTTCTGCTAACTTATCACCTTGTTCAAGTTTAGCGCGTGCTGCTAGTTGTTTGGCTTTTTTCTCTGGGTCGAATTCTAGGTCAGAATTCCATTCTTGGGCTTCTTTAAACTTAGCAATAGCACCATCGACATCCCCTTCTTTTGCTAACTTCTCACCTTGCTTAACAAGACCGGGAGCTACTGCTACTTTGTCCACTGAATCTTGACATGTAGTTAAGCTTTCTAAAGCTTCAAAATTCTCCACAAAGTAATCTTCAAGCAACTTACAGCCCCTAACCAGCATCTGACCTAAATCCTCCACTGGCCAGAGTCTGACCGTATTGTCCATTGATGCTGTAGCCAGGGTTTTACCATCGGGGCTAAAGCTTACACTATTGTTTACCAAGGATTGATGTCCTTGAAACACAGCTAATGGATTGCCCTGTAAATCCCAGAGTCTGACCGTTTTGTCCACTGATGCCGTAGCCAGCATCTGACCATTAGGGCTAAAACTTACACTATTTACCCGGTCTTGATGTCCTTGAAACAGAGCTAATTGATTTCCTTCTAAATCCCAGAGTCTGACCGTTTTGTCCCATGATGCCGTAGCCAGCATCTGACCATCGGGGCTAAAACTTACTACTACATTAGTTAGCGGACCTTGATGTCCTTGAAACAGAGCTAATTGCTTTCCCTGTAAATCCCAGACTCTGACCATGTTGTCTCCTGATACTGTAGCCAGGGTTTTACCATTGGGGCTAAAACTTACTAAATTAGTTAGCGGACCTTGATGTCCTTGATGTCCTTGAAACAGTGCTAATTGCTTTCCCTGTAAATCCCAGAGTCTGACCGTTTTGTCCTCTGATGCCGTAGCCAGGGTTTTACCATCTCGGCTAAAACTTACACTACTTACCGAGGATTGATGTCCTCTCAACACAGCTAATGGATTGCCCTGTAAATCCCAGAGTCTGACCGTTTTGTCCTCTGATGCCGTAGCTAGGGTTTTACCATCTCGGCTAAACCTTACACTCGTTACCGAGGATTGATGTCCTCTCAACACAGCTAATGGATTGCCCTGTAAATCCCAGAGTCTGACCGTTTTGTCCTCTGATGCCGTAGCTAGGGTTTTACCATCTCGGCTAAACCTTACACTCGTTACCGAGGATTGATGTCCTCTCAACACAGCTAATGGATTGCCCTGTAAATCCCAGAGTCTGACCGTTTTGTCCCATGATGCCGTAGCCAGGGTTTTACCATCTCGGCTAAACCTTACACTCGTTACCAAGCCTTGATGTCCTTGAAACAGAGCTAATTGATTGCTCTGTAAATCCCAGAGTCTGACCGTTTTGTCTGCTGATGCTGTAGCCAGGGTTTTACCATCTCGGCTAAAGCTTACACTTAATACCCAGTCTTGATGTCCTTTCAACAGTGCTAATAGATTCCCCTGTAAATCCCAGACTCTGAGAGTGTCCCATGATGCTGTAGCCAGGGTTTTACCATCGGGGCTGAAACTTACACTAGTTACCAAGCTTTGATGTCCTTGAAACAGAGCTAATTGATTGCCTTGTAAATCCCAGAGTCTGACCGTTTTGTCCTCTGATGCCGTAGCCAGGGTTTTACCGTCGGGGCTAAAACTTACACTTCTTACCCAGTCTTGATGTCCTTGAAACACAGCTAATGGATTGCCCTGTAAATCCCAGAGTTTGACCGTTTTGTCCTCTGATGCCGTAGCCAGGGTTTTACCGTCGGGGCTAAAACTTACACTATTTACCGAGGATTGATGTCCTTGAAACACAGCTAATGGATTGCCCTGTAAATCCCAGAGTCTGACCGTTTTGTCCTCTGATGCCGTAGCCAGGGTTTTACCGTCGGGGCTAAAACTTACACTATTTACCGAGGATTGATGTCCTTGAAACACAGCTAATGGATTGCCCTGTAAATCCCAGAGTCTAGCAGTATTGTCATATGATGCCGTAGCCAGCATGTGACCGTCGGGGCTAAAACTTACACTTAATACCGAGGATTGATGTCCTTGAAACAGTGCTAATGGATTGCCCTGTAAATCCCAAAGTCTGATATTACTGTCTGATGCCGTAGTCAGCATGTGACCATCGGGGCTAAAACTTACACTTTGTACCGGGCCTTGATGTCCTCGAAAAAGTCTATTTTCTTTGAATTTACTAAGACTCTGCTGTAGAGCATAGATAGGACTGATGGCAGGATAGTTATCCAAAGGGCGACCATCTTTCACGATATTATATAGCTGTTGCCCAGTATCCATGGCTGAGAATAAAAGCTCTCGATTGCCATAGTAACCATTATCCCCTGGTAACCGCCGTAAAATACTAAGCGCTTGTTGTTCTAGTTGGGTACCTGTTTGAGCTTCCTTTGATTTTCGAAAATTCTCTCTAGCTTTGATCCCAGTTACCACAGCCACAATTAAGGACAAACCCATTAGAATAGCACCTATGCTGATGATTCGCTTTGCTTTCTTTTGAGCCTCAGTTAACGTATCATTAGCCTCCGCTAATATCTGACTTTCTTCTGCCAATACCCGGCGGTCTAATTCCTGACCAGCAGCTAAAAACTGATAATCCAAATCGCTCAAACTTTTACCCCTAGCCCAAGCTTGAGCATTCTCTAACGCCACCCCCCGCAACAAACGAGCTTCATCCTGACACCCAGACTCAACCCAAGCAGTAAAGGCTTCAGAATAGGGACGCAGTCTAGCCAATTCTTGCTTAACCCAATCCCGATCAAAAACACTGCCATAAATCCGGTTGTTAACGGTCAAACAGCCATCCCGCTCCACTACCAACCCCGATAGCCTTAATTCTGTCTGTTCTTCACTGCCATCAGCGGCAAGACTACCCTGATCTAATACCTGCTGATACAATCCCAACAGCCTACTCGCCCGTTGCTCATTTCTGAGAATGCGATCGCGTATGGTCTTCAAGTGCTCTGGCTTATCCTGAGATACCCAATTGTCAATAATCTGGCTACGGGCGACCTGTTCAACTGAAGTTGTGTGAACTCCAGTTCCCCCAACTCCAGTTCCCCCCTTGTTAAGGGGGGTTAGGGGGGTACCCAATCCCGAAGTGCTATCGATGGATCCCCCTCCAGAAGTCCCCCCCTTGTTAAGGGGGGTTAGGGGGGTACCCAATCCCGAAGTGCTATCGATGGATCCCCCTCCAGAAGTTCCCCCCTTGTTAAGGGGGGTTAGGGGGGTACCCAATCCCGAAGTGCTATCGATGGATCCCCCTCCAGAAGTTCCCCCCTTGTTAAGGGGGGTTAGGGGGGTACCCTCTCCAGAAGTGCTATCGATGGATCCCCCTCCCGTCCCCCTTAATAAGGGGGAAGCCAGAGCATGCTCCACCATTAACTTACACAACTTCTGGGTCAGAAACGGTTGTCCCCCCGTCCAGGTCAATATCTCACCTAACACCTGTTCAGGATTATCCACTTTCCCGACCAAACCAGGGAGCAGTGGTGTTTTCGCCTCTTCAAAGGTAAATCCAGTCAGTTCAATATCCCGACCAATATTAAAGGGAGTGCGCTGTTTATCCTGAATCAAATCCGCTGGAGTTGCTACTCCCAGCAAACAAAAACTCAGCCGATTGTAGACTGTATTTTCGGCTCGTTTATTATAGCAACTGCGAATAAAAGCAAAGAAATCATCTTTAAACGCTACTTTAATAATACTGTCAATTTCATCTAGAAAGATAACAATAGTTTCTGGAATATTTGCCAATAATACCGATTCAATAAACTTGCCAAACCCTAACAAGGGAGTGATGTGCTCTGTTTCTCTAAACCAAGCCTCTTCATCAAATTTATCTGATAGCTTAAACTCATCCACCAGCATCACTATCAAGCTTGAATACCACATCTCTATGGGGATATTCTCTTTCCCAATCATGGTAAAATCGATACAACCACAAGCTACTCCTGTTTTCTGGAGACGCTTCATAGTTTGTACCCGCAAACTCGATTTACCCATCTGTCGCGAGTTGAGCACATAACAAAATTCCCCAGCCATCAAAGCCTGAAAAATTTCGTCATCAGCTTTGCGCACAGCATAAGTTGTGGAATCTTGAGGTAAACTTCCCCCAACTTGATAGATTGTTGGTTGGTTGGTCATGGTAGGAAAGGGAGTAGGGAATAAAGAAGCTATCAGCTATCAGCTATCAGCTTATGTGCTACGCGCACGCTACTTGAGGTGCTATCAGTTTTCACTTTTCATTTTCCAACCAATGGCTAACTGCTGACTGCTGACTGCTGACTGCTGACTGCTAACGGCTGATTGCTGACTGCTGACTGCTGACTGCTGACTGCTGACTGCTCCCTAACTATAAAATCCTGTTACTAAAATACTGACGATACAAATTATATCTCGGAATACAATCATTACCGATTGCTTTGACTAATCCCAGACTTTCTAAGAGATAGGTATCCTTAGGTTCCAGACGCACAGCTTTAGTAGTTGTCAGTAATTTTTTGAAAGCTTCCAGTAAATTGGGATGGAGAATCAGATTATTTAAAAGTTCTCGCAAATGATGACGATAAATCCCTGATTCTGTCGGGGCAGTTTCTAAAAGATGCTCTATGGTCATGTTGGGATTTTTGCTAAGAGTAGAGAAAGCCAGGTTCAATAAATAAGGATGTCCGCCTACCATACCCATTAACTTTTGACCTGATTCAATGGATAAACTTAAACCATAACGCCCAGCTAAACTCTGAACTTTATCTAAGTAAAAGTCCGATAACTCTACTGCTTCTCCCACATTAAAAGGAGACTGATTGATATCCAATTCAATATAAACTTCTGTAGAATAAACTACAATCAATCGCAGTTTTGTCCAAGGCTGATTATTTTTCCCATCCTCATGCCACGTGCGCAACAAACCTAGAAATTCTCGAGCTACTTCTGGATAAGGAAACACTCGGTCTACTTCATCCAAACACAAAACTATAGGACTGGATAAAGACGCTAACAGATACTGCTCAAAATATCGTTGACAATTTACTTTACTATATAATCGTTTACTCCAATACTTATCCAACTGGTCTGACAATCCCAAGTTGTCACCAACTCGCACACAAAACGACTGTAAAAATACATCCAAATCATGGCAAGGTAATTGATTCAGATTCAAATAAACCGTGCCATAACCCCGAGACTTAGCATAAGTAAGAATGCGATTACTGAGTAAGGTTTTCCCCATCAGCTTGGGTGCTTTAATCCGAATTAGTGCGCCTGGTTGTAAAATCTTTTGATAACACTCAGCATCTTGAGGACGTTCTATATAAAAGTCTTCAACTTTAGCGGTTGTCTGTGGTTGAATATTGCTGTTATTTGTGCTATTATAGTTACTATTATTAGTTGGTAACTCAATACCCAGTAACGTTAAAAATTCTGGTATAGATTGAGGGCGATCGGTTGCCACCAAGTTCATGCCATGGATAATGGCTCGATTTATGCGTCCGCTAATCTGGGGATTAAAATAGTTTGGTGCTGGTAATACAGCTCCCTCAACCCGCTCGTCAGCTGGTACTGGTTCATTTCCAGTTAAAAGAAAATACAAGGTAGCGGCTAAAGCATAAACATCGGTGTAGGAACCCTGTTGCGAACGGAACTGATATTGTTCCAGAGGAGCATAGCCTGGAGTCACGGCACAGAGATGAGTTTGGGTAACCCCAGGGACAAACCTAGTAGCAATACCCAAATCAATCAACACCGCACCAGAACCATCGTGACCCACCATGATGTTATTGGGTTTAACATCCCGATGGAGCAACCCTTGCTGATGAATATCCCAGAGGGCGCTACCAATTTGCTGGATATAAAGCAAGGCTTTCTCTTCTGAGAGCACACCCTGCCGGTTAACTATATCCGACAAGGTTTCCCCCTCGATGTATTCCATGATTAGGCAGGGCAGTTCACCTTCTCGGATGATTTCTTCTGATAAGCGGACTAGATGAGGATTCCCACGGCTACATTGGGCTAATTTTACCGCTTCATTGGCTAAAATTTTCCAATACTCTAATAAATTCTCTTGGCGGAGTACATGATTAAGGATAGTTTTGATAACAATGCGATCGCCTGTTTTAGTTCGCGCTAAGTACGTAATACCCAACCCACCTTGTCCTAGTTTTTTTTGGATGGTATACTTCCCCCTCTGTAGCCGATAACCAGGGGGCCAGGTATGATTAGTTACGCCGTAGCTGTGGTTAGGTCGCTGAGTAGTTAAGGGAGGTTTGTAGGGAGCATAAGGCTCTCCCACAGAAAGAGGTATCGGTTGTGTGGTGCTGCTATGACGATTTTTAGGGGAATTAAACCAGCGTTTAACCGCATTATTTAACCGCTGCTTGAATTTCCCACAGACTGACCGATGCTTATTAGTCTTCATCTGAGATGCCCAACCTATCCAGGATATTAATTTGGGTAGGGTTTATCGTAAGCATTCAGCCGTCAGCTATCAGCTATCAGCTTATGGGCATTAGCTGATAGCTTACCTGAATGTTTACGGTTTCTTTTTCCACACAAATAATTCTAACGTTTCTGATAATTATCAGAGCCATTCGATTTGCTTCACCCTACTTCATACTCCTACTCCCTATGTCAGCTTAAGCGCTACGCGCACGCTACACCGAACAGCTATCAGCTTTCAGTTATCAGCTTATGGGCTACGCGCACGCTACGGAACTTTTTAATAAAACAGGTAAGGATTGGTTTAATAGTCACGAAAGTCACAGCGTCGTTCGCACAGCGTGGCCAAAGGCCAAAGCCTGTGCTAAAAAGCACCTCAAGTAGCGTGAGCTTTTAGCTGACCGCTGATGGCTGACCGCTGATGGCTGACGGCTGACCTCCCTAATCATCCTCCCAGCTGTTACTAAACGTATCAAAGGGTTCTGTGGCACCTGTCCAGTTAAAATCATTAATTCGTAAACCAACTAAACCCCGTTGTTGTACTGGATTATAGCGCAATAAAACATTGTAACTTCGACGAGAATACTCTAAAAAGAAATCAGTACTAATTTCCTCATTTGTATCTAAATTTAGGTAAGTCTGGAAACCCACTCGAAATGGACCATAGAGTTGTTGGGTAATACCAGCATTAAGGACTCGAGTATCTGCAACTCGGTCAAATAAAAATGGTGATGTATTTCCTAAGGCGACTTGACTATAGCCAATATTAAAACCGGTATAGTCAAGAAACGGTTTAGAAAAATGACCGAATTGCCCAGTTAAGCCAATGCTCCCACGGAGAAACTCTTGAGAATCACCGTTACTATAGGCACTAGCCACACCGGTAATGGATGAATTTAGTTGAACATTGGGTAAAATTGGTGCTGGTGTATAGCGCATACCTTCTTCAGCAGTTGCTGGCAATGTTTTACCTTGCCAAAGGGGTTGTGTCCAGTTTAAAGTTGCACTCCCTTGATAACGGGTCAAACTAATCCGATTGTTATCCCGAGGTGGCAGAGGTAGCAAATCTGCTCGATCGGTCTTAGCATTGATATGCTGAACACCAGCTTGATATCGAATGGTCAAACCAGTTTGCCCGATGGGAATTGTTGGTGATTCAAATATACCCCCAATACTACTCTGAACGGTTTGGAAACCCAAAGAGCCATTGAAAAGGCGATCGCGATAGCTGGATTCCAAGGTCAGGCGATGAGGATATGTGTTACCAATAGTTTGTCGGAGCCGCAAACTTCCCCGAGATTCGTTTTCTAGATCATCAGGATCCAGACTAGTGAGTTCTGCGGAACCTACTAGTGTCGTGCGTGGCCCTAAGGAAGCATCCAGGTCAGCAAGCAAACCAAAGTTAGCCGGATCGATTACGCCACCACCTTCTGGATCATTGTTCTCATCTTCATCATTATCTCCAAGAATGGCTTTTTGAAGAAAGAACTGTGGTGTTAGACTAAACCTGACCGAGGGTGTTTCAACTACCTTGAAGCCACGCTGAATAAACACACCACCCCGGTCGTCATCATCATACCCAAAATCCAATAAACTCGGTTGCCGCTCACGGCGGTCAATCACAAACCGTTCACGAAATGTAGGCAAGGAAAACCCTTGATCAAACACCAGTCGAGGATTCTTGGCAATTACTTCATCTACTTCTGGGGAAATCCGCCGAAATCGAGCATTTCTGGTGCGCCACTCCAATTCTGGTGGGGAAAAGGGGTCGTTGGTAATTCTGACATTAGTAGCAACTCCTTCTAACCCATCAAACTCCACCCGGTCTGCTTCATAGCGGAATCGATTGATAGTCCCTTCGATGTCGGGAGATTCGATAGCGGTTGTGGTTGCCCCAGTTTCAGTATTGGGAATAACCCGAGCACCAAACTCAATGGCAAAGGCTCCGGGATTACTAATTCCAGCTAAGGGCTGGCTATTAATAATTCTGCGGCTGACCGGTTGAGTTGGGGTGGTTTGCCCAGAATCTGAACTTGCTCTGACAAATTCTCCCCTAGCCTTCAACACCACTCCAGTATCTTGAACAAAATAATACTCAAAGCGCTCTCCCTCTAGCACCTGGTTACCACGGGTGAGAGCCACACTCCCATCCGCGACCACAATCTTATTAGGCAAGTTTACTTGCAAACGGTCAGCTTCTAGTAAGGCATCTTGAAACCGCAAGGTAACATTACCCACTGCTGTAATCACTTGTCTAGTATCGTCATACTCCTGACGGTCTGAAGTCAATTCAAGTATGTCTGGCTCATTAGTATCGAAGGTACTTGTGGGAGCAGTAACCTCCGAATCTAACTCGGAACCAGATTGGCGTTGAGACAAGTCTTGGTCTGATTGTGGTGCAGTCTCTTCTAGGGAAGGTGGGTTAGATTGCTCAGGGATGATTAACTCAAATTCTCTAGTCTCTCCCCCCCGCTCTTGAGCTATAATACGCTTGCTCCTAGGAATTGGCAAAGGGCAATTTGGATTGATGCTCAAGGGGTCATCTGGCCTGGGTAAGGTTTCGAGAGTAGAACATCGTTTGGGGTAAGAGTTAACAGCGAAGAATCTTTCTTGATTCCCAGGCTCAGGTCTTAGCTCAGGTTTAATTTCAGGTTTAATTTCAGGTTGGCTATTAGGTTGGCTTTGGTGAATTGAAGTATTAATGTGGGATCGTCTGGTTTTGGGAAAGCCCCCTAAATCCCCCAAGTTTGGGGGACTTTGAAGATTTTGTTCCCCCCAAACTTGGGGGGCTAGGGGGGCCGCATCATACCCAGAATCAGCAACGCCTAATTTTGGAGTACTTTGAAGGTTTTGTTCCCCCCAAACTTGGGGGGCTAGGGGGGCCGCATCATACCCAGAATCAGCAACGCCTAATTTTGGAGTACTTTGAAGGTTTTGTTCCCCCCAAACTTGGGGGGCTAGGGGGGCCGCATCATACCCAGAATCAGCAACGCCTAATTTTGGAGTACTTTGAAGGTTTTGTTCCCCCCAAACTTGGGGGGCTAGGGGGGCCGCATTATACCCAGAATCAGCAACCCCTGTCTCAGAAGTAACCGACGAGGAAAACCTAGGAGAAACCCTAGTCGAAAATTCCGGTTCCAGAGTTGATGGTGCTTCTGGAGTTGGACTATTGAGTAAGGAGGTTAAATCAGGATGGAGTGGTTGCTTGATTCCTGGTTTTAGAAAAGTTTGTTGCCACTGTTTTCCTTGCCCTAGTTGCCAATTGTCTTGGCTGTTTGTTATGCTTGGCAAGGTCTGGCCAACTGCTCGGGAAATTGGTAGACCTAAGCTAGCAGCGCTTTTGTCTGTGGCTAATATTGGGAAAGCCTCAATCTTGAGCTCTCCTGTTGGGTAGGGTTTGAGCAGTACCTGGTTTTGCTGTGTTTGGTACGGTGCCGAAACGGTTATTCTTTGAGATAATTCATCGAGGTGGCTAGTGGTCTGGGAAGGTTTAACGGTTTGAATAATTGCGGGTACGACCGGCGGCTGAACTGGCTGGGGCATTTTTCACTAATTGGCTGGTGTTTTACTATTCAGACCAACAATCCTTGACTCAATCCCCAAGATTGTAGTTCCAAATCGGTTATCGACAAAGACAGCCCATATTACAACTAATTAAGCATAAATACAAAACCACCCTCATCTAAGAGCGTGGTTTTGTCTAGATAATCCCGTCTTCACGAGCCGTGGCTATCTCTAGTTGAGGTCTTTGATAGACCTGACATGATAATGCGATGTTCCTTTGGAACCGCTTCGCGAACGCTATTTACTCGAAATCTTTCCGCTTAGGGTTACGAGATGGATCGTTTGACAAGAAGCCAAACACAAATAAGGCAATAAAGAAGCTAACCACTATATAAACAATGATTTTGAGTGTTGCCATGTTGAGTTCTCCCAAGAAGATATGAAATACGGAAGATGAAGTAGTACATGAGACATTGGTCTGATGGTGAAACTTCTAGAATTGGGAATCTAGATCAAAAACCATCTGATTTTGCGACACGACTAACTTCATACTTTTTTAAGATCATACCTAAAGGTGGCTCCCATTTAACCTTTAATATCCTTAAAACTGGCATAAAAGCTGGGTAAGCATTCAGCGGTCAGTGGTCAGCCGTCAGCCGTCAGCTTTGTGGCACAGGCTTCGACCCTGTGACTTTAATCGCTCGAACCTAACCCATAAGCTGATAACTAATAGCTGATAACTAATAGCTGATAACTGATAGTTTATAAATGATAACTGATTGCTGATTGCTGATTGCTGATTGCTTACCCAAAGCCGATGAGCGGATTTGAACCGCCGACCGTTCGATTACGAATCGAATGCTCTACCACTGAGCTACATCGGCACCAGTTTATTAATATAGCAAATATTACTACAGCAAATCAGTCAGGTAAGTTAGGGTAAAACATTCATGACCAACTCGAACTCAAAAAAACCTTACCCCAATCCCAAAGTCTCTGGGCAAAAAATCAATCCCGAGAAGTATGCCAGGCTAAAAGCAGAAGCCCAACATCCCTACCGAGGCTTAAGAAAGTTTATCTATATTGCCTTCGGTGCCTCTGGTTTTATCGGTGCAATGGTTTTTCTAGCCCAGTTAGCTGCTGGTAAAGCTGTAGCTACTGCCATGCCTAACTTGGCTCTGCAAATTGGTGTAGTTATGTTGATGGTTTGGCTATTTCGCTTGGAAAATAAGGCAGAACGCAAGTTATAGCAGGAAAACCATGATACTCGTCTGTAGAGCCACCAGAAACAGACCGCTTTTTGATTAGAAAGTACACTCAAGAAAAGTAAATTGTAAGCATTCAGCTATCAGGGGTCAGGGGTCAGGGGTCAGGGGTCAGGGGTCAGGGGTCAGGGGTCAGCACTCAGCTTTGTGGCACAGGCTTCCAGCCTGTGACTTCACTCAGATTAAACCAATCCTTACCTGTTTGATTCAAAAGCTGTTCCCGTAGCGTGCGCGTAGGGCATTAGCTGAATGCTGATAGCTGAATGCTGATAGCTGAATGCTGATAGATTAAGCCTCTTCTTCTCCTGCTTCAATGCTATCTGCTTCCTTGCTATCCACAGGAGCCACTGAGTTAGCTGAAACTACTGCTCCCATGTCCAGTTGTTGACGTACTTGCTGCTCAATATTCTCAGCAAACTCGGGATGTTCAACCAAATACTTAACTGTATTATCCCGACCTTGAGCAATATTGTCCCCATTGTGGCTATACCAGGCTCCCTTGCGCAGAATGACTTTGGTTTGTTCTGCTAAATCCACCAGACACCCTAAGCGGGAAATCCCTTGGCCAAAAATAATGTCAAACTCTGCAATGCGGAAAGGAGGGGCAACTTTATTTTTGGCAACTTTGACTTTGGCACGAATCCCATATTCCCCCTCGTTAGATTTTTTCAGGGTTTGAATTCGACGAATATCCAGGCGAACTGAAGCATAGAACTTAAGTGCATTACCACCCGTAGTCACCTCTGGGCTACCATAGGTGATGCCGATTTTTTGTCGTAGCTGATTGAGGAAAATAACAGTACACCCAGACTTACCAATGTTACCAGCAATCTTGCGGAGCGCTTTACTCATCAACCGCGCCTGTAAACCCACTTGGTTATCACCCATTTCCCCCTCAATTTCTGCACGGGGTACCAAAGCAGCTACAGAGTCAATAACAACAATATCCACTGCGGCAGAACGAACCAGTTGATCCACAATTTCTAGGGCTGATTCCCCTGTGTCAGGTTGAGATACTAAAAGGTTGGCGATATCAACCCCCAAAGCTGCCGAGTAGGTGGGATCAAGAGCATGTTCTGCATCAACAAACGCTGCAACTCCCCCAGATTTTTGCACTTCTGAAACGGCATGCAAGGCTAGGGTTGTCTTACCAGAGCTTTCTGGGCCATAAATTTCAATAATGCGACCTTTTGGCAGACCACCCCCCAAGGCTAAATCTAGGGTAATTGCCCCACTCCGAATGGTTTCCACTTTCATGCGGGTGGCATCACCCAAGCGCATGATGGCACCTTTACCAAAATTACGCTCAATTTGTTTTAGTACCAGGTTCAGAGCTTTTTCTTTTTCGGGACTGTTTGTGATTGGGGTAGCCATGGATGCCTCAAAAAGTTTACTGTATCGGGACTAATTAGGTAGTTTGAATTCTCCCCCTAAAGAAACATGGGGAATTGAGAGGGGATGTTGCTCAAGGAGTTAAAGACCGCCTACACGCAACCTTAAAAGTAGGATTGGACTAACACGCTTTGTGGTAGTTATTGCCACAGGAGGAGGTAAAATACCTCAACAACAGCTGTGCTGTAAATTTTAATTTTATTGAAATTAGGGGTTTTCACCGATCTGACTGATACTCTATATTAGGCCAACGGTTTGGTAAATCCCATCCCTTGTTAAGATTGGTGTTGTTCAATCCTTCTGGCTCTTAAATGCAAGGATCAGGCCAGACTATAGTTACTGATCCATTTTAACTGTTTAAGCTCCTTGAGCTCTCTGCAACACTGCTTGGTTAAGCTGGGTAGGAATGCTGAGGAGGATCAGTTACTTGAGTAAAGTATAGTACAAAAGTACTTGCTTGTAAAGAAATGATCTTAAAGGAACTAGTGGGATTTTCTCATAGGTCCGCTTTACCTTTTCCTTAGGATACGCGGGGCGCGAACGGGCGCGCACCTGTTGCTATGGGTATCAATCTTGGCATGGGCTACCCACTAGGAAATACTTTTGTTCAGGATTTAACTAAAATTGATTATATATAATCAGCAAAAGCCTTGAAAGGCCTTTGGCCACGCTACGCGATCAGTCACTAGGAAACATTCAAGAGCATGATGTGAAAAATTATTAATTTATTAACGATTACCGATACAATGGCCTCATCTACAATCAATTCCCTATTCTCAGAAGCAATTGTGTCGGTTGCTGGGTTAACCGACTATATCCAAGAGTTGTTAGAGGAAGATGACCAACTCCATAGAGTTTGGGTGATTGGAGAAGTCTCTAGTAGTAACCACCATCCAAAAGGGATGTTTTTTACCCTCCAAGACGGAGATGCCAAGGCTACGATACGGTGTGTAGCCTGGAGGAGCCAGTTAAGCAAGCTGGTGCAACTACCAGTAATAGGAGAACAGTTGATTATTTTGGGCAGCCTCCGAGTTTATCCTCAGCGGGGACAGTATCAGCTGAATGTCTGGCAAGCCTTACCGGCGGGTGAGGGGTTGCAAGCCTTGCGCTCACGCCAATTACGCCAACGATTTGAAGCCGAAGGATTATTTGACCCACAACGAAAGCGCCCCCTGCCGATTCATCCTGAAACTATTGCTGTGGTTACCTCTCCCCAAGCGGCTGCTTGGGGAGATATTAAACGTACACTACAGCAACGGTATCCTGGTTTACGAGTCTTGTTTTCACCGGCTCAGGTTCAAGGGGAACTTGCGATCGCATCAATAGTTAACGCTATTGATCGAGTCGAGCGGGATGGCAGAGCCAAACTACTGATATTAGCTCGGGGGGGTGGAGCATCAGAGGATTTAGCTTGTTTCAATGATGAACGGGTGGTGCGAGCAATTGCTCAATGCTCAATACCGGTGATCACCGGTATTGGTCATCAACGGGATGAATCCTTAGCTGACTTAGTAGCTGACTACAGTGCTCACACCCCGACAGCAGCAGCGGAACAAGCTGTACCAGAACTGATCACCCTTTATGCTGAACATCAACAGCGGCAGACTAGCCTTTATCAAGCGGTGACTCAAATCACACAGGCATCTCGCCATCAACTGCACCATCTACGAACACGATTGCGACACCTAGCTCTAGACCAACAACTACACCAGGAACAAAATGCGATGGCATTTCAGCATCAGCGATTGTTGCAAGTGACATCAAAGCGTCTGAGCCAAGGGATCCAGCACTGTCAACTTCTCAAGGAAAAACTCAATACCCTTGACCCTCAAAAAGTCCTACAACGAGGCTATGCACTAGTGCGCACCTCAGATGGAACCATTGCTTCGTCTACAGGGCATTTGGCTCCTGGAGAAGAACTACAAATTCAGTTAGGTGAGGGTCAAGTTAAAGTCAAGATTATCGAGATTGTTGATAGTTGACGGTTGACCGTTGACGGTTAAGCTAAAGCTTGTAAGGCTTGCTCTACAATAAGAGCCGCTTGGTCAACTTCCTGAGCTGACACAATTAGGGGTGGAACAAAGCGAACTACCTTTGGTCCTGCTGGTACCAACAACAAACTTCGTTCCATAACGGCTTTAACTACATCCACGGAAGTCAGATCGATATCTGATTTTAGTACAAGCCCATTAATTAGACCCCAGCCTCGCACTTCGTCAATAACTTCGGGATATTTCTGAGCGATCGCTGTTAGTCTGGTGCGCAGCTGCTCACCCCGCACCTGAACATTTTGCAAAATATTCTCCTGTTCCAAGGTTTTTCCTACAGATAGGGCGACTGCACAGACAAATGGATTACCACCAAAGGTGCTAGCGTGCTCTCCGGGTTGGAAGATATCACAGAATTTCTTAGACATCATTGCTCCAATGGGAATGCCACCAGCCAATCCCTTGGCACTGGTGAAGATATCTGGCTCTATTCCCAGATTCTGATAGCCCCAGTATTTACCAGTGCGACCCATACCCACCTGGACTTCATCCAGAATCAGCAGGATGCCAGTTTCATCACAGATCTCTCTAACTTGCTGGAAGTAGTCTAGGTCTCCTGGCCGAACACCTCCTTCTCCCTGTAATGGTTCCAGCATCACTGCTGCTACCCGGCGATTTCCCTCATCAATATCTGCGATCGCATTTTCCAATGCCTGAATATCGTTGTAGGGTACGTACTCGAACCCAGGTACCAAGGGGTCAAAGTTTTTCTGGTACTTAGGCTGGCCAGTAGCTGTGATTGTTGCCAAGGTTCGCCCATGGAAACTGGCCTGAGCGGTCAAAATCACTGGCTGTTCAATATCGAGCACAGTGTGGCCATATTTCCGTGCCAGTTTGATAGCAGCTTCATTAGCCTCCGCTCCCGAGTTACAGAAAAATACTCGTTCTGCACAAGAATGGTCAATGAGCCACTTCGCTAATGCCCCTTGCTCTGGAATGTAGTAGAGATTGGAAACATGGTTTAGCTTTTGGATTTGCTTAATTACCGTTTCTACCACAATTGGGTGAGCATGACCTAAGGTACAGGTAGCAATCCCTGCCACAAAGTCAAGATAGTCTCGCCCGGAAGTATCCCAGACATGGCAACCGGCACCCCGCTCTAAGGCAATAGGAAAGCGTCCATAGGTTTTCATGACCCTAGCATCAAATTCAGTTAGGTCATAAGGTGCACCCCCAGCCGGAGCTGACTCTGCCGGTCGGGTGGGATTGTTAACAATAGTTTCTGGGCTCACGAGCTTAGTCCTTGTGTGATTAGTGAACGGTCAAGGTTGGCTTGCTAGGCTTTACCAATGAGCGTATGGAGCGTTATGCCATACTATTTTCAATTGCCCAACGGGCTAATTCAGTACGGTTATGGAGACCAGTTTTCCCTAGCATGTTAGACACATGACTTTCTATGGTACGCTGAGAAACATTCAGCTGCTGAGCAATCTCCCGATTTGCCATACCTCTTGCCACAAACTGGACAACCTTCCGCTCAGTAGGAGTCAAATCAACATCGTAAGGAACGTTAATTCTGGGTGCGCTGTCTGGATTAGAAACTGTGAGCTGCATCATACGAGCAGTTTGCTTGAGGCAAGATTCCACCTGTGCTACCAGTTCTTCTGGCTCAAAGGGCTTAACCATATAAATATCCGCACCCTTATTGAGTCCTTTTATTCGATCTTGGCTTTGACCCTTGGCTGAGAGAAATAGTACCGGAATGCAGCTGGTGCGAGAATCATCTCTGACCTTTTCTACCAGGGTATAGCCGTCCATTTCTGGCATCATCACGTCACAGATAATCATATCAGGAATATCCTGCTCTAAAATGTCCAGAGCTTCTTTCCCATGTTCAGCGGTCATCACCTCGTATCCCCGAAACTCTAGGTAGTCCTTGACTAGCAATATGAGGTTGGGGTCATCATCAATCAGCAGCAGTTTTTGTTGCTCTCTTACAGCATTGTCCTTCATAACTGTAACGTTTTTTATACTTTGCTTGCTTAATTTTGTTAATAGTGGTAGTACCTCTTGCCTTTTCTAATGCCTGGAAGTTACCAAGCTGCTTTAACTCTCCAACCAATAATCCTACCTCACCATAATTAGGGTTGGTAAGAATTAGGGTTGGTAAGGAAAAGACTTAACTTGAACGTTGCACCGGGAACCCTAGGCTGGCCAAGTCAGTAGATTTTAGAACCCGTTGCGTCGCCAAGGTGGGCTTCATTACAACTAGGATGTTAACCTGCTTGGGGTTGGGGAGGAGCTGCTTCCATTGCCTGGTAGTCTAAAGCAGATGGTTGAAGAGTTTCTGGCAAAGGATGAACTAAAAAAGCATAGTCTTCTAAAACTTGGTTGCCAATAATATGCTCTTGAATAATGCGTTCAATCACCTCAGGAGTAGCACTGTGATACCAAACACCGTCTGGGTAAACTACCATGACAGGACCATAGGTACAGACTCGCAGACAATTAGCCTTGGTGCGAAAAATGCCACTTGGTTGAACATCCTTGGGCTGGTCTAGTTTTAGCTCTTTAAGGCGTTTTTTGAGATATTCCCAGGATTGAAGGCTAATTTCTTTTGAGCAGCATTTCGGTTTAGTTTGATCAGCACACAGGAAAATGTGGCGCTGAATTTGATTAAGCCCTAAGCTTTTTATGTTAGCAGCTAGGGTAATTTGCTCTGATGCTTCGATAGTGGAAGTGTCAGAATTATCAGAATTATCAGAATTATCAGAATTAGATGCTTGGGTAGCTTCAGGCTCAGTTTTGTCTGCTGGCATGAGTTTTAGGGCTTTTGTGTGAGGATGAGTTGAAAGTGCGAGGTCAGCTATCAGCGGTCAGTTATCAGCTATCAGCTAGCAGGGGCTTTAACTGCACGGCGTTGGATCAGTAAAACGAGCAGGGATTTTCAACCAGCCGTACCAGCACTCCCGGTGCTTGTTTACTACCGACCGTTGATTAAGTGACGGCTGATAGCACCTCAAGTAGCACCATCTGTAGCGCATTAGCTGAATGCTTAAAGGGGGAGAGTAACAACCTATCTGTTATATCTATTTGCTTGTCCTAGTTGTCAGTGGTCAGCAGTCCATTGGTTGCAGTGCTGGTTTTTTAACCAATTTCTGGGACTAATGTAAAACCTTCTAGGTGCCCTTGCCGTCGGCGAATTAAATTCGCCACGGGTCGCACCTGATGAAATAGGGACAAGCTACACCATACCGATACTGATACACAGATAATAACCCAAAGCTATCTGATCCGTGCATTTGCTATCTGTTAACCTGCTATGAGTTCGGGAACCCGTACAGAGGTATTTATTGCCATGTACTGCTGATTTTGAGTAAATTAGCACTCAGGAGCTGAGAGTGCTAAATCGGCTCAGATGAATCAGATGAAGTAGAGAGGAAAAACTGATATGGCAGCTGTAACTCTGAGTGTTTCCACCGTTAAGCCCTTAGGGGATCGAGTTTTTGTTAAGGTAAGCGCCGCTGAAGAAAAAACTGCTGGCGGTATTCTACTACCCGATAACGCTAAGGAAAAGCCTCAAGTTGGGGAAATTGTAGCCACCGGACCTGGGAAGCGCAACGATGATGGTTCTCACGCTGCTCTCGAAGTCAAAGTAGGGGACAAGGTACTTTACTCCAAGTACGCTGGTACCGATATTAAGTTAGGGAACGAAGAGTACGTTTTGTTGTCAGAAAAAGACATCTTGGCAGTCGTCAGCTAACACCTTGAAGGCAAACAAGTTGAGCCCTTAAACCCTCAACCCTTTTACCTTCAAGGCTTTTATCTTCAACCTTAATCACCGTTAGGAACTGAACTCAAAACCTATGGCTAAGCGCATTATTTACAACGAAAATGCTCGTCGCGCCCTAGAAAAGGGAATGGACACTCTGACTGAAGCTGTAGCTGTCACCCTTGGACCAAAAGGTCGCAACGTAGTGTTAGAGAAGAAGTTTGGTGCTCCTCAAATTGTTAATGATGGTGTCACCATTGCTAAAGAGATTGAACTGGAAGACCACATTGAAAACACTGGTGTTTCTCTGATTCGGCAAGCAGCTTCAAAAACCAATGATGCTGCTGGTGATGGGACTACAACCGCTACGGTACTAGCTCATGCTGTGGTCAAAGAAGGCTTGCGCAATGTTGCTGCCGGTGCAAACCCGATCGCCCTGAAGCGGGGTATTGATAAAGCTACTGCGTTTCTGGTGGACAAGATTGCTGAACATGCCCGCCCAGTAGAAGACTCTAAAGCCGTTGCCCAAGTTGGTTCTATCTCTGCGGGTAACGATGAGACCGTTGGTCAGATGATTGCTGACGCAATGGACAAAGTGGGCAAAGAGGGCGTGATTTCCCTTGAAGAAGGGAAGTCTATGACCACTGAACTAGAAATTACCGAAGGGATGCGCTTTGACAAAGGCTATATCTCTCCCTACTTTGCTACTGACACTGAGCGGATGGAAGCAGTTCTAGAAGAACCTCACCTCCTACTCACTGACAAGAAAATCACCCTGGTACAAGACCTGGTGCCAGTACTTGAGCAAGTGGCTCGTTCTGGCAAGCCGTTGCTGATTATTGCTGAAGACATTGAGAAAGAAGCCCTGGCCACCTTGGTGGTCAACCGCCTACGGGGTGTTTTGAATGTGGCAGCTGTCAAGGCTCCTGGCTTTGGCGATCGCCGTAAGGCTATGCTGGAAGACATTGCTACCCTAACTGGTGCACAAGTAATTACCGAAGATGCAGGTCTAAAGCTTGAAAACGCTAAGCTGGAAATGCTGGGTAAAGCCCGTCGTGTGACCATAACTAAGGACAACACCACTATCGTTGCTGAAGGTAACGAAAATGCAGTGAAGGGTCGTTGTGAGCAAATCCGCCGTCAGATGGACGAAACGGATTCTTCCTACGACAAAGAAAAACTGCAAGAGCGGTTAGCTAAACTGGCTGGTGGTGTCGCTGTGATTAAAGTCGGTGCTGCTACAGAAACGGAAATGAAAGACCGCAAGCTGCGTCTGGAAGATGCCATCAACGCTACCAAGGCAGCTGTGGAAGAAGGTATTGTCCCTGGTGGTGGTACAACTCTAGCTCACCTGACTCCTGACCTAGAAACTTGGGCAAACGAGAACCTGAAGGCTGAAGAACTTACCGGTGCATTGATTGTTGCTCGTGCCCTGTCTTCACCTCTGAAGCGAATTGCCCAGAACGCTGGTCAAAATGGTGCGGTGATCGCTGAGCGAGTTAAAGAAAAAGAATTTAACGTCGGCTACAATGCTTCCAATGGTGAGTTTGTAGATATGTTTGAAGCTGGAATCGTTGACCCAGCTAAGGTAACTCGTTCTGCTCTCCAAAATGCCGCTTCCATCGCAGGTATGGTGTTGACCACCGAGTGTATTGTGGTAGACAAGCCTGAGCCTAAGGAAAATACTGCTGCTGGTGCTGGTATGGGTGGCGATTTTGATTACTAAAGCCTACCGAATGAATTAAAGCACTCTAATTGGCATAAAAGATAGATACAGCTGCTTCTTCAACGAAGCAGCTGCTTTTTATTGCCGAAACAAACCCAGATTATCTAATCTAAGAGATACTAGAAACGAGCCTTGCAGCAGTTGAGATGGGACAGTTGCCTATGTCTTTGAAAATTGAATACGGACTCTTCAAGCTTGATTTCACTGACTACCACGCAGTTTTAGGAATTCCAGTTGATGCGGATGTTAAGGCAGTCCGTCAACGGTACCTTCAAATTGCTAGACGTTTGCATCCCGACAGTTGCAAAGCCAGTACCGAAGTGGAAAAAAATCAAGCAAATCTGCTGTTAACACGGCTGGTTAATCCTGCTTATGAACAGCTCTCTAGAGGTCATCGTGACTATGCTGCTAGTCTAAGTCACTTGAGTAAGCGGTTAGGGGCTCAAGGAGATAAAATTTCCCTGGCTAGCGCAACGGCTAAGCAATTATTACAAGCAGGGGCAAATTTAGATAATCTTTACAAAACCTCAGTTGACCACCTAGCATCAGAGCAATACCAAGCCCTTGACCAAGCCTTGGCAAAAATTGCCGAAATCAGTGAACTTAACCTAGTTTATTTGATGTGTAAAAGTGGTAAGGGCGAAACGGTAAAAACTTCTGTCTCAACCCCTGTGAAAACTCAAGCAACTGGTGTGACCCAGCCAAATAGTCAGACTACTACCGGTGCCACATCACAGGGAGGGTCGGTTGGGACTAAGGGAGTATCACGAGTGGATAGCTATATCCGCCGTGCTGAAGGATATTTGGTGAAAAACAATTTTGCTGCGGCAGTTTTGGAGTTGCGAGAAGCTCTGAAGTTGGACCAAAACAATAGCGACTGCCATAGTTTATTGGGAATTGCTTATTTGAAGCAAAATAAGGGGACAATGGCTAAAGTACACATTAATAAGGCGTTGCAATTGAACCCTCAGAACGAAAAAGCATTGAAGGCGAAACAGATTCTAAATGAATTAACCCCGAAAAGTGCCGGTAGCCAGCCAAAGGTTTCGCCTGAAGCAGCTAAAGGGAAACCGTCCAATAAATCTGGTGGTGGCTTATTTGGTGGTTTATTTGGTGGAAAGAAAAAGTAATGATTCATCAACCACCCCCAGGGGCAAGGGATTTACTCCCCCTAGAAGTTACCCAAAAACGCTGGATTGCTAACCACTTACAGCAAGTATTTCACCGCTGGAGTTATCACCGGATTATCACATCAACTCTAGAATGGTTGGATACCTTGATGGCAGGAGGAGCTGTCGAACGTTCCACGGTCATCCAGTTGCACGATGCTGAGGAAGGAACGCTGGGGCTACGTCCAGAATTAACGGCATCCATAGCCAGAGCAATGGTCACTCGTATTGCTGGCAGTAATAGTGAAGCCTGCCTATCCTTACCCCAGCGACTCTATTACAATGCCAATGTATTTCGCAGACCAACTATAGGTAACCACGGACGTCAACAAGAGTTTTACCAGTCGGGAGTAGAATTATTGGGAGTTGGTGGGCTGTTGGCAGATGGGGAAATTCTGCTGTTGCTAGCCGATTGTCTTAATAATTTAGGGTTGCAGCAGTGGCACCTGATTTTGGGGGAAGCTCGGCTAACGCGATCGCTTTTGTCTCCCTTCCCCAAACCTATGCAAGACAAGGTTCGTCAAGCCATTGCCTATCTTGACCGTGTTAGCCTAGAAACGTTACCCCTATCCCCAGAATTACGAGAGCGGGCATTGTTTCTCTTTGACCTGAGGGGAGACCCTGCTGATGTTTTGCAAAAGGTTGCCAGCTTGGATTTAGACTCATCAGAACACGAGATTGTGAGCAATCTCAAATCCCTGGTGGAACTTTTAAATAGTAGTTCCGCTAGCCCCTTACCGATTGTTCTTGACCTGACCTTAGTACAAACCTTTGACTATTACACTGGTATTGTCTTTGAAGTAGTCAGTAGTAGCGAGGGCTCTAGCCGAGTTTTAGGCCAGGGAGGGCGGTACGATCAATTGCTGAGTCTATATCATCCTCAAGGAGAAACCTACCCTGGAATTGGTTTTTGCCTCAACCTAGAAGACCTTCATTATGTCTTACTGTCGAGTAATCAACTACCCAGTCGGACACCAGCTAGTGATTGGTTAGTGGTGCCAGAATTTCCCGAGGCTGAGGCGGTAGCTTTTACCTATGCCCAGAAACTTAGAGATTCTGAGCATTTGGTCAGGGTAGAGATGGATTTAGGGGGACGCTCACCAGCACAAATTAGAGCATACGCCTTGGGTCACGGTATCACCTACATTGCCTGGGTAGAAACCGATGGCACTCCTAGGATTGAGACCGTGACTAAGAAAGCGTGAAGTATTTCATAGTTCACACTTCCTAGTTCAGTTAACTAATCCTCAGCAAAAACATAGCGATGTAGTTCGCTAGGGTCAGGTTCAGGACTGGCTTGGGCAAACTCAACTGCATCATTAATGACTTCCTGGATTTTGCTCTCAATGGCTTTGAGTTCTTCGGGAGTAGCTAGATGATTTTCTGTCAGGTAACTTGCCATGTTTTTAATGGGATCACGAGTTAACCAGAATTCCTTCTCTTCTTTGGAGCGGAGTTCATCGGGATCAGCCAGAGAGTGACCTCGGAAGCGGTAGGTCAGGGCTTCAATAAGGGTTGGGCCTTCTCCTGCACGAGCCCGAGCGATCGCTTCTTGGGCAACAGTTCTGACAGCCATTACATCCATGCCATCGACTTCTACTCCAGCCATACCGAATACACTGGCTTTTTTGTAAATTTCTGGCTGGGATGTTGCCCGTTCATGAGCCATCCCAATTGCCCACTTGTTGTTTTCCACAACATAGATAACGGGCAATTTCCAAAGGGCTGCCATATTCAAACATTCAAAGAACTGACCATTATTGCAAGCTCCATCACCAAAAAAGCAAACGGTGACTTGATCAGAACTCTCATCACCCAAGGCTTCGCGACGGTATTTACTTTGGAAAGCACTACCCGTGGCCACGGGAATCCCCTCAGCTACAAAGGCATAACCTCCCAGGAGATTATGTTCTTGTGAGAACATATGCATTGAACCACCGCGCCCCTTGCTGCAGCCTGTGGCTTTGCCAAATAACTCTGCCATCACTTCCCGTGCTGGCACTCCTGCACTTAAGGCATGGACGTGGTCACGATAGGTGCTACTAACAAAGTCTTCACCAATACGCAACGCCTTGATGACTCCTGTTGACACTGCCTCTTGACCGTTGTAGAGGTGGACAAAACCAAACATTTTGCCCCGATAGTACATTTCAGCACATTTGTCCTCAAACAAGCGCCCGAGCATCATATCCTCGTAAAGGAGTAATCCTTCTGCGCTGGTAATGGGGCTGTAATCCTCTACTTTAGGTAAAGTTCTTTCCTGAGCCATTAATTTGTCCTATACTTGTCGCAACACTATACTGGCATTTCGCCAAACTACTTGTTTAGCCAATTTAAGCAAAGCTATCATAAAGTTTCACTCAAGCCTACAGGATTTCTCTTTTAGGATTTCTCTTTTAGGTCAAGCCTAGAGCGAATAGTTAGGTCAAGTTGAGTTGAGTGAGAATCACACTACTGCTTGACAATCAATACTGTTTAGTTTAGTAAAAGTTAATTAACAAAACTCGCGGAATTACCCACCTTCTTCCAAGGTGGGCTTGAAGTTACCGTAAGGTAGGGTCGCGGCTTGAGCGTCGGCAGGATATGCATAAAAGGTAACGGCGCTTTTGTAATAAGGCGACCCAACAATCAGGTTTCGTATCCGGGATGGATAGCGAGACGATAACTTGTGATGATTCGTGCTAAAATGAAGATGGTCGCTGAGCCGCCTGACCGACTAAAAGGCTACCTTATAAACGGTCTAATATACTATCAGTTTTTAGACCTGGAGGTATACAAAGTAAAGCGCGGAGCTCAGGAAAGAGACAAGCCCCGGCTGGTTAGCCACAGTGCTGTAATTCCAAGACTTGTCTGTCGTAAAAGTATACGTCGATAGAAGGCGGATGTCTGCCTGTGGACGCTGAGTAAGACCAAAATTAGCGCGGCTTTTTGAGGCGTCGGGGACGCGCGCGGGAAGCCCAAAAGACGAATAAGACCGTCCCTGAATTGACCTGAGAGTGGTTTGCCCCAACCGTGAGCGTTGCAGGTTGGGGTACTTCACAGGAGATGATCCAGTTGCTAAAATAAATAGTATTTAGCGACTCGACAAAACCGGTTAGCTGCGATACTGTGTCTTTTAAAGTGACAGATAAATAGCTATAGCCAGTTTAGGGAGTACGATATGGGCTATCATCAACTCATTCAGTTGCTCGAAAAGCTGGGGAAGTGAACCGTGCGCATTCCGCTCGATTACTACCGCATATTAGGATTGCCGATTCAGGCTACAGCCCAACAGCTCAGCCAAGCCTATCGTGATCGTACCTTACAACTACCGCGCCGAGAGTATTCGGAAGCAGCAATAGCCTCTCGTAAAACACTCCTTGAAAAAGCCTACGGGGTTTTGAGTGACCCTGAAACAAGAGAGGAGTACGATGCTGGCTTGATTGCCAAAGCTTATCAACTCCAAGAGCAACACCCATCAGTGGCGGGTGCTCCTGGTACTAATCAAACAGTAACAGGTGAAACCGTCGAAGCTCACACTCCTACGATTGAGATTGATAACGACCAATTACTCGGAAGCTTACTGATTCTTCAAGAACTTGGGGAATACGAACTGGTTCTAAAACTGGCGCAACCGTTACTGGAAAAAGGTGACAGCGTTGGATTAAGTCAGGGGAAATTGGGGGATCCCCAACTTGTTCAACCCGACGTGGTTTTGACCTTAGCTATTGCCTGCTTAGAGCTAGGTCGAGAGGAATGGCAGCAAGGGGAGTATGAAAACGCAGCTATGTCCCTAGAAACTGGACAACAATTACTCCTACAAGAAGGCTTATTTCCGAGTGTTCGAGGGGAAATCCAAGCAGACCTCTATAAACTTCGCCCTTATCGGATTTTAGAATTATTAGCCCTGCCAGAAGAAAAAGCCATTGAGCGGCGCAAAGGCTTGCGGTTGCTCCAAGAAATGTTACAGGAGCGTCGAGGGATCGATGGCACTGGTAATGATCAATCTGGTTTAGGGATTGATGACTTTCTACGCTTTATCCAACAGTTGCGAGGCTATCTTACCTCCAACCAACAGCAAACCTTATTTGAAGCTGAAGCACGACGTCCTTCAGCTGTTGCTACATACCTAGCTGTTTACGCCTTACTAGCAAGGGGATTTGCCCACAGAGAACCGGCTTTGATTGCTCGTGCCAAGAAAATGCTGATGCGTTTGGGTAAGCGGCAGGATGTTCACCTAGAACAAGGGGTTTGTGCTCTGCTTCTCGGCCAAACGGAAGAAGCCAGTCGTGCCTTGGAACTGAGCCAGGAATACGAACCCCTAGCTTTCATTCGGGAACATTCTCAAAATTCCCCAGACTTATTGCCAGGATTATGCCTCTACGGAGAGCGTTGGCTACAAGAATCTGTATTTCCCCACTTCCGGGATCTGGCCAATCAGAAGGTGTCTTTGAAGGAATACTTTGCTGATCAGCAAGTACAAGCCTATCTAGAAAATTTACCAGATTCATCTGAGGAAACTAGCAATCAGTGGACGGTTGTACCTTCCCAAACAACCACCTATGCAACGGTAGGCTCTTCTAAAAGCATCCTGGGGCAAGATAGACTAAGCAATGGCCAAGGCTCACAGACAACGGCAGAACCAGTAACGGTGGGGTCAAGGTGGCCAAGTGGGGCGTTGGCAAACGGTGTTAGTCAAAGCCGAGTCAATAGCGATCGCTTCACCACTAATGGGGTATCAACTTTGCCTACAGCTCAAGGGATATCCCACTCATCAAATGGCTCAGAACCACAAACCTCTCAGGACTTAGAGTCAAAAACCACAGGCTTGCGGAGTCATGGACGGCGTCGTAGGCGTCAGTCCTTAGGTAGCTTTCTGGGTGGTGGGAAGTCAGGCAAAACCCTGGATAGTCACAATTCAACCGCCTCAGGTGGGTGGTCTAGAGGCGGTTCTTTGGTCAAAGACTCCTCAAGTCAGCGGAGCAGTCTGAATCATTCATCCCCTGATCGTATGGAACCTTCACCAGAGCGATTCCAACCAGGGGCTAAACTAAGACGTCTGATTTTCCTGAGTCTTTTAAGTTTGCTAGGACTGGGTATCCTGCTGATGTTGCTCAATAAAGCTCTCAAAAGTTTTTCAAAACCACCGTTAGAGGGAGAACAACCTTTTGTTCAGCTTGACCAACCTCCAGTCCCGATTCCTCCGACAGGCAGTGGGCTGATCGCTCCGAGTGGTCCTCTAAATCAAGAAACGGCTCAGCAACTCATCGAAACCTGGTTAAATACTAAAAAACTTGCTTTTGGACCAAAACATGAAGTAGGGCAACTTAGTAAAATCTTAGCTGAGCCAGCTCTGTCTGTCTGGCTCAAAAGTGCTAAAGCGGCTAAAACCAAGAACTATTACCGGATCTACAAGCACACGGTCAAAATTAACTCAGTTGAGACTAGCACATCGAATCCTAATCAAGCTGTGATAGATGCTGCGGTGAAAGAGCAAGCAAAGGTATATCAAGATGGTATGTTGAGTCCGGCAGCTTCGAGTAATGACAACTTAAGAGTCAAGTATGACTTAGTACGCCAAGGGGGTCAGTGGTTAATTAAGGGTTGGATGGTAAGATAACTAGAAACATATCTGACCAGTCAATTCCTGTCGAAAAGAAAATGGAAAAGTAATGATTATTCCTGTTGATTATTGATGATGCGATTAGCTTTGCCTTGCCACGCTTCGCTCACCCTTGAGGAAAGCAGCCAAATAGTCTTGCTTATCCTCATTAAGGCTAAGAGATAAATGATTAATGAAGAGTGTCAAGGATAAGTAGATCAGGGCTTCATCCTTCTTGGATACGGATCACTGATGGTGCCTAACTTGATAATATTGATGACTGAGTCCTTAGGTGCGCTTTCCGCATCTAATTATTAAATTCGCCACGGGTCGCACCTGAGGAGTGATGTGATAATTTCATGACATTTTGAGTCCCGATTTTCTGGTAAATGCGTGAATTTACCGAAAATCGGCTTATTTACCCCTTGACCTGACCCAAAAATTCCTTGTTATATATAGTTGATCAGAGGATCCCATAAAAATGCTGGTTTGTTAGTATTTCACCAAATTATAGATGGCTGACTTGAACATATTGTTGGTATAAAAAATCACTGAAATGTCGCAAGGGTAGACGGGCAATTTCCATTAAAGTCTGGGAATCAAGAAGGATAAAAACTTTAGTCAGGTCTGACCTTTAGGTAAGTTTCATAGCAACCAAAACTTTTTTTAATTAGGTGCGCTTTCCGCATTAAGAATTAAATTCGCCACGGGTCGCACCTCAAGATTGACATCAGTAATCTATCAGGCAACCTAACAACGTATAGAACAGAAATCATGGCAAAAGAAGGAACTCCCCTAGAAGAAATGACTCTACGGCAATTACGTAGAGTTGCGAGTGAATATGGTATATATCGATACAGTAGAATGCGTAAAGAACGCTTATTGGCGGAAATTCAAGCAATAGAACGTCACAAAAGGTCTACCACTCCATCGCCGATAATTGAGGCACAAGCAAAGGAGGAATCAAGCCAGTTTGAATTAGCTCAACAAGAGCCGACTAGTGATAGTCTAGTTTCTGTTGATGAGGGATTAGCAGAGCTACCAGAAGGTTATGGTGAAAGCCGGATTGTGCTAATGCCTCGTGATCCACATTGGTCTTATGCTTATTGGGATATTCCCAATGAACATAAAAAAGAACTGCGCTCTCAGGGAGGTCAACAACTCGCTCTAAGGCTCTATGATGTTACCGCAATCAAACTGGATTATCAAAGTCCCCATAGTATCCAAGAATATCCCTGTGATGAGCTAGCGCGAGAATGGTATCTACCCATGCCAGTTAGCGATCGCGATTATTTAGTTGAGATTGGTTATCGCTGTGAAGATGGTCAATGGCTAGTTCTGGCCCGTTCAGCACCTATCCATGTTCCCCCTGCCTATCCCTCTAAATGGATGGAAGACCAATTCGTCACGGTCAACTGGGATGATAATCTACAGGGTAAGACTGTCCTAAAACTTGTGCCGCCTAGCCAGACAGCTAATGGGAGTAGCTCGGAAATTCCTGATCGACCTATCTATGGGGAAATCTTTGGCATAACTCAATCTGGGGAAGCTCAGGCAGTAGCTGATTCTGTTTATAGTTCTATGGAGCAAGCACCAAGGTCAGCAATAAGTTCCAATCCTTTCCCTTCGGGTATTGGTAAGTGGCTTTCTCCAAACATGTCGGGAGCTGGTTTCAATGCTTCTGCTCCCCCCGCTCGTTCTCCCGAATTGTCCTTAGTGGCAAATGAAGAGCTAATTATTCACGGAAGCATCGATCCTGATGCTTCCGTTACTATTGATGGACGTCCAGTCAAGATTAACCCAGACGGGACCTTCCGCTTGCAGATGTCTTTCCAGGATGTCCTAATTGACTACCCAATCATGGTAGTGTCAGCGCATGGCAAGGAAACTCGCTCAATCCATATGAAGTTCATCTGCAAGACGCAATCATGCCATACTGATCTCGTGTGCAATTGAACACAATTGTTGAGTATACTCCCCACCCATCATTATTCACCCATACTTTAGAAGTTGGGTGGGGTAAGCCAAACCAGCTTTTACATGGTGAAGGGAACAGTAAACAGGGAATAGGTAATAAGGAAAAAAATATCTGTACCTCATAGCTGTGATAAACGCTATATAGCGACCTTAAATCAGTTGTGGCAAGTCAAGGGCTTGAAACCCAGGTATAGCAAGAATCACGTTTGGATAAAATTAGCACAACCTATTTAGGATTGCTATAGTTCAAGAAGCAGCATTGGCCTATAATAACCTCAGAATTCACACTTCATACTTCTAAGGAGTTCCCCCGACACTAGCCGGGGGATTTTTTTGCCAAAAGTCAATAGGTGCGCTCTTACCATTAAGAATTAAATTCGCCACGGGTCGCACCTCAAGTGTGCTTAATTGGTTATGATCGCAAGTGGTTTGAAGAGAATAACAACTCATCTCAAGTCCGTTAGGTGCGCTTTCTGCATCTAATTATTAAATTCGCCACGGGTCGGACCTGTTGAATACCCACAGGTTAGACTGACACCGGAAAAACCACCACACGGTCAGACAGGGTAGAGATTTTGATTATGGGTAATTAAACGAATTTGATATAAGCTATAACTGCGATAGACGATGGTGATAGTTTTTTGGAATTTTTGAACTAATCAGGGTTAGGCTTTTTAGTGGCGTTTACGTTTGGACCATTCGTTGTCACCCAAAATCCCTAGATATCCCCACCCAAGGAGAATAAAAAACCCGATGCGCTCGAAGATCGGATTGCTTTGGCATCAGATGTTAATTCAAATTGTGCTTATAAAGTATTTCTTAAATAAATTCATATCAAATAAATTTACACCGTTGTATTTAATAATTGCCTGTACCAGTTGTAATGATGCCCTAGCAGTAACCCTAACTTCTTTGCCAAGCAATCATAGATCTCTAAGAGCAAGTAAACTTCTGCTTAAGCAGCAGGAGCATAAAACCGCTCAGGAGTCAGTAAAATTGGTTGATGGAAATTATCAAAATCAGATAGCTGAACTATTAGCGCCCATACTATCAGATTCAGTTGGACCAGTTATACTAGAAACTCAAGCCACTACACCTGCTAGACTAACTGCTTTGGACTCTAAAACCATTCAAGTTGATAAAATTGAAGTCATTGGTAGCACCATCTTTTCACCAGAGCAGTTTAAGCTGATTATACAACCCTATCAAGGACGCTCCCTGACTATTGAGCAACTAAGAGAAGTCGCGGATGCTATTACTACCCTTTACCTCAAGCAGGGCTATATTAACACTAGAGCAATTCTTCTTGCTGAGCAAACGATTGACATTACCAAGGGCATTGTTACAATCCGTGTTATAGAAGGGGGTATAGAAAAGATCGAAGTTGAAGGAACACGCCGCCTCAATCCCAACTATATCCGCAGCCGTGTCCAGTTGGGTACCGGAACACCATTCAATACTACTGATTTGGAAAAACAATTACGATTGTTACGGCTTGACCCAAAGTTGGAAAGTATAGAAGCGAGCCTCCGCAAAGGAACAAAAGTAGGACAGAGCATTCTGATTGTTCGTGTTGTGGAAGCTAATCCGTTCAAAGGAAGTGTAGGGGTTGATAATTACTCACCTCCTAGTATTGGTTCTGAACGAATCAGCTTTAATCTTCGCCATCTCAACCTAACTGGCAATGGGGATGAAATTTCCTTCACTTATCGCCGTTCGACCACTGGCGGGTCTAATATTTTTGATTTTGGCTATCGCTTTCCCCTCAATCCCCGAAATGGTACCTTAGAACTGCGAACAGTGATCGACCGTAATCGGGTGACTCAAGCACCATTCAATGTTTTTGATATTGAGGGAGAATCTGAGCTATATGAAATTCGATTTCGTCAACCGTTGTACCGCACACCTCGGGAAGAATTTGCTCTGTCTCTAGGATTCAGCTACAGAGATGGTCAGACTTTTTTGGGTGATGAGCCTCTTGGGTTTGGCTTTGGTCCAGATCAAGATGGCTCGACTACCCTGAGCGTGATTAAGTTTGAACAAGAGTATCTACGTCGGGATTTGGAGGGAACTTGGTTTTTGCGATCGCTTTTGAGTCTCGGAACTGGGTGGTTTGATGCCACTATCAACCCCGATCCTATACCTGATGGACGCTTTTTTCGCTGGGTAGGTCAAGTACAGCGGTTACAGATTCTCTCAGAGGATAATTTCTTAATTATGGGAACCGAGGTTCAGCTTACCCCCAATAGCCTATTGCCTCCCCAACAATTTTTACTTGGCGGTGGTCAATCGGTGAGGGGCTACCGTCAAAATATCAGAGCAGGGGACAATGGAGTACGGTTTTCTATAGAAGACCGTATAACTTTACATCGAGACGTAGACGATGACCCCGCATTACAACTAATTCCGTTTTTCGACATGGGTTATGTATGGAATAACCCTGATAATCCTAATACGTTACCGTCACAGCGGTTTTTAGCGGGTATTGGCTTAGGGCTAATTGTGCAACCAGTGACAGGGCTTAATCTGCGACTTGACTATGGCATTCCTCTGCTTGAATTGGATGATCGCAGTAACAATGCCCAGGATGAGGGCTTCTACTTCAATGTTCGCTATCAATATTAAACTATTTAAACTCTGACGATTAAGGTTAATGGGCAACCGTTGAGCGTTAACAGTGAATAATATCAAATCCAGTTGAATACCCATACTTCCTGGTGAAAAGAGCAGGGGGCGCAGGGGCGCAGGGGTACAGGGAGAAAAAGATTTTCTCTAGATATCGTAACTGTGGGCAATTATCCGGATTTGATATAAAACCTGATCAAATACGGACTAAATTACTATAATTAGCGGCAACTCGCTATCTTAACAATACAGACTTTGAACAACAGATCTTCAATTGCTGCATCGGGTGCTATTTTGTTCCGCTAGATTCGATTATAGTCTTGGTTTCCAAACTCCCGTAAGCTATCAGCTAATGCGCTACGCGCACGGTTCGTGAACAGCTAATGCGCTACAGATGGTGCTACTTGAGGTGCTATCAGCTAATGCGTTACGCGCACGCTACTTGAGGTGCTTTTGAATGAAAGAGGTAAGCATTCGTTTAATTTCAGTTCCCTGGCCTTTCGGCCAGGAATTGATAGTCTTTGGCAGTCCGTTGAACTCGTCAGCCGGATAGCTTGTTTTAAGCTCACCGCTGACGGCTGACAGCACCTCAAGTAGCGTGAGCTAAAAGCTCACGGCTGAATGCTTACAAACTTCCTAGGAAATTTTTATGATCGAATGAATATCATCTAAAAGCAAACATTCCCGGTGAATCCATTGACCCATTCTAATTTATTGCCTGACCCGTTAAAAGCGTGGTACAACCAATCTGTCGAAAATTCTCTAGCAGAATCCGGCTGTGACCCTCAAGTCGGTTTGACCTCTCAACAGGTATCACAGCGGTTGGAATACTATGGCTTAAATCAGTTAGAGGAAAAAGCAAAGCGCAGTTCCTGGGCAATGTTCCTTGATCAATTCAAGGACATCATGCTGCTGATGCTGATTGCAGTAGCGATAGTTTCCGGGATTTTAGATCTGATCAATCTGCAACAAGCCTCAGAAAAGGCGAGTGAATTCCCCTTCAAAGATACGATTGCTATCCTCTCAATCGTGATTCTCAATGGCATCCTCGGGTATCTCCAGGAAAGCCGTGCTGAAAAAGCCCTAGCAGCCCTGAAAAGTATGGCATCTCCTAAGGTACGAGTGTTGCGGGATGGTCGTACCTTAGAGATAGACAGTCCACAGCTTGTTCCAGGGGACATCATGTTGCTGGAAGCTGGGGTACAAGTTGGAGCAGATGGTAGGCTAATCGAGGCATCGAATTTGCAGGTCAGAGAATCCGCACTGACTGGGGAAGCTAATGCTGTCAATAAAACCGTAGAGGTGGAGCTATCAGAAGATACTCCCATAGGCGATCGCATTAATTTAGTTTTTCAGGGAACTGAAGTTGTCCAAGGCAGAGGTAAAGTCCTAGTTACTGGTACTGGGATGAATACGGAACTGGGGAAAATTGCCCAGATGCTACAAGGGGTGGAAAGTGAACCGACACCTCTGCAACAGCGCATGTCTCAGCTGGGAAAAGTCTTGGTAACCGGTTCGCTGTTGCTAGTAGCACTAGTAATTATCATTGGCTTGGGCGTAAGCGGTTGGGACTTGAGTGTGTTCCAACAACTGGTAGAAGTTTCTTTAAGTATGGCAGTGGCTGTAGTTCCAGAAGGCTTGCCAGCTGTGGTGACTGTTACCTTAGCCCTAGGAACCCAGAGAATGGTACGCCGTCATGCTCTAATTCGCAAACTACCAGCTGTGGAAACCTTAGGAAGTGTGACTACCATTTGTTCTGATAAAACTGGTACCCTGACCCAAAACAAAATGGTTGTGCAACGGGTGGATACCCTCAACTATAGTATTCAGGTGACTGGGGATGGTTATGAACCTGTAGGGGAATTTCTCCTAGACAATCAGCCCATTGCTACAGAACAGTATCCCGAACTCGAACCCCTACTTCTAGCTTGTGCTCTGTGTAATGATGCGATCTTGCAGTATGAACAGGGGGAGTGGAAGATTTTAGGAGACCCCACAGAAGGAGCATTAATTGCTCTGGCTGGTAAAGGGGGTGTGGATAAGGAACCCCTGAGTCAAAGGTATTCCCGTGTGGATGAAATTCCCTTTTCCTCTGAGCGCAAGCGTATGAGTGTGATTTGTCAGTGGGATAGTTCTCCAGATCGCTTTCAACCTGCTAACCTGCCCTACTCGAACACCAAAGGCGAACAACCTTGGCCTTTCGGCCAGGCTACGCGAACAACCGAGAACCCACAACTGACCCGTTACATGATGTTGACCAAAGGGTCTCCAGAATTGGTGTTAGAGCATTGTACTTCATCAGTACATCATGATGACAGAGCAGCAGGAACTCTAGGGTGTCAACCCTTGACAGAAGAGCAGCGGCAACAGATTTTGGAACAGAATAACCAAATGGCAGGGGCTGGTTTGCGAGTGCTAGGTTTTGCCTATAAGTCCCTAGATCGCTTATCAGCTCCAGAAGCAGACCATGAAATCTTAGAGCAAGGGTTGGTGTGGTTGGGGTTAGTGGGAATGTTGGATGCTCCACGCCCAGAGGTACTAGAAGCAGTTCAGCGGTGCCGGAATGCTGGAATTCGTCCGATTATGATTACTGGAGACCACAAACTTACCGCTAAAGCGATTGCCCAGGATTTGGGAATTGCTAATCATGGTGATCAGGTACTGACTGGTCAGGAGTTACAAAAGCTCTCCCAGGTTGATCTAGAGGAACAGGTAGACCAAGTCAGCATTTATGCTCGTGTTGCTCCTGAACACAAACTCAGAATAGTTCAGGCACTCCAGGGTAGGGGTAAATTTGTTGCCATGACCGGAGATGGGGTGAATGATGCACCCGCTCTCAAGCAAGCTGACATTGGTATCGCTATGGGAATTACGGGAACCGATGTCAGTAAAGAAGCCAGCGATATGGTGCTCTTAGATGACAACTTTGCCACCATTATTGCTGCCACAGAAGAAGGTCGGACAGTATATGACAATATTCGTCGCTTTATTAGATACATCCTGGGCAGTAACATCGGTGAGGTATTAACTATTGCCGCAGCCCCGATCATGGGATTACCAGATGTTCCCCTCACACCCTTACAAATTCTCTGGATGAACCTAGTCACTGATGGTTTACCCGCTCTTGCCCTAGCTGTGGAACCAGCAGAACCGGATGTGATGAAGCGATCGCCTTTTAGTCCTCAGGAAAGTATTTTTGCCAGAGGGTTGGGGTCTTATATGGTGCGCATTGGTATTGTTTTTGCCATTTTCAACATTACCTTAATGGCAATCGCCTATGGATACTTCCCTCACTGGAAGACAATGGTATTTACTACCCTATGTATTGCTCAAATGGGTCACGCCCTGGCAGTCCGCTCCAACAAACGCATTACTCTGGAATTAAACCCATTCTCTAACCCTTATTTGCTGTTGGCAGTTACTGTAACTACTCTCTTACAGCTGTTACTGGTCTATGTACCCTTTTTGCAAGACTTCTTTGGTACTGAGCCTCTGACTATCATGGAATTCGCTGTCTGTATTGGCTTTAGTACCTCACTATTTGTTTGGGTTGAGCTGGAGAAATTATTTATTCGTTGGTCTAGCAAGGGAAAAGTTCAAGGTTAGCCGGTTGGTAGGTTGGTAGGTTGCTGGTTGAAGGTTGAAGGTTGAAGGTTGCTGGTTAAAGGTTAGCTGGTTGAAGGTTAGCTGGTTGAAGGTTGAAGGTTGAAGGTTAGCTGGTTGAAGGTTAGCTGGTTGAAGGTTGAAGGTTGAAGGTTAGCTGGTTGAAGGTTAGCTGGTTGAAGGTTGAAGGTTAGCTGGTTGAAGGTTGAAGGTTGAAGGTTAGCTGGTTGAAGGTTGAAGGTTAGCTGGTTGAAGGTTGAAGGTTAGCTGGTTGGACGGTTAGATATTTTTTTAAGTTCAGATCAAACTTCTAATCTTAAGCCTGTTAACCTATTAACCTAGAACCTGCTAACCTAGAACCTGCTCACTTTCAACCAGCTAACCTACCCTATAAGGGACGCCTTGGGGGAACAACCTGTTAACCTTCAACCTGTTAACCTTCAACCTGCTAACCTTCAACCTGTTAACCTTCAACCTGTTAACCTTCAACCTGCTAACCTACTAACCTGCTAACCCCCAACCTGTAACCTTAAATGGATGTACCTTAAGAGCCTACACCTGCGACAGTTTCGTAACTACAGAGATTGCCTGGTCAACTTCGATGCTCCCAAGACAATTTTGCTGGGTAATAATGCTCAGGGGAAATCGAATCTACTGGAGGCAGTAGAGTTGCTCTCTACCCTCAAGAGTCATCGGTCAGTACGCGATCGCGAATTGGTCTTAGAAACTACTCCTATTGCGGAGATTCGGGCTACTCTAGAACGAACCTATGGTTCAGTAGAACTAGGATTAACCTTGCGCACTCAAGGACGACGTACTGTTGCTCTCAATCAAGAATCCTTACGTCGCCAGTTGGACTTTTTAGGTATTCTGAATGCGGTACAGTTTTCTAGCTTAGATTTGGAACTAGTGCGAGGAGCACCAGAACGGCGTCGCGCCTGGCTCGATTCGATTCTGACTCAGCTCGAACCAATTTATGCTTACATTTTGCAGCAATATAACCAAGTATTGCGACAGCGCAATGCTTTGCTGAAAAAAATCCGTAAACTTCAACAAGAAGGGGAAGTTGATGCATCGGTATCCAAGCAATACAATGCCGAGCTAGGGTTGTGGGATGCCCAACTGGCTACCGCTGGCTCACGAGTCACCCGCCGTCGAGAGAGAATGCTAAAACGATTAGCTCCTTTAGCCCAAGCATGGCACGCTAGTATTAGTGGCAAGACAGAGGTATTGGATATTACCTATGCCCCCAATGTCAGTCTTTCCAAAGATGACCCCGATCTAGTCAAGCAGGCTTTTTTAGAGAAAATCCAACAGTACTCCTTTCCTGAATTTCATCAAGGGAGAACCCTAGTTGGTCCTCACCGGGATGAAGTACAGTTTACCATTAATCAGACCCCAGCCAAGTCCTATGGTTCTCAGGGTCAACAGCGAACGTTGGTATTAGCGCTCAAGTTAGCAGAATTGAAGCTGATTGAAGAGGTGGTGGGAGAAGCACCTCTGTTACTACTCGATGATGTATTAGCTGAACTAGACCTGAATCGGCAAAATTTGCTGTTGGATGCTATTCAGGATCGGTTTCAGACTTTGATTACTACTACTCACTTGGGAGCCTTTGATTCCCAATGGCTGAATTCGTCTCAGATTCTTTCAGTACAAGCAGGACAGATTAAAAGGTTGGAAGCTTGATGGTTGATGGTTGATGGTTGCTCGGGTAAACTGCTTTTTACACCTTGTTGTTAAAACAAAATTTTTTGGTAATACTAAGGTTGTATCTTATGATCACAATAAGAGATATAGCGGTTATCATACCTATGAGGTACACAGGATTTTTTTCCTGTTACCTGTTTCCTATTCCGAACTTGTTTGTGTAAATCACCCAATTAAAAACTGCTATATCCCTACTAATGTTGTTTTTTAGTTAAAATCAAGATCATAACCAATGGAACTTCATGCATATACTAAAACAATTAATGATATTTTTGCAGCTAACAAAAAGTATATTGTTCCTAGATTTCACAGAGAATATTATTGGTCAAAAGAGCAAGTTACGGAGTTGTGGGAGGATATAATTTCCAATATTGAGATTAAAGACAATAATGAGTTTCACCATGAAGAACATTTTCTAGGTGCTCTTGTTGTAGTCGGGGATGACAAATCAACAGTATTAAATATTGTTGATGGTCAACAACGACTCACTACCTTAACAATTTTTATTTCTGCGCTCTGCGAGGGTTTTATGGAAATCGAAAAAAAAATTTTATCTGAAGCAATATATCACAATTTTATTGCTGGCAAAGATAGTGATGGTCAGCCTTATTTGAAACTTTAAAATGAAAGTACTAAGCCGTTTTTTCAAACCTGCATTCAAGATATTAACAAAGTATAGCAAGGGAAGTATAGTTTAGGACATAGTCTTTTGGTTGAAAGGGAGCAGGGAGCAGGGAGCAGGGAGCAGAAGATGTCTTAAGCTTTACTTCGACTGCTATAAAAGATCAACCCAAGACAGAAGCAGAAAAAACCCTTTTCAAAAATTATAATCAGCTGTACTATAACCTATCTCTCAAAAATTTAGCCGAAGTATTTAAAGAAAAGATTTTAAAATAAATTACAATTCAAACTATGAACGGCTTTTGAAAGAAATCAGAAAGCAAGTTTTGCTCTATCTTAAGGTGATTGTGATTAAAGTAAAGGAGGAAGATCAAGCTTGCAACTTTTTTACTTAAATGGTCGTATTTTTGCAAAAGTGAGATGCACTCCAATCAACGGAGATTGATTGTATTAAAAAAATTGATTCCACCCAACAAGGTTTAATGGGGCGTGGGAATTAATAACGAAACTTTTACAAAATTATAAATACAGTATTCTGGTAATTTATGGGTTAATTTCGGTAAGGTTTATTCAGAAAAAGCTAGTCACATTCTAGATTATAGTTCACATTATTAGGCATTGCTTAAATCAAGGTTTGAGCATGAATCAACTCATAACCAGCAACTTTCAACTTCCGATTATGGACACGGGCGTTATTGGTTCGGAAGTTAGGTTGTGAGGAATCCCATAACACTTTGGGGAGATTGTAGCGATCGCATATTTGATCAGTCAGCTCCCGCGTGGTGAGTTTGACGTCATTAACTACATTGTAGATACCTTGGCAGCGGTTTCGTCTAGCAAACTCCACTGCCTGAACAATGTCGTCTCGGTGAATCCAATTGATAAAGTTATCGCCACTGCCAGGAAGCGTCGTGCCAGCCAGTCGCTCAAACCGCTTGCTTAACTCACGACCGGGACCATAAATCCCCCCAAGGCGCAGGATACAGACGTTGCAATTTTCACTGCTTGCCCCTAATAAAATATGTTCCGTCAAAGACAAAACCCGACCATGTTCGTTCGCTGGAACGATAGGAGAATTTTCATCTACCCATGCTCCCTGTTGGTTACCGTAGACGGCGCAACTACTTAGGTAAATTACCTGCTTCACGGTGGGATGATCTGCTAAAGCTGCTACCAAATTGCTAGCGGTGGGGATGTAAGTGGCTTCGTAGAGGTTGGCATCAACTTGCCTATTACTGATCGGGGCAATACTCAGGAGAATAGTGTCTTGATCAATAAGTGCCGACTGCATCCCTTGGGTATCATCCCCTTTCATCACCACTACCTGTGAGGCGACTTCCTTCAGCTTTGCTACCCGTTCTTGGGTAGTAGTGGTAGCTGTCACCTGGTGACCCTGCTGGTGATGCCAGAAATTTGCTAGAGCTGTGCCAACATAACCGCAACCAATAATGGTAATATTCATAAGGTATAATCCTTAGGGACATCCGTAACAATTTCAATAAAGCGAGTCTGAACCCCTCGCGAAATAGATCCGTTGGAGGCATCAGAAGACGTCAGTCGTGAGTATTGAGTAGTAAGTATAGTGAGTATAGATTGAGTGATCAGTAGTGAGAATTACTCAATACCGAACAACTCAGTAGATGCTTTGCTCTTGCTGGATAGATTGTTCTCTATAGGCAGGGAAGGTTGAATATTTCAGCTGAGGTAGTCAAGCTGAAACTGTTCCCCGCTCTGATTTCAGGACTGATATCCTGACTCTAGGTTTGGACGGTAAACGTTTTGCCTATGCTTGACTTCAACAGTTGAGCTGTTGGTTCCGGATTTAGTAGGGTCAGATTAATCTGTCTAGGACTTTCTAATAGAATTCCCAGAGGTTATGACCACGTAACAGTTTTGGCTCAATCGTAAACAGCTTTTGATTTCCCTATAGATATTGCTCCTGATCTAGATCACATGTACACAACCTGTTTGATTATATCAATTTTAGCCTAAATGTAAAGAATTGTAAATGTAATGTAAAATACATAGGTTGCTGTGCTATAATTTCGTCAACTAACAGCGATTAGCCAAGGGTTGCACACCATCAGCCCAAAATCCTCAACGTTTCAAGTCGAGGAGAGTTCAAATCAGCGACTTACCCCAATTATTTGGGATTATGTCAGAAAAATGGTGGTAGAGTATTTGTGGTATTGCTACGGGGTTGAAATCGGTTCAACAGCTGAATCTCGATTGAGCGACTTGATCGCGAAATCTGTAACGTCGGCATATGCGCTACGCGCACGCTGCTTGAGGTGCCGTCAGCTTTTGGCTCACGCTACTTGAGGTGCCGTCAGCCGTTGGCCGTAGACCAAGCTAAGGGAACAGCCGTGAGCTAAAGCTCACGCTGCGCGAACAGCTTATTTTATTCAAAAGCACCGATTGCGCTACGCCCACGCTGCTCTTTTGGCAACTTTTGTCCTTTACTGAGATTTACGCCTAGTCTTATAAAATAAAAAGATCACCATGAAACCATATTTCTCTGCACTTTTAATCCTATCCACAGTAACCACAATAGCTGGTTGCACGAACCTTGGAGGTACGCCAAGGGCACAGGCTGCGCCATGCAAAAATCCTGTCACAAAAAACGATGTTCTAGGTGCACAGGAAAGCTGGGGCAAAGCCATTGTCGCCATTGGCAAGGCAGAAAACCCACAAGCAGAAGCACAAAGTACTCTTGACAGGCTTTATGCTTATGATCTTGGTACGGTTTTGTTCAAACCAACACTGGCCAGCGATGATCCGTTCAGAGGCACGGAGAAAGAGGCTTTGTCTTATTTTGTCGGGGGCAGCATCAGCGAAGATAAAGGTTTTGCTCTTGCGCCCTATAACAATGTGCGCTTTGAGAATGAAGGAATTATTACCCACTGCGATACAGCCATGTCGATGGGTGAGTATTTTTTCACCAAAACAGACGGTAGCGAGATCAAGGTAGAATACTCTTTTGGTTATGTTCGCGATGAAAACGGTGATCTGAAAATCAATCTGCACCATTCATCTCTGCCGTATCAAGCAAAATAAGGGCGATTGACCGTAGGTCACGCTACGCGAACGCACGTCTGACAAAAGTTGAGCTAGGTCTGGCGCTAGACTGTCCACCCATTGCTGTTGCTGGCTCGACTCTTTTGGCGGTTGAATCTCTTCTGGTGGTTGGGTCATTTCGGGTGCTGCTTCTATCTGTGATGCTTCAGATAATGCGCTCGGCTGTACAGGGGACTGAGTTGCTTCTGGCTTGGGCGTTTCGGGTACTGCTTCGGCATGATTGGGATTTGGGGATGCGATTCGGCAAAGCCGACCCTACGGGAACGCATCTGTTTTTATCCCCACTGGTTATAGCGGTTCTGATAGTCATGAGGTATACAGGATTTTTTTCCACTTCCGACTTCCCTACTCCGAAGCTCCCTTTTTTGAAATTGGAGCCATTTTGGCGACACAAACAGAGCAAAGAGTATTGTAATTAAAGTATTGCTTAGTCTGTTTTTGTCCAAACACAAGTTACTAGACACACAAGCTCTAGACACACAAGCTCTAGACACTAGTTACTAGCTCTCAGTCTGCGTTCAAGACAATACCTTGCTCCCCTACCTCTCACCTCGGTAGGGGATTTATTTTAACTTTAACTGATCCCATAAGGCTGAATGCTTACTTTGATTTCTATTGCTTCTTTGGTGAACCTGCGGTTAAAAAGGTAATAAACGCCAGTAAAGCTAATACAGAACCTGGTTCTGGTACAGAAGTCTTAGGAGTCGCTTCGCCAAAAATCTGCACATTAATATCCGAAGACTTATCCCAGCCGTTACCATTGGTATCGACGATATAAACGAAGTTACCTGAGGCATCAAACTGCAAGTAACGATTGTCAGCGCCATCCTGGGGCGAACCACTCAATCCTGCGTTGGAAGCATGGTTAAACCAGGGATAGAATATATCCTCATCAGGGATCTCACGACCAACACCCCGCACCCCGAAATTATAGGTTGTACCGCCTTCGATAGTCCAGTTGAGATTGTTGAAATCCACTTGCCAAATATTGACAAAATCACCAAAGTTATCGTAGATCGACTCAGCAGCATCTGGGTAAGAGACTTGGGTGATGGTAACATCTGGATTGCTCGTCACGTTACTGTTAAAGTCTAAAGTTGCACTGGCGAAGGGAGAAATATCATCCTCAGCCGCAAGACCTGTCAACAGAGTAAAGCTTTCATACCAATCCCCCAAGTTGTCTGGGTCACCAATACTCAAACCAGGTACCATCCAAGTGCGAATGGTATCGATAACAAAGGTGTCTCCTACATTGCCGATAGTGAAATCATCACCAAAAAAGCCCTGGTTCTGGGCATCTGTAGCCCACCGCACATTACTGCGGTTTGCTTCAAAAATACTATTAAGATTTTCTGTGGGTAGTCCCCGGTCAAACAACATTTCAGCTTGTGCGTTGGAAGTGTAACCTAGCATCACAGCAGAAGCAGTGGCAAAAACTGCTCCAACTTTGGCGAGAGTTGAGGTAAACATGGAATTAATACCTTGAGTATAGGGTTGACGATGTAGATTGTTAGCAATATCAAATAGTCAAAATCCACAAAAAATAACAATAAATCTTGGAAAAGTTTTATTATTATTTTTATTTTTAATGGCTTTTTTTTAGTTTTATATATGCCTTTTATATTTTGCTTTTTGCCTTCGGTAATGTTATTATAGGGGTTAACAGTGGGATGAAGTACACCCAAATTTATTCCCCTTCCTTCTTCTGTTGCCACTCTCACCTATGAGCCTGCTCCAGATTTAGCTGACGGTGGCGGTAACCGATAGATTACAAAGGATTCAGGCCGATGCTTTGATAGTCTAAAACAAGACTGACATAAAATTACGACATCAAAATCCTTCTTTCCTTGGCCAGTTTCTGATGTCGTAATTTGAGAACTTATATAGACATGGTGGCAAAGCAATGTTTACAATCGGGTTTGCCTAATGTATGATATTTCGAAGAATTACAGAGCATGGTTGATTGTGATTCGCCATTAACCATGCTCCTGAGATTTTGAACAAAATTTGTGACGCATTCCCCCACTTCGTTCAAGTGGGGGTCAAGGAACAACTTATTATTAATGGTTAAATGGTTATCTCCCTAATTTTCGTGCTTATTAATACATCAGGTGCCAAATCTATCAGTAAGTGGATCTGGTCATTTTTAACTAAGTCACCTTTCGCTTCTTTAAGTAGGCAGCGGTGTTTCTGACATATTCCATGGATGAGATCGATTATGTCTAACTCTACATCACCAGATCTCACCGGATAACGAGACTTCGTGACAAACACTATATGTATCTCAATCGAGCCAACGCTATGGGAAAAAGACCTTAGACGGCTTGAAACCACAAGAACACATGTTCTATCATGTAGCCATGATAGCAAAGAAGTCACAGAAAATTCTTCGCACCGATAAGTGGAGTCTTAACCCAAGTGCCCCTCAGCAATTAATGTTTGCTGAGACAATCTCTGTTTATCAACGTGCCTGTAAGTTTTTGACTTCAATACTATTTACCCATTGGGAGACAATCGGTTCCAAAGATACAAAAGAAGCCGTTACAGCCGTAGAACGGCTAATGCACCAAACCAATAAAAACCCTAACCCTAAGTATAAAATATTTAATCGAGTATTTTATAAATTGCCGTCTTATTATCGTCGTGCTGCTATCGCTTTTTCCTTGGGGCAAGTTAGCAGCTTTGTAACGAGATATAGAGACTGGCAATGTGGACAGTCACGGAAGAGACGGGATGCTAAGCCACCATTAATGACGATTGGAGCTAACTGTTATCCAGCACTTGATCAAGGTCAATGTTATCGGTTAGATTCCCTCGAACAAATTCAAATCAAAGTATTAAACGGGAAAAATTGGGTATGGACAACGGTTGGGATCGTTTCAACTAGGAATCGACATACTATCCCAGCTAACAAACAGCTGTAACCGTCGCTGATTCAACGAAATGGTAAAGCGTGGTTATCCGTTCCGTTTGATTGCAAACCTAATCATAAAAAAGAAGTTAATCGTGTAGTAGGAGTAGATAGAGGAATTAATAAAACTGCTGTTATTTCAGTCGTTGAGTCCGATGGCACTGTAATTTATCGTGAATTTATTCACCCAGTCAGAGACATAGACCGTCGTGATAAAAAGCTGAAATCAGTCTCAAAAAAAGCGTCTAAAACGATGGGTAAAGGCGGAAGGTTACACAAAGGTTTTTGCCGGAATACTTATCGGAAATGTCGCCACATTAACCGTCAAATAGCCCAGATAGTCTCTAAGGGGATTGTTGAGATCAGCATTGAGTATAATGTTTCGGTTATCGCTTTTGAATATCTAAAAAACTGGAAGCCCAAAGGTGGTAAGAATAAATCTAATCTTAAACAGCGTTTCCACGGTTGGTTAAAGTCTATAATTCGAGAATTAACGGAAATGAAATGGATCGAATCTGGCGGGAAGATTTGTGATGTAGTTGCCCGAGGAACATCTAGCAACGCTTATGACGGTAGTGGAACAGTTTGGCGTGATCGGAAAAATTACGCTCTAGCTACGTTCAGTAACGGTAAACGATACAACGCTGATTTAAGCGCTAGTTACAACATTGCAGCTAGAGCTATTCAAGAACTCACTCGCAGAAATGACAGTGAGAACCGTAGTAGCAAAAGTTCTACTCGGTTGCCTAGAAGTCGGGCAGTCTTATGTGATCTATGGGTAACCTCAAACGATAGCATAGGACACCCCCACCTCAAGCAAAGCTAGGTGGGGGAGGCTTCATTAGGATCAAACTGCTCACTTCTATTGCGGCAAATGAAGATGAAGCTTAAGCCAATTATAGCGCTGCGTGCAGGGAATAGGAAATAGGGAGCAGGGAACAGGGAAAGGAGAACAGAAGGATAACGATCAACATATAACATACATACTGTGTCTGCGTAAGTCCTGGATCAGATACTCTTAGTCTGTGATTTGACTACCGTGTGCCTGAAGCCCGATATACTGTAATTGTTGCTGCACTTTCTGGCTGCTTTGAAAGACCTCGAAAAAATTCTAGACCGGCTTTTAATCGTTGATAATCCTTTCCCAGTTTTTCCGTCATTTGCCTGAGAGTTGGCTCTAGACAAGAGTAAACATACTCTAAAAACCTGGGGGGGCGACAAGCGCCCCCAGGTCACCTACACACAGATCAATATTGTCGAAACCAAGAGTATTTAAATAGTGATGAGCGTACTCAATTTGGGTAGACTGTAGGTCAATTCCAGCTACTCTTAAATCTGGAAAAGTTTCCAAAATTATTCCGAAGACAGCTCCGACACCGCAACCGAGTTCTAGGACATGCTCACCACCAGACAGGTTTAAATCACGCAGTATCAGTTTTTATCGCCAATATTGAGCTTGTTCAATTAGGCGTTTTTGCTCTTGGGTTGAATAGCAATGAATGTAATCTTGTTACAAACTAAATCTCCCTATGAACAAAATTGATTGCCTTTAAATCCTTGATTATACTAAATAAAAAATTCAATAATGTCAATTTTTAATCTCAATTTCGGCTAATCTTGAAATTCAGAATAAACTCATAAAGAAAAGAGGGGAGAATGGTGTAAGATAATAACTTTACTCCATCCCACCTCCTGTGATTAACAAAGGTCAGCCAAAAGCAATCATCAAAGCTACTCTTAAACCATGCTTTGGCACCATCAGGGAACAGAAGGATAACGATCAACTATAGCGATTCTGTAGTTAGATGAGGTACATACCAAATTTCTTTCCCCTAGTAGGGCTGATCGAGATGTACCTCACAGTCGCGGGAACCGCTATAACTCTTTAGTCGCCGCAGCCACCGCAGCCGCCACCGCAGCCGCCACCGCAGCCGCCACCGCAGCTGCTACCGCCACCGCAGCTACTGCCACCGCAGCTACTGCTACTGCAGCCACTGCTACTGCTATTACCAGAATTGCTGGGAGGATTAAATACCTTTCGCAAGTTTTGTAGACCATTTTGGCTCAAAACTGTACTACCAAATAGAGCAAATGCCAGGGCTACTTGAGAATTATTCTGAGCATTTTCCAGCATCTGATGCTTAACTTTTAGGTTGTCTAATACAGTATCGCCGTAACCACTACGGTTTACTGGTTCAACCAGAAAGAACAAACCCATGATTGCTGTGATGAGGCACAGTATCATCAGGAAACCGACTGGCTTATGTCGCGAAATGCCTACTATAATTTTGCTGATTCCTAGGAGCAAGACAGCAAACAGAGGGAGTGCGGGATATTGCTGGGCTGATTTGGTTTGGTCTTCTGTAAGTAAGAGATTGAGATCGGTTAAGCGATCGCGTATTTGGTCTGTAGCGGATGCAGCGGATGCTCTAATTTGAGTTATAGTCTGACCAGTTCTAGCACCAATGTCAATTTTCAACTCAAGGGGATCATTTTTGTAAACCAAAGGATTTACTAATTCTAGCCCTCGGTATTCAGGCACAGGTTTTAAATGTCCACCCTGCACAAGGTTAACGATGGCTGTATCGACAGCTCGCTCTTTACCTCCAACTAAATAGCCTGTCTCATAGGCATCGAGAGAGATGGATTTCCCCTCAGGATCGGAAGCTGGTTGTTGTAGATACCAACGTAAACCGTAGGCCAAGACCACCGCAGCACTTACTAGAACTAGATAAAACCCGAGAAATAATAGTCCTGTGAAATTAATTGGGTTTGCGCTATTGACTAAGACTAATGACTCACAACCTGTGATGGTTACTGCCAAGACGAACAATAGGAAAACCATCCTGTATTGGTTGAGGCCGAAGTTGGGTAGTGAGTCTAAACTAACCTTACGCAAACTAACTTTAGGCAAATTAACTTTAGGTAAAATCCAGTACTGCTGAGGGTTTAACCGCACAAAATTGACATGCTGACTAACATGAAGATCAGCAGGTGCCCAAATATCTAATGGTGGTGCTTCCCCAAAGAAATAGTGATAGCTGGCTAGGGTTTTAGTGTACCAATCGTCGAATTTAGACTTTTCACTGGCACCACCACCACTAGGCAGATGATGAAAGGGGATTTGTAGAATGTTTGGGCAAAATTCATTCCAGTAAGAATGGGTATAGGTCAAGTGTAGATGCCACACTTGATCCACTGGATCAGAAGGGGAAACGGGATGGTCAGCTACTACTGCTAGAAACGCAAATTTCTTGTATTCATCAATCACTCGCTTAGTGTATTTAAGACTCCAGTGATTTTCCCGAGCCAGTCGCTTGCTAAAGGGAAATTTGGCATCAGGATCATCTAAGGAAAATGCCTGAAGGCGTTGATAGAGTTGGGTTTGTTGAAGGTTCATCATTGTTTGTGTTTTCCTGTACAATGCTAGTTACCTGAATCTACCCATATATTTATATTCAGCCCAAAAACAAGGTTTTATGAAAAGGTGTTTTGATTTTGCGTTCGGGTAGCGTGGCCTACGGCCAATCGCTTTTCTCAGCAGCCTGATATAGCACTACGCATACCATTAGAGCGGCAGTCTGGCTTCAAATTAGTGTGAAGATAGTTTAAATATTTCTGGATAATTTCAAAAATATGGTATAGTCCATATACTATCAAGTATGCTAGTTGCCTAAATCCCATACCCCCATAACTCAAAGCGCTGCTTGACTCACAATTCTTAGGATTAAAATTCCTAGTAAATCCTGAGGGAGTAACAGCGCTAATCATCAACATGCAAATTTTCGTCAGTCAATCAGAGTCAAGGAGACTCCTGTCGGTGATTGGATCTGGCAATCTACAAAAATACGGCAATAAATAGAAATGAATAGAGTAGTTATTCTAACACTAGATGGTGACCTAGACAGGGGAATTCGAGTCACTTTGGCATGGGGAACAACAGACAAGTCAGCTGAAGGAAAAATTATGAGTCGGTTGGCACCAAACCCCGAAATTTATCAACTATACACCGATTGGCAGAAAGGATATCGTAATTTAGAGTATTTTTACCGAAACCCCCGCTTAACTCCCAAAGGACTGTACATCTCTTCGATGAAATCCTGTGAGCAATTGGTTGACGAGTTAAGCAACAATATTAACCAATGGCTGAATTCTAGATCCGATGGCTTTGACCAGATCAGAAATCAATTAACAACTGAGTTAAGCCGTCATCGTGATATTCGGGTATTGATTCAGACCGATAATCCTCAGCTTCAACGATTACCATGGCACCTCTGGGATGTATGGGAAAATAATCATGACTCCGTTGAATTTAGTTTAATTCCCTTGGAATACCAGCCAACTCCAGAAACTAAACTGAGAAATCGAGTCAGACTATTAGCCATTCTTGGTAACAGTGACGGAATTGATATCGAAACCGACCACAACAATTGGCAGCAAGTCTCTAGCTTAGATTCATCCTCCTGCTTTCTAGTAGAACCGACACGAGAGGAATTAGACCATAAACTTTGGGAAAAAGAGGGCTGGGATATTCTGTTTTTTGCTGGTCATAGTTCTAGCGAATGTAATGATGAAAGTGGTCGAATTTATATCAATCAGGAAGACAGTCTCATCATTGATGATTTAATTCCTGCTCTAAAGGAAGCCATTAAAAACGGCTTGAAGCTAGCGATATTTAATAGCTGTGATGGCTTAGGCTTAGCCAATGCTCTAGCTAGATTACAAATGCCACAAGCGATTATTATGAAAGAGCCAGTCCCCGATGAAGTTGCCCAGACCTTCCTCAGGTTCTTTCTCGAAGAATTTTCTCAAGGAAAGTCTCTCCATAAGGCAGTTAAAGTAGCACGAAAAAGACTCCATTATCTAGAGAATCGATTAGATAAAAAATTACCCTACGCTACTTGGTTACCGGTGATTTATCACCATCCTAAAGCACAACCATGGCGTTGGCCAGTGTCAGGATCATTAGTTACACTTTTGATTAAATTAGCGTTAGGGACTGTTGCGCTCCTTAGCATTTACGGAATTTACAAAATTGCCACAGAGCCTAACAAGCTAGGAGACAAGATTAGTTCTGGAGAAGAGATACTGGATACAACCTCTGCTCGACGTTTCAAGCACCGGGGTGTTAAATTTATGGCAAAATGTCAGACTCCCTGGAGAGATAACTTAGCCATTTTTAGTCAAAAAACTTGGCAACGATGGGAGAGGTGTTGGTGGACAAAATCTAACTATAAAAAAGCTGGTAATTTATTCTTAAAATCCTGGCAAGAGGAAGACAAAGACCCAGAAACGTTAATTTATCTGAATAATGCCCTTTTAGAGGCTACTAAATCCGATTACTACACCATTGCTGTGGCGGTGCCCATCGTTAGAAACAAAAATGGCTCTGTCAAACATCGGGAGCTAGCTCAAAAAATTCTTCGAGGAATCGGTCACGCTCAAACAGAAGTTAACTTAGAGCTTTTTCAGGATAATGACAAACTCCCTAACAACTTTACTGAAAAGTTACTAGGAAAGGATGTTATAAACGGTAAATCTATCAAGGGTAAGGGTCTAAAAGTTCTTATTGCTGATGATGCTAATATCACCTCAGAAGCGATCCAAAGGGCAAAGGCACTAGTCAAGGAACGGGATATCCTAGGGGTAGTTGGTCACTATGCTAGTGATATGACCATGGAAACTGTGGATATTTATAATAGTAATAAGCTAGTGTTAATCTCCTCTGGCTCCACAACGGAAGAACTGACAGAGCACCCTAGAAATTTTTTCTTCCGGACGGTACCTACCGCTAAAATTGCAGCCCAATATTTGGTTGATTATTTGGTTGAAAATGGTCACCAAAAAGCGGCAGTTTTTTATAATCCTCGCAGTCCATTCACTCACTCGTTCTGGCAAGAATTTAAACAGCAGTTTACTAACCAAGGAGGAGAACTTGTCGATATCAAACACTACGATATATCTAAGCCCAACTTTAACCCTAAGCAAGCAATAGAGGAAATTGGGAAAACCCAGGACACAGCTATTGTTTTAAATCCTGATGGTCAAGTCACCAATGCTGTCACTAATGCTATCGATATGATCAAGGAAAACAATGGTCGTAATGTGATGGTGGGTTCCTCGGGAATCGCCAGGTCAAAAACACTAGCACTTAAACAACCCGATCTATTCGAGAACCTTGTGGTGTCTGTTTCCTGGCATCACCTAAACAGTGCTAACCCACAAGTTAATCAAGATGCTCAAACCTTATGGGGAAAATCTTTTAATTCCTTAACTGCCTGGTCTGCTTTAGCCTATGATGCAACTCGTGTGTTGATTACAGCTATCGAAAAACAGAAGAATCCCACACGTCTTGGTATGCAGAAAACCTTGAAAAGTCCTGATTTTAGTGCTGATGGGGTAACGGGAAAAATTGAGTTTGAACCGGCTAACGGTAATCGTAAGAATCCCTCACAAATCTTAGTCCATGTGGTGCCTTGTCCCAACCAGGAGTCTGGGTTAGAGTTTGTGCCCCTTGAGTATTCTTCTTGTGATCAAAAGCATTAAGCTCAAAAGCATTCAGCTATTAGCTATCAGCTATCAGCTATCAGCTATCAGTTATCAGTTATCAGCTATCAGTTATCAGTTATCAGTTATCAGCCATTCGCGTAGCGTGGCCAACGGCCAAGGCTGACGGCTGACAGCTGACAGCTGAATGCTTAGGCTAACATCAACTATAAAGAGGCAAAATACCATGACCAATAATCTTGAGCTAAGTGAGTTTAAACAAGAAATTGCTACTATCTATGATAACAGGAGCAATTCTTACGATAAGGGGGATTTCCATCCTCGGCTTGCAAATTGTCTAATCGAACATGTTGATATCAGACCTGGACAAAAAATCTTGGACATTGCTACGGGAACTGGCTTAGTTGCTATTGAAGCAGCAAAACGGGTTGGTCAGGATGGTCGAGTGGTGGGAGTAGATATTTCTACGGGTTTACTCAATCAAGCTCAACGCAAGATCTCCGCAGCAGGGTTGACTAATATTGAGCTAATCGAAGCTGATGCTGAGACCCTAAACTTTCCTGACAACAGTTTCGACAGAGTGTTATGTTGTTCAGCCCTGCCTTTAATGACAAACGTTCCTGCTGATCTACGCTTATGGAAACGTTTTCTGGTACCAGGAGGCTTAATGGGCTTGTGTGTTTTTGCTA